>CACNRD010000003.1:55000-81567 GCA_902622795.1 uncultured Pelagibacteraceae bacterium | reverse complement strand
AAAATTAGTTATTTTTTCTTTAAGCATTATTTAGTATTATTAATTTCTCTTTATATATAAACGAAAATAATTATAAAAATTATAAAATAGAAACTTTTTAAGCACAGTGATTGCTAATGTAGGTGATTTGTAAATTAAAATGCTTCTATATATAAATTTAAATACATAAGTAAATAAATTGAAATTATAAAATAGTAGCTTTTCATCAATTAAATCCTCATAAAATTTTAATTTTTCTGAAACACTTTCATCTTTTTTTATATAAGAAGTCTGGGAGATATGTTTGTTAGAATACAAAAGCTTTTTTTTTAAGTGAATAAATTGGTATTTTTCACTCATTCTATACCAAATATCATAATCCTGAATATGCTTATATTTTTTATTAAATGAAAAATTATTAAAGCACTCCTTATCTATTAACAAACTGCATCCATGAAGTGAGTCATTCAATATAATGGATAGAACTTGATCTTCTAAATATTTATCATCTAAAATCCTATCAATTTTGAAATTGCTAATTTTATTTATTTCCACAAAATCACAGGAACATATTTTAGCACATTTTTTTTCTAAATAATCTACCTGCATTTCTGTTTTCTTTAAATGAAAATAATCATCATGACTTAACCATGATAAATAACCTCCAGTACTTTTTTTTATACCCTCGTTTAATGCATTACTTACACCTTGGTTTTTTTTAAGATTAATAACTAAAATTTTTTTTTTAAATGTATTTATAATTTTATAAATTTCTTTTTTATCATCGTTATTGTTACCATCATTTACTATTATTATTTCAATATTTTTATATGTTTGGTTAACAGCTGATGATAATGATTTTTTTAAAAAATGTATATTTTTGAATACTGGAATAATTATACTAACTTTTTTTTTCATCAATATATTATCTTTAATAATTTCTTGTTTTGATAATCTCTATTAAAAATTTTTAAATTTTTATTCCATTTTAATTTTTTTTTGTTTCTTTTTAGATTTTCGAAAAAATTACTTAAATCATCCTCTAAATAATTAATGTTTTTTCCTAAATTATATTTTTTTATTATTTCTCCTGCTTCGTTTTTCCCTGACGAAATATTTATTATAGGAGACCCAGAAGAAAGATAATCATAAAACTTTGAAGTTACCATTTCTTTAGATGTTGATTTTTCAGTATGAATTATCAATAAAAAATCCATTTCAGTCATTTTACTGAGTGCATTTTTATAACTTATATTTTTTTTAAATTTGAATGAATTAAAACATTTAATACTCTCACTCTGAATATCGTTATTTCCATAAAACTCAAAAATAAATTTATCTTGAAGAATTTTATTTTTTTTTATTGTATCAAAAATAATTCTTATATTTCTATAGCTAGAATTATCATCTGAAATTAAACCAAAATATCCAATTTTTATTTTTTTATTTTTTTTTTGTTTTTTTTTTGGTTTCGATAAAAAACCATTTCTAATTAATATAATTTTTTTTTTATTCCTAACTAAACTACTCACTTTTGACTTTATATTAAAGGTGGCTGCAATTATATAATCTGAATAATTTAATATTTTTTTCTCTATAAAGGTTTTTACTATATATTTAAATGGAAAAAGAAAAATGTTGTTTATTCTGGTTGACCATCCATCTCTATAATCTAAAATTATTTTAGCATTTTTAAATCTTTTCTTTATTTCTTTCACTAAATAAAAAAGTGAGAAAGGGGGAGAGGAAACTATTACATAATTAATATTATTTTTTTTTATTAAATCATCACATTTTTCAAGATATTTTCTGTTTAAATAAAAAGCGTAATCAAAACCAAGGAGATAGAATATATTTCTGAGTAGCTTATAATTAAACATCGATGACGTAATTTTGGGACTTTTATTTGAAATATAATTTATATTTACTTTACTAAGGTCCTTTCTAGGCAAACCCAAATAACCATAATTTTTATTACTTATAGGTTTGCTTACTAGTAAAAAAACATCATGTTTTTTCTTTAGTAATTTAATAAAAGAATATACTCTCAAAATTCCACCAATTGATTTTGTAAAAGGAATAAATTGACCAGAAATAATCAAAATTTTACTCACGTCGTATGATTATAAAATTTATTGATTAATTTACATATTATTTTTATTTGAGTTTCATTTAAATGCTCTCCAATAGGTAAACTTATTATTTTTTTTGAGTTTTGCTTTGCGGTAATAATTGAGTTCTTCCCTGTAATTTTTTTCAAAGCAGGTACTTCTGAGAGTATTTTTGGATAATGAATACTTGTTTGAATGTTATTTTTATTTAAAAATCTAATAAGTTTACTTCTTTGCTTCACTTTAATAACATAAAGATGATAAACATGTTTAGATTTACTTTCGTGAACTGGTAGTACAATATTTTTATTTTGATTTAAAAATTTTTCATAAATACCAGCATTTTTTATTCTTTGCTTTGTCCAAAAATTAAGTTTCTTTAATTTAATGTTTAATATTCCAGCTTGTAAATTATCTAACCTGCTATTTCTTCCGATTATAATATGAGAATTTTTTTTTAAACCTCCATGGTTAGCAATCATTTTGCATTTTGTATGTATTTTTTTTGAGTTTGTAATTATTGCTCCAGCATCTCCCATAGCCCCTAAGTTTTTACCAGGGAAAAAACTAAAACAAGAAACATCTCCAAATGTTCCAACTTTTTTTGATTTATATTCTGCAAAATGTGCCTGGGCACAATCTTCGATTACTTTTAATTTGTGTTTTTTTGCAATTTTTAAAATTTCATCCATTTTGCAGGGATAACCATACAAGTGAACGGGTATTATTGCTGATGTATTCTTAGTAATTTTTTTTCTTATATCGTCTAACGAAATTAAATATGTATTATCATCAATATCAACAAATTTAACTTTAAGATTATTTCTTATAACTGCTTCTGCTGTAGAAATCCAAGTATTTACTGGTACTAATACTTCACTATTTTTTTTTAAATTTAAAGACTCAATAGCTATTTCAAGAGCATCTGTTCCATTTGCAACACCTAAACAATATTTAGCATTTAAATCTTTTTTGAAATTATTTTCAAAAATTTTGACATTTTCACCACCAACAAATGCTGAATTGTCTATTGTCTTACTTATGGTGTTTAATATTTCTTTTTTGATATCTCTAATCTGTAAGTTTAAATCTGCAAATTTTATCATTATTTTTGTATCAATATATTTATTTTCTTAATTCAGAAAGTAATTTTTTATGCTGATTATTTATCCTAGTATTCGCTGGTAAAAATACTCTTTTTTTTTTGATTACTGATTGGTAAATTGCTTTAGCAATTTCTAAGCTTTTAATTGCTTCCTTGCCATCAACAATTTGGTTACTATTGGTATTTGTTTCTGTTAGTTTTTTTTGAACATCTTCATAAAATAAATGATGATTATTTTTATTTAATTTTTTATATTTTTTTAAAAGGGATTTTGCCATTAATTTATTTTTAAGTTCGTATATTTCTAGATTATTCATATAAAGACCACCAATTTTAATATTGCCACTTTCACCAAGTATAGTCACTGAATTTTCCAAGTTTTTTGGCCTTAGTGCAGTACTTACTTCAATATTTCCAAGTATACCGTTTTTAAATTCAAAAATTGCGAGTCCTAGATCCTCTGTTTCAATTTTTACTAATCTTCTTTTAATCATAGCGCTTAATGAATGAATTGGGCCTAACAACCATTGCATCATATCAATATGATGTATTGCTTGATTTAAAAAGATACCTCCATCCAAATTCCAAGTCCCTCTCCAAGCAGCTTGATCATAATATTTTTGATCACGGCACCACCAAACTCTGACTGAAATACTTGTAATTTTGCCTAAAAGTTTCTTATTAATAGCTTCTTTCAATAATTTTAGCATAGGGTTTAATCTATTTTGCATAACTACAAATAAATAATTTTTATTTTTTTCAAATTTTTTAATTATTTGTTTTGCTTCAGATAAATTTAAACAAATTGGCTTTTCAATAATCAAATTTTTTTTATACCTTGAGATAGCTAATGCATTTGAATAATGATGACCGCTAGAAGTACATATGACCACAAGATCAATTTTTATTAATTTTAACAAATTGTCTATATTATCAAAAAAATCAACATTAAATTTTTTTGCAAATTTTTTTGCTTTATTTTTTTTGGTATCACAAACTGCTACTAACTTTAATTTTTTTAATTTTTTTGAACTTAATATTGTTGCATGCTTTTCTGCAATTTTTCCACACCCTATAATAGCAACATTTATAATTTTAGAAATTTTCATGATTAACTTCTTAATTCTTCAAAATAAGTAGAATTATTTTTAAGATACTCAAATGAACCTTTGTCATTTATAGTTCCTTCTTTTATTAAATATATATAATCACAAACATTAAGTGAAGAAACTTTATGAGAAATAAAAATAATTGTCATTTCGTTTTTTAAATCTTTTAGATTACTTAAAATGTTTTTTTCATTTATTAAATCTAATGAATTAGTAGCTTCATCTAATATTAAAATTGAAGGTCTTTTGTAAAGTGCTCGTGCTATTGAAATTCTTTGTTTTTGACCTAGGCTTAAATTAATACCTCTATCGCTTATTGATGTATCTAATTTATTTGGAAGATTGTTTATAAATTCATTAACACCAGAGTATTTTAATGCAAATTTTAAATTTTCTTCATTAAAATTCGTCGATCCAAACAAAATAGAGTCTTTTATTGTGCTGTCGCCTACATAAAATTCTTGAGGAACATAACTAACTATTTTTTTATAATCAGAAAGATTAAATTCGTTTATTTCAGTATTATCAATTATCAATGAACCCTTATGCGGCATGTAGATACCTGCTAATAAGTCGACTATTGTAGTCTTGCCAGAGCCTGACTTACCACAAATTCCAATGAAATTGGTTTTTTTCAAAGAGAAATTTAAATTTTCAATGTTAAATCTATCATCTTTTTGATAACTAAAACTTGCATTCTTTAACACAATTTTATCGTTAAATTTTAACTCTTTTTCAGAGTCACCGAATTTGATTTTTTTTTGTTTAATATAACTTATTTCGTCTTCAAAAGATTTTATGTATGGGATACTAGATTTTAGATGCACAATTGATGTAAATATCTGATTTATAGATGGTAATGCTTTTGAAGATGCTAAGCCAAAAAAAACAATTTTAGATATATCCAAATATTGATTATCTAATTTATAAAAATAAAATATTAAAATCAAAGATCCTGCATATAAAACTAATTCCATAAATACTCTAGGGGAGGTTTCAATTACAAATAATTTTATTGAATTTTTTCCAAATAATAAAGAATTTTGAAAATGAATATTTTTGAAATTATTTTTGGAAAAAAACTTTAAAACTTTTAAATTTTTAAAAGTATTAACTATAAATTCAGTTTTTATTAAATGTAATTTTGAATTGTGAAAACTTAAAGAATTAATTTTTGATTTCAAAAAAACAAAAAAGAAATAGTATGCAGATGAAAGTAATAAAAAAATTAAAATTGTAGCTTTAAAATCTACATATAACAAAATTATTATTATTGCTAGCAAAGTTGCAAATGCTGAAAAAAAAACAAATATGTAGGGAAACAGTTTCATAGCAAATACATTAAGATTATCTTTCAATTTAGAAATTAATCTGTTCTGCGAATTTTTTTTAAAAAAAGAGTAATCTGAGTTTATATAAAAATTAAAAAATGTATTTTCTATATTTATAGTTGAATAATTCGCAAACTTACAAATTAAATAGTTATTCATTAGATTTGAGACACTTGAAAGTAAAACTAAAAACAAAGATGACAAAATGATAAAGTTTAAAAATTGTTTTTCATTTTGAAAACCAAGTTGATAAATTAACAAAAAGTATTTATTTTCGAATATAAGATTAGGATCAACCATAATTGATATTACCAAAACAATAGAGGACAATAGAAAGAATTGTAAAAAAGAAGTAAAAAAGACAAAAATTAATAATTTAAAAAAACTATTTTTAAATCTTTTGTCTAAAACACTAAATAAATTTAATATTTCTTGCATATTTTGTTTAACTTGCTTGTGTTCGTTTATAAAAGTTTTTTTTTATGATCCTATCACTTTCTTTAATAAATTTTTTTTTATAAACTGAAAAAAACTTTTTTTGAAATTTAACAGGAAGTACATGACCCACAAAATAACTTTTAAAAAAGTTAATATCAAAAAAATATCTTACATATTCTAGAATTTTTTTTCTTTTTTTATATTTAAGCTTATTAACCAAAAATTTATAGTAATTTAGTTTAGTTATAAATAATCTCACTAATGACTGAAATTTTTCCCATTCTTTGTCGTTATATTGTTGAGAAGGATATACTTGAAATTTTAAGTATATTTGAAAACATATATTTGCTAAAATAGCAAAGTCTAATTGTGAGAAGTTTTTTATTTTTTTTAAAGACCTATTTTTGTCATGAATTCTTACTTTAGTTAGAACTTCTTCACAAACACTGAATTTTTTATTTTGGAACATCTGTAATCTTAACAATAAATCATAATCAGGTGCCATTAAATATCTTGGATTATAACCCTTAATTATTTCTAAATATTTTTTTTTAATAAAATAAGAGGAATGCGGTGGAAAATTTTTATTTTTTAAAATATTTTTTTTAATTAATTCAGAATTATTTTTATATTTGTAATATGCTTTATGCTGTCCTGTTTCATCAGTGAATATAAAACTTGTTCCTGCAAAAATAACTTCTTTCTTTTTTTCTACTAAACGCATTTGTTTCTCTATTTTTTTTGGAAAAAAAGTATCATCAGAGTCTATGATTGAAATCCACTCCCCTTTTGCATAATTTATTGCTATGTTTCTTGATTGAGCAGGTCCTTTTCTAATTCTATTTCTATATATTTTAATCCTTTTATCTTTATCTTTATAATCTTTTATAATCCTAAAAGTTTTATCATTAGAACAATCATCTATAATTATAAATTCTAAATACCTGTAAGTTTGCAATAAAACACTCTCGATTGCCTGCCCAACATACTTTTCTGAATTTCTCACTGCCATAATTACTGATACAAGTTTCATTATGTTTAAATAATATTTTTATAAACTTTGTACCAATTGACAAAGTGTAAAATTCCTTTTTTTATAGGTGTTCTTTTTTTGATAGATCCTATTTTTTTAAGTTTAGTAATATCTGCTTTTGTTTTGTATACCTCTGTTTTTGGTATTTTAGATAAGCTTATTTTTGCTTTTTTTCCTATATTTTTCTCTAATAAATTTATTATTTTTGTTACTTTTATAGTTTCGGTATTTCCAATATTTAAAATTTCATTTTTATAGAATTTTCTTCTTAAAATTTTATTTATATAAAAAATAACATCATCAATATATGTAAAATCTCTCCCCAGTTTGCCTTTGTCATAAATATTTATTTTTTTATTTTTATATATAGACTCTGTAAAATCATAAATAGCCATATCTGGTCTACCATAAGGACCGTAAACTGTAAAAAATCTTAATCCTATAGTTGTTAAATTATATAAATGACTATAAGCTGCGGCTAATACTTCAGCGCTTTTTTTTGTTGCTGCGTAAATACTTAATGGTTTGTCAGTATTTAATGTCTCTACAAATTTTTTTTTTTTATTCTTTCCATAAACACTTGAGGAACTCGCATAAAATATTTTTTTTATATTTTTATCCTTACAAGCTTCTAAAATATTTATAAAACCAGTAATATTTGTACTTATATAAGATCTAGGACGTTTCGAAGAGTTTCTTACACCAACCTCTGATGCAAGGTGAATAACTATGGATGGATTGATTTTACTAAATACTTTATTTAGTTTTTTAAAATCAGTAATATCCAATTTGAAGAATTTAAATTTTTTATATTTCTTGAGAATTTTCAATCTATCTTTTTTTAAATTTATATCATAATAAGAATTGATATTATCTATTCCAATTACATAATTTTTATCTAGTAATTTTTTGCATAGGTGCATGCCTATGAATCCAGCGCATCCTGTAACGAGAATTTTCATAGACATGTAGTAAGTTAAATCAAAAAAAAATTCAATTATATTCTGATGTTTTGATATCCTTTAAAATTATCTATAATATTTTTAAAAGCAGATAAGAGAAAAATTGATTTGTTTTAAATAATACGTTTTTTTTGAATAGGACTTACCAATTTTGCCAAACTATCACGACTTAAATTTTAAGATCCTTTATATACATTAATAGACACATATTCTAAACCATATCTTCAAATTATTTTAAGCTTTGGAAATTTTTAAAAACATATTTCGTAATAACTTGAGAATGACAAATCAGATTTTATTAATTTTTTAAGAAATCCATCTTTATAATTTAGTGAAAAATTTGTAGAATTATGCTACCATAAACCTAGTTCTTAACAATATAAAAATATTTTAAAAATCCTTATGATAATTTTAAATAACAACAAAGTCTCCTTGGAAATATAATTTACTAAGATATGTAATAATGTCAGAAAATTTAATAGATAAACTAGAATACATCAAAGAAAAGGGTTATCTTGAGCATATCAATCCAGAGGCAATACCTTTTTTAACTTCAAAAAAAATAGACAACTTTATTTTAGCCTGCGAAGAAAAGGAAAAAGGTATTTTGAAGGTTAAATCTCTGCCTTATCATATTGTTTTAGAACCGACTAATGCCTGCAATTTAAGGTGCCCCTTGTGTCCAACCGGATTAGAATTATCAGATAGGAAAAAAGGTATTGCAAAACTAAATGAGATAAAAAAATTTTTGTACTCTGTTAAAGACAGTTGTATTCAAATTTATCTGCAAAATTGGGGGGAACCAACATTGCATAAAAATATTTGTGAAATAGTTTCATATTGTCAGGAACTAGGTTTATGGTCACATATTTCTACAAATTTTTCACTAAATTATAAAGATGGATTCCTTAAAAAATTAATAAAATCTGGTTTGTCATATATTCACATTGATATAGACGGAACTACTCAAGAAGTTTATTCAGAATATAGAAAAAGAGGAAATTTAAGTTTGGTTTTAAAAAATTTGGAAGAAGTATGTAAAATAAAAAAAGAAAATAATCTGACTTACCCCAAAATTCAAATTTCTATGCTAGCCATGAAACAAAATGAACATCAGCATGAAGAATTTTTAAAATTTAAAAAAAAATATGGTGTTGATTTTATTTCTATTGATAAAATTCAATTTAATCCAAATCTTAATAGTAAGTTTATTCCAAAAAATAAAGAATTTATATATAGTAGTTATGATGGAGGTAAAGCTACTACAAAATCAAGTACTACATTTTCAAAAAAAAAATGTCATTGGCCATGGAGTGGTTTTGTAATTAATTATGATGGTAATATTTCTGCATGTTGTATTGTTGATGATCCAAATTCTGACTTTGAAAATGTCTTTAAAGATGATTTAATGAAAGTTTGGAATAATAAATATTTTATTTCTGCAAGAGCAGAATTTGTTGATAGAAAAAAAATTATAACTAATACAATTTGCAATATTTGCAAGAACGAAACACATAAAAAAGATCTTAAAAGGCTTGGTGCATCATTTGCAATTCAAAAGTAATCTAAACTAAATAACTGATTTTAGTTTTTTTAACTTATAATTTCTTTTTTATATACTTTTGAAAATTTTGTTTCCAATTATTTTTAAAATATTTATTTAACTCTACTTTGTTATAATAATGTTTATCTGATTTGATTTTTTTTATCAATTGTTCTAGATTTTTAGTCTCTTCAAATGGATGATTTGGTAAATTAAAAACTGATTTTTTTGTTCTCATCATTAATATTTTTGGGACAATATTCAGTGCATCATAAAGAACAGTAGACATCTCAGATATAACAATTGCTTTATCTTTTAAAGATTTATAAAGGTTTTTTTCACTATCAATTTTGAAGAAACGAGAAAACTTATTATTCTCATACATGTTAATATTTTTTTCCATAGGATGTGGTCTTATTATTATTTCATATTTTTTATTTAATAAAAAAAATAACTTCTTTGCTAATTTTGGTAATGTGTTTAAATTGATTCCATTTGATACTAATAAAATTTTTTTTCCTTTATATTTTTTATTTTCTTTTGGTTTATTTTGTGTTCGATATGGACTGCCAATATTATACATTTTTAGAGGGGAATTTATACTTTCACTAAAGTATTTCCCGTAAGACAGAAAATCATCTGGCAAAAACATCTTATACTCATTATTATTTCTTATAAGTGAGGAAAAGTTATAATTTCGGTGCCCTTTTGATATTATACCGTGCTGCGGTTCTGCAACACAAGTTCCAAAATTGTGTAACACATAATTTAAAATAGCATTTTGAGAATACGAAGCATTTTCGACAATTGCTAATTTAGGTTTTATTTTATTAATTAATTTTTTATAAAATTTTATTTTTTTTTCAATAGAATTAATCTTTATACAATTATATTTAATTAATCTTTGAATTTCTAAATTATTAAGTTTTATATCAAATACTTTTTTTATTTTTTTAACTAAATATAATGTAATTTCTTTAGAAACTTTTTGATTTGTTTTATCAAATCTTGAAAATAGATCGATGATATTTTCATTAAAATCTAAAAAATATACCTCTTTGTCATAATAACTTTTAAAAAAAGAAAAATTTAGTGATCTAGAAAAGCTTACATAATTGTTTTTATTTAGTGAGATGTAATAATCTATATTTTTATTAAATACTTCACTATTTAAGTTTATTGTTGGGTATCCAATTTTAAAAAAAAGAATATCTTTTTTTTTTAAATTAAAAAATAAATTTTTAAAATACATAGATGCATTAATTAGTTTAAAAAAAGAAGATAACTTTTTTACAAAATTACTTTTAATGTTATAATTTGTAAGCTTACTATCATAATATAATTTAGAGATTACCAAATTTAGAAATTCTTCTCTTAAAATTGGCCAAACAATAAGATTTGTCTTGTTACATCTAAAATCTAATATTTTAGAATCAGATTCTAATAAATAAAAATCTGATAATTTAAAAATTTTTTTTTTCATTAAAAGTATTACTAAAGATTATAATAATAGTGTTTGAGAGCCCTTGCTTTATTCAAATCCTCAATTGTATCAATATCAATACTTTCGATTTCTGAGTTGCAAATGAACGGTTTTGAATTAGGTGGAATTATTGAGTTATAAATAAGCAAATCCTTAGGAACAAGTAGATACCCCAAACCATTAACAATATACAATCTTTTTAAATATTGAGACATTTTAATTGGTTTCTTTTTTTCAACTCTTATTAATTTTTCATCTTTAATTTCAAACATCCATTCTGGATGATCTTTTATTTTTTTTACAGATATTATTGATCTTCGCATTTTATTATTTTTAAAAATTTTTATCATTTTCTTGATAGTGTTTAATTTTCTAAATGGTGATGTTGGTTGTATTAAGAATATACCGTCTACCCTAGAATAATTTTTTATATACCATTTATAGACTTCAATTAAAGCTTTATAAGACTCGGTTGAGTCTTTAGATAAATTCTTAGATCTTTTTAGTGGAATGAAAGACTTATATTTCTGTTTTACATTTTTTAAAATTTTTTCATCATCTGTACTAATAATTATGTTACAAAATGATTTGGTTTTTTTAAGCAAATCGAAAGTGTGCTCGATAAGACTTTTGCCACCAAGATCCAAATGATGTTTATTCTTTAATCTCTTTGAGTTCTTTCTTGCTAAAACGATTGTTAAAATTTTCATTGTCTATAATTTTAAATGTTTATAATATATTTAAATATTTATATTAGTTATGTCACTGTAGAGTTCCTTTAGAAAAAAAAATATTTTTTTAAATTCTGCATATAACTCTCAAATTAAAATATAAGTACTATAACATCACTATTTTAATTATTTTTTAAACTAACTTTTACTAAGAATGTTAAAATCATTCTCGTACATTTCTTCAATAATTTTTTCAATATTAATTTTTGCTATCCATTTTAAATTTTTTTCAGCTTTTTTCGGATCACTTAATAAAATATCTACTTCGGCTGGTCTAAAAAAATATTTGTCAATTTCTACAATAATTTTATTATTTGCTTTATTAATACCTTTCTCATTAATACCTTCTCCTTCCCATTCAATTTCTATTCCAGCTAATTTAAATGTTTGTTCGATAAAGTATCTTACAGAATAATTTTTTCCTGTTCCAATTACATATTCCTCTGGTTTATCTTGTTGAAGCATTAAATGCATAGCTTCAATATATTCTTTGGCATGACCCCAGTCTCTTTTTGCATTTAAATTTCCAACTTTAAAACTATCAATCAATCCTAGTTTTATTTTTGCAACTGCTCTTGCTACTTTCCGAGTAACAAATGTTTTACCTCTTCTAGGTGACTCATGATTAAATAAAATTCCACAGCAAGAAAATAAATTATAAGAGTTTCTGTAATTGATTGTAACTAAGTGACTATAAAGCTTGGAAATAGCATATGGAGATTGTGGATTAAATTTTGTATTCTCATTTTGAATTGGGTTTAAAACGTCTCCGTACATCTCACTTGTCGAAGCGTTATAAAATTTGCTTTCTGGGGAAAAATTTTTAATAGTTTCTAAAATTTTTATTGAACCCATCACATTTACATAAGTAGTATATTCTGGAACCTGAAATGATGTATGCACATGAGATTGAGCTGACAAATGATAGATTTCATCAAATTTTTTTTTAGCAATTATATTAATTAAGCTACTGGTATCGGTTATATCTCCATAGTGAAGAAAAAAAGCTTTGTTAATTATTTTGTTATCATCAATTAAATGGTCAATGTTAAAGGTATTTTCCTGACTATTTTTTCTTCTTAATCCATGGACTTCATATCCATTTGCAATTAAATATTCAGCTAAGTAAGAACCATCCTGGCCAGTGATACCTGTTATTAGTGCTTTTTTTTTCATTCGTATTAAACTAATAGGATTTTTATAACATACTTTAAAGATTTAAAAGATAAACATTAAGGAAAAAATAAATATTAAAAATCTATTTTATATTAAAATAGACCCTAATACTAAAATCTTAATTAAATTTTTTGATTTTTTTTTAAAAATATTAAAAATATAATTATCTAAGGAAACTTTCAAAACTTATTTAATGATCAATCTTATTTATTATCTTCTTTATATTTTTTTTTATCAAAATGTATTTTAAATTAGAAAAAATTAAAAAAAACTTTCCAATTAATAATCGCTTTAAACTAAAATTTAGTTTGAGCATTTTTTTAGTATTTTTTTTTATTCGTTCGTCTATATATTTATCCAACTTATCATAATTAATCTTATCTACTTTATATCCATTAAGAAAACTATTTATACGCTGTTTCAATATCAAAATATTAAAACTTTTTGTTTGCACCAAACTGACAATTAAGCGTGAAATATCATTTTCTATTTCACCAATTGTTCCAAATCCTGTGCCTGGATCTATGGCAGTTATTTCATTTTCATTGTGATTAACATAGACATGTGAAATATCAAAATCACTAAACAAGAAAGCTTTTTTAGATTGTTCGTCATAAGAGAAATTATGGAATATTCTTAACCATGAACCTGCTAATTTATAATCTAAGATATTTTTGGTATCATTTAGGCATAAACCTTTAGCTGGTTGCATTATGTAAAAATACTTATTTACATGTAAAATTTTGACAAATTTCATATTATATTTAGTATCGCTGTCAAAATAATCTGAAAATGGTGAACTATTTATTTTATCACTTTCATCCTCGCATTCTTTACTGTTATTAAAAAATTTATACACTTTATCGTTAGAGAGAAAAACTAATCGAGGAGAAATCTTATAAACTTTCATTCTAATTCAATTAACAATCTAAATTTCTATTAATTTCTTCCATGGTTCTACTACATGCTCCATCAGGAGATTTTTCAAATAATATTGAATTTAAGTATTTTCTTTTATGTATATAAGAAACGTCAATTGTAGATCTATTTTTTAAATAATAGATAAAATCTTTTTGAGATTTAAAAATATAACCTGGAAATAAAACTTCTTTAGGTAAAACTAAACCCCTTTTATTTTCATATTCATCAAGATCAAATAGGGCAAAAGCTAATGATTTTTTATTGAGTAAATGCTCAAGATAAATTCCTGAATAATCAGTTATAATAACATCAACTAAACTGATAAACTCTTCCAGATCTGGAAATTTTTCATGAGAAAAGTTAATAACATTTGTATCAAAAATATCATTTTTAAGATTTAAGTCTAATTTTGAGACCGCATGCTCTCTTAAAAGTAGAAACATATTATTCTCTTTTAAAAATAAATTTAATTGCTCTAAATTATAACCATCAATATTCTCAAGCAAAGTTTTATTATGATTTTGCAAATGATCTCTATGAGTTGGGGCATATAAAACTAAAGTTAAATTTTTCAAATCAAAATTTGTTTTTTCAATTTTTAATTTTGAAAATATTTTCTCTAATTGATTGACTGAATTATTATTGTTTTTCAGATTATTTTTTAAAAATTCTCTTCTTTGAATACCTAATATTTTGACTTTATCCGGATCTAAATTAAGACTAGATGAAACCAAGTATTTTTCAATTCTCGAAGAAACTGAGACTAAATCAAATCTTTTAGAAATTGTAGACCAAATTTTTTTTTGTTTTTTATTTAAATGCTTTGCCATTACTCCACCAGTTTTAATTGTAGTGCCATGAGGCAATAAAACTTCGATTCTTTTTTTTTTATACAAAAGAGAACAATAAATACTTAAATCACCAACACTTGTTATAACAATTACTTTTGCTTTAGCTATTTTAAATAATAAATTTATGTGTGTGAATATATTTGAGTTTTTTTTAGGTAGTTGAAAATAATTCAGTTTATTTTCAAAATAAACTAAATCTTTATTATCGAGTAACCAAATAGGCTTTAATTTATACTTTTCAGAAACACAATATCTAAACAGTGACGCGGCATTTCCACTATATCTTCCCATATAGCCATAAAATAATATTTCGTTATGTGTTTTAATGAATAAGATATCAAATAATTTTACAGGAAAAGCAATTATAAAAAACAAAAATTTATTTTTATAGAGGTAATTAATTAATTTTTTTATTGTAGTAGATAAAAAATTATTAATAATCACTTTATTCAATATCCTATTTTTTTTGTAAGTGAATTGCAGCTAAAGAATTCTTAAAACTTTGATCGTAAATATTAGAAAAAATTAGCGATAAAATTATTGCACTCAGTAAGGGAAAAATATTAAATAAAATAATTCCAAAAAATGAACTTTGATACTTAGAATTAACTAACCTAAAGAAAAAAAAATATATAAAAGTAAAATTCATTTTAATTATTTATATTTTTAAACATATGATAATATCTAATATTTTAATTAAATTAATAAATAGATAAATAACAAAATAACTTTAACATATAGTTATCTATTATATATTTTTATATTTATTTCAAATATTATAGATAAACATTTTATAATTTCGATTATTTAAACAAATTAATGATTATTAAAAATATCTCTAAACTTACAAATAAGAAAAATGTATCATTTTTTTGCCCTATCGGTTTAAACACAGGAATTAAAAATTATCTTTTTTTTACTTTTATAGATAAATATAAAAAAGGTAAAATTGGTTATCATAAGCTAATAGTTGATGGACAGAAATTAATAATAAAAGAAAAAAATTTTTCCAAATTAAATAAAATTAACAACCTCAAGATTTTTAAAGACGGTTATATTGTTACCTCAATTATAAAAGATAAAAATTTATTAATTTTTTTTTGTAGTGTTTTTAATAAGATCAATAAATTAGACTATAAATTAAAAAGTTATTATTTTAAAACCAACTTGGAATTTGAATTAATAAGTAAGCCAAAAGTATTATTTAATAATGAATTCGAAAATTTTAAATTTGTTGGTAGTGTTTGTTGTTTAAAAGGAAAAAAGAACTATACGCTTTATTATTCAATTGGTGACAATTGGTTATTACACAATAAAAAGAAAAAATATCCAATCTATAAGGTTTATTCTGCTAAAACATCGAATTTTAAAACATATTCATATAATAAAAAACCATTAATTGATTTTATAGGCAAAGATGGTGAGTATGCCATTGGCAGACCATCACGATTAGATTTAAAAAATAATTTAATATTGTTTTCAGTTAGAAATAAAAAAAATTATTATTCCCAAAGAATTTGTAGATTAAAGAATAACAAAATCACAAGGATAAATTTAATACTATCAAATGAAAATGAATATAAACTAAATATTAATAATATTTGCTATGGTTCTTTTTTTGAATACAAAAATAAAAAAATAATTCTGTTTAATAACAATAATTTAAAAAAGGCATCAATATATTACGGATATTTATGTTAAATTAAATTTAATAATATAAAATTATGTATTACCAATATTTTTTAAACCTATGTAAAAAAAATATTTCTAATGAACTTAAGATGGGATTTAAAAAAGGTCAAAGGTATCCCTATAGAAAAAAAATCTGTTTAGATATTTATTCAAAATTAAAAAAAATTTGTACTAAAAACCAAATTTCGTTTTTAGATGTTGGATGTGGGGATGGTTTAATTTCTAGATATTTAATTAAAAAATTAAATATAAAAAATTTTTTGTTAAATGATAACAAATATTTCCTTGATAAAATAAAATGGTGCAAAACGAAAGAAAAAATATCTGGGAATTTTTTAACTGTTTCAAAAAAAATAGATAAAAAATTCAATTTAATTTTATGCTATAGTGTTATTCAATATATACCTAAACACAAATTTTTAATTTTTTTAAAAAAATTATTAAAATTATTAAATAGAAATGGAATATTATTTATAGGAGATGTACCTGATAAAAATTTAATTTTAAAATTTTTAAAAACAAAAAAAGGACAAAAGTACCATTTAAAATTTTATAAAAATAAAATTAATTATCTTAAGATTATTAAAAATAAAAAAATTATAAATCACTCAGATTTGATCAAATTTTTTAATAAAAATATTGATTATTCTGTAAAATTTATCAAACAATCAAATTTGTTACACTATTCTAATTTTAGAAAAGATATAATAATAAGAAAAAAATGAAATTAATACTATTTGGAAACTCTGAATTAGCAAAAATTATATCTATATATTTTGAACAGAGTGGGAAGATTGTAGATGGTTACATCGTAGATGAGAAATTTAAAAAAAAAGATTTTTTTAATGGTAAACCTTTATACGATACGAATTACTTTTTAGATAATTTTAATAATGAAAATGTTGAATTATTTATTTGTATTGGAGATTTAAAAATAAATAAATTAAGAGAAGAAAAATATAATTTTTTTAAATCAAAAGGTTTTAAATTTGTTTCGCTAATTCACAAAAATGTAAATATTGGCAATAACGTCAAGTTAGGCGAACATCTATTAATTCTTGAAGGAAACAATATTCAACACAATGCACAAATAGGGGATAATTCTTTTCTTTGGTCTTCAAATCATATCGGACATTCCAGTACAATAGGAAAGAATGTATTTATTTCATCACATGTAACTATTTCGGGTTGCACATTGATTGGAAATAATTCTTTTATAGGAGTTGGTAGTACTTTTGCAAATAATATTAAAATAGGTAAGTTTAATTATTTTAGCAACGGATGTAATATAACTACTAATACAGAAGATTATCAAATTTATAAATCATCAAAACCAATCCTATCAAAAGTTAAATCAAATGAATTCTTTAAATAGATTTAAGATAGAAAAATACACACCAAGAAAAAAAAACTATTGGAATAATATGGTTAAAAAATTAACCAATGATATTTTTTTTTTTCACAGGGATTATTTTTCATATTTTAAAAGCAATTTTAAAGAAAATTCTTTAATAATTTATGATAATAAATTGAAAAAATTTATTGGTTTTATTCCAGGAAATATTTCCAAAAATACATTTTATAGTTTTGAAAAATTAACATTTGGTGGAGTTTTTTTAGAAAATTTATATTACAAAAATATTTTTTTTAATGATATTTTTAATACCTTGATAAATTATTTAAAAAAAAAAAAAGTAAAAAAAGTTTTTTTTAGATTTTTGCCATCACTTTATTATTCTAATCATAATGCATTATTGTTAAGCTATCTTAATAATTTAAAAAGAAGTAAAATATTTACTGAAATTTCCTCTTATGTTAACTTGTCAAAATTAAATAATTTTTCTAATTTGAGAATTAGAAGTTTAAATAAGAATAAAGATTTAATTATAAAAAAAGAAAAAATTACTAAAAAATTTTGGAATTTTGTTTCAAAAAATTTAAGACTAAAATATCAAGTTAATCCTGTTCATACTTATAAAGAAATAAAATTTCTTGAAAAAAAATTTCCAAAAAATATTTTATTTTTGTCTTGCTACAAAAGTAATATTTTTCTTGGAGGTTTAGTTTTGTTTAAGTTTGGTGAAGTTTTAAAAATTCAGTATGTTGGTTTTGATGAAAAATATAAATATTTAAATCCACAAGATTCAATAACTTCTCATATAATAAAGAAAAATACTTTTAATGATGTAAAAATTTTAGATTTTGGAATTTCGACCGAAAATAATGGTAAGTTAATCAATAAAAATCTTCTTTTTTATAAAGAAACTTTTGGAGCAATAAACTTTAATTATTTTAAAATAAGTTGCTATTTATAAATATAAAATGTGGAAAATAATTATTTCAATTATTATATAAATTAACTTTTTTAATAAATTCTTTATAATCTCTAATATAATCTTTTTCTTTGTAATGATCGTTTGCAAGAACAACTAAAACACAATCTTCAGTAAATTCTTTAATTTCTCTCCAAATTAGTCCATCGATAAATAGTCCTTTATTTGGATTGTCTAAGTACATTTCCTCTTTCTTAATTCCATTATCAATCAAAAACATGCACTTCCCACTTACGGCAATAGCCATTTGTTTTAAGTTACTATGCGCGTGAAAACCTCTTTCAAATCCCTTACTAATATTAAAAATATAATAAAATCTTTTTATTTCAAAAGGAATATCTTGGCCTTGTTCAAGTGCTATTAAAGATCCTCTTTCATCTTTTAAAGTTTTAAAATCAATTAACTTGCAGATTGACATATTTATATTCTATATTTATTGAATTTCCCTATCACAATACGATAAATATTATCACTTATTTTCCTTAATAATTTCTAGAAGATAATCTCCATAACCTGATTTATCATATTTCTTTGCTAATTTTACTAGTTGAATTTTTGATATCCATTTATTCCTAAATGATATTTCTTCAATACAAGCTACTTTATGTCCTTGTCTGTTTTCTATTGTTTGAACAAACATGCTTGCTTGCATCAATGTATCAAATGTACCTGTATCTAGCCAGGCAAATCCTCTACCAAGAAGCTCAACTTTCAAAAGTCCTTTTTTAAGGTAAATTTCATTTATATTTGAAATTTCTAACTCACCTCTATTAGATGGTTTCAGTTGCTTGGCAATCTCAATAACGCTATTATCATAGAAGTATAATCCAGTAACTGCATAATTTGATTTTGGTTTTTGAGGTTTTTCAACAATATTTAAAACATTTCTATTTTCATCAAATTCGACAATTCCAAATCTTTGTGGATCTTTTACTTGATAAGCAAACAATGTTGCGCCAGATTTTCGTTGGACAGCATTGCTAAGCATTTGTGTAAAACCTTGACCATAGAAAAAGTTATCTCCTAGTATTAAAGCTACATTATCTTTGCCAATAAATTCTTCTCCTAAAATAAATGCTTGAGCAACTCCATCTGGACTTGGTTGAATTTTATATTCTAATTTTATGCCCCAGTCACTTCCATTTCCTAAAAGTTCTTTGAATTTACTAATATCATTTGGAGCAGAAATAATTAGTATTTCTTTAATTCCTGAAAGCATCAAAACAGAAAGTGGATAATAAATCATGGGTTTATCGTAAACTGGCAGCAAATGTTTATTTGTAGATAAAGTAGATGGGTACATTCTAGTACCAGTTCCACCACATAATATTATTGCTTTTTTAGTCATTCAAACCAAGCCTCTTTCCTGTAAATTTAGTTTTTTTTGCATTTACCCACAATTTATTTTTTAAATACCAATTTATTGTAGATTCTAGACCATAACTTAAACTAACTAAATTTTTAAAGTTAAATGATTTATTAAAAAGTGAAGAATTTAAAGCATACCTAAAATCATGACCTGGTCTATCTTTCACATATTTAAAAAAATTGCTGGAATTAAGTTTTGTTAATTTCTTTTTCTTTAAAATTAAAAATATTTTCTTTGCAATCGTTTTATTTTTATATCTAATACCTGAACCAATATTAAAACGATTTTTTTTTGTTTTGTATTTTACTAATTTTATTATTGCATCACAAGCATCATCTACATAAGTCCATTCCCTTATATTTTTACCTTTTCCATAAAGAGGTAATGATTTATTTTTTAATAAACTAAAAATACATGTAGGTATGAATTTTTCAAAATGCTGAAATGGGCCATAACAATTACATAAATTTACAATAACAATATTTGTTTTATAGGTTTTATTAAATGACAAAGCAGCTAAATCTGTTGAAGCTTTTGATGAAGAATAAGGGGAAGAAGGGTTATATAAAGAGTTTTCTTTAAAAGACTTTTTCATATGTGAGCCAAAAACTTCATCAGTAGATACATGAATAAATTTTGAATTTTGTTTTATTTTTTTTAGATCCTTAAAGATAGTAAATAAATTTACTGATGCTGTAAAGTTGTTAATCATAAAATTATCAGGATCATCAATAGATCTATCTACATGACTTTCTGCTGCAAAGTTAATTATTATATCTGGTTTGATTTGAAATAATTTTTTTTTAAGTTGTTTTTTTTTTACTAAGTTTAATTTATAAAATTTATAATTTTTTTGTTTATATTTAAATTGTTCAGGAGAGGATTGTTTTGAGAGTTTATCTATATTTATAATTTGAAAATTTTTATTTGATATTCTTTCTATAAAATTAGTTCCAATAAACCCTGACCCCCCAGTTACAACTATTTTTTTAATCAAGATAACTAATTCCTTAGAAATTGTTAATTTTTCTTAACATTTTCAGCCCAGGTATCCAAGAATTTTTTTGAAATACCTGTGTGGCTGTGTACATTTTCTACATACTTTCTCGAAAGATAACCTATTTCTTTTATTTTGTTTATATCTCTTAGTAATATTTCAATTTGCTCAAAGATATGTTGTGAATTTGGTTTTATATTAATTACTGGTGAATTTTTGATGCCTAACGACTCTAAAGCCTCTGGCTCTGAACCTCCCAAAACAACCTTGCCTAAAGCTAAAGCATACAAACCATTCATGCCAATTGAATGACCATATGTTTGATCGATCACTATATTGGCTCTTTTTAAAACACTTAAATATTTTTCAAACGGCATATTCCCATCAATAATAAGTTCAAATTTATTAGGATATTTTTTTTCAATTAATTTGAATGCTTCTTCTATATGTCTAGTACCTCTAATACCATATCTGTTAAGTCCATGAAAAATAACTATCTTATTATCTATATTATTTTCAATAAAATTAATTTTTTCAGTGTTAATTGGACAAGGTATTGTATTTAGTAAATTTTTATGTCCTTTATAACTAATCTCATATTCATAATTATTAGGAATAATTCCATCAACTTCATCTGCCATATATTCATTAAATTTTTTGAATTTATCGTTTTGCGCAGGGTGAAAATTTGATTTTAAATCATATTTCAACACATCTTCAAAAGGTCCATATTTTAATCTTGATCTACCTTGACTCCAATAAAAAGCATCTCCTCCTGCAGCTAATAAAAATATTTTTTTATTATTTTTTTTTAAAATTTTAAAAAAAAATTTATTAAAAAAAAATTTTTTATATATTGTATCTACACTCATTATTTGAACAATATCGTAATTAATAAATTTTTTAATATCAATCCATGGGTAAATTCTATCCGCTAAAAATCTAGGAATAATTTTGTTACTATAATCTATATCAATATCTCTTGGAATTTTTTTCCAACCATCTCCATTAGAAGCAAAATCAACTTCATGGCCCAAAGAACACAAGCCTTCCTTTAAATTTTTATGAACTGCACTATATTCACCTAATAATAAAATCTTCATAACTAAATTAAGATACCACTGGTCTAAATTCTAATGCGGATCTTGTTTTTTTCTTGCTAAAATTGTATCCGAAACCATGAATTAAAAAGGGCGAAAAAACTAAAACTTGACCTGGTTTTAACTTTGGAACTTTAAAAAAAATTTTTTTTTTTCCAGTTATCTTTAATATTGTCGGCACATTATATTTAATACCATTCATGAAACACCCAGGTTTTGTTACTGTTAAATATTTTTCATTGTATAGATGACTTTTAGGTACAATTGGTAGGGAGCAAGAGTTAAAAGATCCAGAAATCATATACCATATATTTAATGATTTTGCCCAATAGTTTAGATAGCCATCTCTATGAGGGGGATTAAGATCTTTAATTCCTCCAGGTCTATTTAATCTCAATATCGCTATTTCTTTTTCTAAATTTTTATTTTTTTCAAAAGAGATTTTGTATTCATTGGAAATTTTTGAAAAAATTTTTTTTTTGATACTATCAAAAATTTGAGGCTCAAGATTTCTGGTCTGCTTGACAATCTCTAGATGATTTTTATCATTTATAAAATGATGGTAATTTATGATATCAAAAACTTTTTTTTTTTTAATTTTTAAAATATTAGCCAAATATCTATTTATTTTTTTTTTATTTTTTAAATGTTCTGTTCTGCTAAATACATCAATAATTACATATCCTTTTAGAAACCAGTTTAATTTTTTTAGTTTATCGCTACCATGAACTTCAGCTAAAATTAAATTTTTTTTTTTTTTTATTAAATCTTTTTTTAGAACATTTATTTTAAAATCTTGACCACGTAGATTCACAATTCCTGAGGCGATTTTTTTTAACATGTTCTAAACTAGTTGTGGTAAAGTATACTATAAATACTAAATGGTATTAATGAAAATAATAATTTAAAAAATTTTAAGTAATTCATTCTTATTTGTAATACATGAGTAAATTTTATAAATTCACAAATAAATGTATATAAATTTTTGCAGGTTATTTACTGGCATTTATTAGAGTCTATCTTTTTAATTTAGCTGGGATGCCATAATATAATGAATTAGACTTTAATTGTTTATTAACCAAGCTACCTGCCCCTAAATCAACATTTTTTCCGATACGAATTTTATCAATGATATTAGAACCTAGTCCTATAAAACTTCGTTCTCCAATTTTACAGTTTCCACCAATGGTAACTGAAGGACAAATATGAACAGAGTTTTCAATTATTGTGTCATGTTCAATTACTGATGAAGTATTTAAAATACAATTATTACTTATTATAGTTCCTGCATTTATTATAACATTAGGTCCAATATAATTAGCATTACCAATTTTTGAGTATTTTGAAATTTTGCTTGATTTAGCTATTAAATTAACAAAATTGAAATTATTTTTATATTTTTCATATAACTTATCTCTTATATGGTTATTTCCTATCGCTAAAAATATTGAGCTTTTTTTTTTTATTTTATTTATATAAAACTTACTCTTAACGGGAATCCCAAATTTTTTTTCTTTTAAAGTAACTTTAGAATTTATATCTATTATAAAACTTATTTTATAGTTAAGAGATTTTGCAATATCAACCACTACACTTGCATGCGATCCAGCCCCAATTATAAATAATTGTTTTTTCAATACAGTATTATTTAAAATATATTTTTAGCATCATTTAATGCTTTAACAATATATGTTTGTTCTTTTTTTTTTAGTCCAGAGGAAGGTAGACAAATACCATTTTTTCCAATGTAATTTGAATTTAAATATTTGCCACTCGAATATTTTTTAAATGTTTTCATACTATTTAGAGGATAAAAAGTTGGTGAAACTTCTATTCCTCTTTTATTTAAGTATTTAATAAATTTATTTCTATTATTTTTTTTTTTTATTATTATAACATAATACCAGTAAGAATTAGTTGACCAGTTATTTTTTGGTAGTTTTTGAAAATATTTGTCATCAATTAATTTATCATAAAAATTAAATATTTTTTTTCTTTGTTTAATTAATTTATTAATTTTTTTTAATTGTTCAAAGCCTATTGAGGCTTGAATATTTGTTAATCTATAATTGCTACCAACCAAATCATGAAAGTATTTTTTTTTTGATGACATTCCATGATTTTTAATCTTTAAAGCTTTCTTATAAGTATTTTTATTTTTAAAAACCACCATTCCACCTTCGCCAGTTGTAATAGTTTTATTTGCATAAAAACTATGACACGAACAATCTCCATCAAGTCCAATCTTTCTATTCTTATAAGTGGCTCCTAGCGCTTCTGCACAATCTTCAATTAAAAATAACTTTTTTCTTTTCGAAAATTTTTTAATTTCATCAATATTGCAAGCTATTCCATACACATGAACAATCAAAATTGCCCTTGTCTTGCTATTTGTCGCCTCTTTAATTTTTTCTAGATCAATCGTCCAATTTTCTTTTTCAATATCTACTATCACTGGCTTTGCTCCACAATTAATTATTGCATTTATACTTGCTCCAAAAGTAAGATTGGTAACTATAATTTCATCTCCAGGATTTATACCTAAAGCGCTTATTCCTAGCTGAATAGCATGTGTGCCATTTGAAACAGATATAGGATAACCACCTCCTAGAAAACTTTTAAACTTTTTTTCAAATTTATTTATGTATGCTCCCCTTGATGAAATCCACTTAGATTTCATAACTTTAGAGACAACTTTAATTTCTGAATTATCAATTGCAGGTCTTGCTAAAGGTATTTTATACATAAACGTTATCTAATAGTAATTTTTTAAGCTTAAATAACTTTTGTTCTGATTCTCCGTACACTTCTATTGAGATGTATTCTACATCTTTATTTAGTAATTTTATAAACCAACTTTTATTGTTGAATTTTTGATTAGCATCTGTCAAACCGTCATTGTCACTCAGGTGATACCCTTTAATAAATTTTTCACATTTTTGAAACATATCCTTTTTATTAAAGGCTAATGTTTTTGCTGATACATTAAGATGACCAACATCAAGAAGCATTTTTATATTTTTTGGAAATTTTTTTAACAATGAAAGACATTCAATTGGATCACACATAAGTAAAGGATTTGTTCCAAATTCATTAAGATTTTTGCGAGTTATAACATTATTTTCAACCATTACATTTATTTTATATTTTTTAGCATATTTACTTATCATCCTCAGATTTTTTAAAAATACAGAAATACTTTTTGTTCTACTGTTTAACTTTTTTTTTTTTACTCTCTTTCCAAGTTCTGAAGGTAAAAGATCACATAAAAATCCTGCATGAAACGAATAATATTTTGCATTAATTTTTTTTGCAAATCTTATTGAATTTTTTACATGTTTAATTGATAATCTAGAAATAGTTTTATCTGTTGAAGCAAGATTTAAAACAAATGCTTTTTTTGGAATAGGAAAATAATTGTGTACTTGAAAATTAAAATTTTTTTTTTTTTTTAAAATTTTATAAATATTTTTGTTGTAGATCCCACCAGACAATTCTATATCCAAAATACTATTTTTCTCCATTTTGCTCAATATAGAGTTTATATTCTCATTCTTGTATCCCCCTGTAGAAATATAAATTTTCATTAATATTATTTAAAATCTTTCTTTAACACTTGTCGATCAACTTTTAGATTCGATTTTGCAGGAAGTCCTAATATTTCATTTAAAAATTTATAAGGAAGACCAGTGCCTGGTCTCTTCAGAGCTAAATTTTCTTTGTTTAATTTTTCACCTTTTTTAAGCTCCTTTATAATTGTCAAACTTTTTCTTGAGATATTTTTCATTTCAATCTCTTCGGTTTGACATTTTTTTTCTTTTTTTCCAAGTATTAATTTTACATCGTTCGTTTCATTAACTAAATTTAGAAACTCATTTGGCAAAATTGATGTTTTATGATCTGGTCCTTTAAGTGATTTGCTTATGGTAAAATGTTTTTCAATTAGGCTGGCTCCTAATACAACACTTACCAATGACGAAATATTTCCAATACTATGATCCGAATATCCAACTAAACATTGATATCTTTCTTTCAGTAGTTCTATACTTTTTAAATTAATTGAATTTTTATTACACGGATAATTTGATACACAATGCAGTAGTATGTATTGATTGTTTTTATATTTTTTATAAATACTTATGCAATCGTCTATTTCACTAAGCGAAGACATTCCAGTTGATATAATTACTTTTTTGTTTGATTTGGCTAAGAACTCGTGCATTTCAAGATCAGTTATATCTGCAGAAGAAGTTTTAAAGACATTGCAACCAAGTTTATGAAGCATCTTTGCCGCTTTTTTATT
>CACNRD010000003.1:0-50000 GCA_902622795.1 uncultured Pelagibacteraceae bacterium | reverse complement strand
TATTAATTATTATTTTTATTTACAATTTTTATAACTAAGTGTTTTGGTGGAGGATAGCGGGATCGAACCGCTGACCTCCTGAATGCAAATCAGGCGCTCTCCCAGCTGAGCTAATCCCCCATGATCTTAAATTGGTGGGCCGAGAAAGACTCGAACTTTCGACCCCACCCTTATCAAGGGTGTGCTCTAACCAACTGAGCTACCGGCCCCCATGCAAGAGAAACACTATTCTAAGAAGAGAAATGAGGACGGTCAACATTACCTGTGTATTATTTAGAATGAAATTTTACTTTCATTCATCCTTAGAAAGGAGGTAATCCAGCCGCAGGTTCCCCTACGGCTACCTTGTTACGACTTCACCCCAGTCGCTGACTATACCGTGGTCAAGGGTATTAAACCTTGCCTTAAGGTAGAACCAACTCCCATGGTGTGACGGGCGGTGTGTACAAGACCCGGGAACGCATTCACCGTGGCACGCTGATCCACGATTACTAGTAATTCCAGCTTCATGCACTCGAGTTGCAGAGTGCAATCCGAACTGAGGTATCTTTTAAGGATTTGCTTGACCTCGCAGTCTTGCTTCCTGTTGTAGATACCATTGTAGCACGTGTGTAGCCCAACACGTAAGGGCCATGAGGACTTGACGTCATCCCCACCTTCCTCCAGCTTATCACTGGCAGTTCTTTCAGAGTGCCCAACTTAATGATGGCAACTAAAAGTGAGGGTTGCGCTCGTTGCGGGACTTAACCCAACATCTCACGACACGAGCTGACGACAGCCATGCAGCACCTGTGTTTCGTCCGGCCGAACCGAAAACTCTAATCTCTTAGAGTCGCGACGAACATGTCAAGTGTTGGTAAGGTTCTGCGCGTATCTTCGAATTAAACCACATGCTCCACTACTTGTGCGGGTCCCCGTCAATTCATTTGAGTTTTAACCTTGCGGTCGTACTCCCCAGGCGGTGTGTTTATCGCTTTCGCTGCGACACTGAAAATAAATTTCCAACGTCTAACACACATCGTTTACGGCATGGACTACGAGGGTATCTAATCCTCTTCGCTACCCATGCTTTCGTTCCTCAGTGTCAGTAATGATCCAGAAAGCTGCCTTCGCAATTGGTATTCTTTCTAATATCTACGAATTTCACCTCTACACTAGAAATTCTGCTTTCCTCTATCATACTCTAGCTGAAAAGTTTTGATGGCAGTTCCAGAGTTAAGCTCTGGGATTTCACCACCAACTTTTTCAACCACCTACGAACTCTTTAAGCCCAGTAATTCCGAACTACGCTAGGTCCCTTCGTATTACCGCGGCTGCTGGCACGAAGTTAGCCGGACCTTCTTATTCGGGTACAGTCATTTTCTTCCCCGACGAAAGAGCTTTACAACCCAAAGGCCTTCTTCACTCACGCGGCATCGCTGCATCAGAGTTTCCTCCATTGTGCAAGATTCCCCACTGCTGCCTCCCGTAGGAGTTTGGGCCGTGTCTCAGTCCCAATGTGGCTGATCATCCTCTCAAATCAGCTATTGATCACAGTCTTGGTAGGCCATTACCCCACCAACAAACTAATCAAGTGCAGGCTCATCCAATGGTGCATAAAGCTTTCTCCGTAAAGACTTATCCGGTATTAGCACAAGTTTCCTCGTGTTATTCCGGGCCAAAGGGCAGATACCTACATGTTACTCACCCGTCTGCCACTAAGTATTGCTACTTCGTTCGACTTGCATGTGTTAGGCGTGCCGCCAGCGTACGTTCTGAGCCATGATCAAACTCTCAAGTTTAAAAACGGCGCACACTAGCTTCCATATAAATTCTAAGAATAAAATTTACATGATGTTGAAGTGTGTACGACAAATTTTTGGTAACCTTAACCGTCCACACTTCTCTTCTTAAATTTTTACGTTTTAAATAGCTAATTGAGCAAAAAAGGCTCAATAATCCTCACTTATTTATTGTATTAACAATAGTTTTACTGAGAAAGTCCAGTGCTTATAGGCTAAAATAATAGGAAATCAAGCATTTAACATTAAAAAAATGGATTAAAATATGGGATTTTAAGGGTTTTTTTTGATTTTTAAGTTTCTCTAAACTAATAATTGTAACCTATTCATTTTCAAATGTTAAAAAATTTAAAAAATAAAATCAGAAAAGATATTCATATTTTTGCTCTTATTTTTTTAATTGCTATTACAGTTATTTCAACGAGTTACTTTAATTTCAAAAAAAATAATAATATTCAAGCTTATAATAATTTTATTGATAATATTTATTTTAAAAAAACTTTAAATCATTTAGTTGATAACCTTGAGCCTAAATACAAAAAAATTAAACATAAAATTAAATCTGGAGAAACTTTCGATAAAATTTTAGAAAGCTATTCAATCGAAAAAAGTGAAATACTTAAAATAAAAAACTCTCTTAAAATCAAAGTTAATCTAAACAAATTAAATACGAAACAAATAATTCAATTTAATTTAGATAAAACAAATAATAAAATTAATGAATTTGTGTTTCAAACTTCAAATACTCAAAAAATATTTTTAAAAAGAAATATTGAGAATGATAAATTTAATGAAGAAACCGTATCAATAAAACTTGATAAAAAAATAGTTTATAAGGAAAATATAATTTTACAAAGTCTTTATAAAGCAGCAACAAATGAAAATATTCCAGCTAACACAATAATTGAGTTTGCGAGAATTTATGGATTTCAAGTAGATTTTCAAAGAGATATAAGAAAAAAAGATAAATTTCAAATTATGTATGAAATATTCTTAAACGAAAAAAATGAGATAATTGAAACTGGGGAAATTCTTTTTGCTAATCTAAAAATTAGTGGCCAAGATAATAGTTTATATTATTTTGATAAAGATGGCAGTGAAGGTCATTATGATAAAAATGGGAGAAGTGTTAAAAAAGCATTAATGAAGACTCCAATAAATGGTGCGAGGCTTTCATCTCCTTTTGGAATGAGAAAACATCCTATAGATGGTTTTAATAAAATGCATAGAGGAACTGATTTTGCCGCGCCAATGGGAACTCCTATTATGGCATCAGGAGATGGTGTAGTAAAAAAAGCAGGATGGTGTGGCGGTGGAGGAAATTGTGTTAAAATAAGACATAATTCTACCTATCAAACTATTTATGCACACATGTCAAAATTTGCTCGTGGTATTAAAACAGGTGTACGAGTTAAACAAGGTCAAACTATAGGTTATGTGGGATCAACTGGTAAATCAACTGGTCCCCATTTACATTATGAAGTTATAGTTAATGGAAAAAAAGTTAATTCTCAAAAACTAAAACTGCCATCTGGAAAGATTTTAAAGGGTAAAGAGAGAAAAATTTTTGAGACTAAAAAAATCAAATTAGATGTTTTAAAATCCGAAAAAATTATAGGGACAAATTAATGATTTAAACCTGAGTGTCCGGAACTTTTTCTTCCTCATTCTCTTTTTTTGACTCATTAGCTAAATTACTTCTTGAAATTTCTTCATTTTGTATCTTAGTTTTATCTGAAAGATTTGCCTGATCCTCGCTTTTATTATCAGAAAATCGCTCTCTTCTAATACTTTCTCTTTCATTCAAAACTCTCGTAAAATGATCTGCATGTTGAAGATAATTTTCAGATAAAATTTTGTCACCATTTGAAGAAGCCTCTCTAGCTAAATCGTTATATTTTTCAATTAATTTTGGTGCATTATGATTGTTTCTCCCTGGAGCTTTTCTTTTAAAATTTTCATTATTAGAGAAATTTGATACAAATTTTGGTCTATCCCCATTAGATTTGAAGCCTCTGTCGGTTCTTCTAAAATTATTTCTTCTATTGTTATTATTATTATTTCTAAATGTTACCATGATTAATAAATACTACATTTTTGTACAGACTATACATCGATCGTTTTTAGCAAGATCTTTGTTAGTACTGTTAATATAAAATCCCTCTTTTTTTAATAAACTAATTACTTTATTTTTTTGATCAAAACCGATCTCTAAAATAAACTTACCGTTCTTTTTAATCAGTTCAGATGATTTTTTAATTACTTTTCTGATTGCTGATAAACCATCTAATCCACCGTTTAAAGCTAGTTTTGGTTCAAACTTAGCAACATCTTTTTCCAAATATTTTAAATCAAAATTTTTAATATATGGAGGATTAGATATAATCAAATCATATTTGCCTAAATTGAATTTGTCAACATTTGATTTAAATAATTTAAGTTTGGAGCTTACTTTAAGCTTAATTGCGTTTAATTTACTTATTTTTAAACAACTTTTGCTTATATCAATTCCTGTTCCATAAAAACTTTTTCTCTCTTTTAAAATAGATAAAAGTATACATCCTGATCCAACACCGATATCTAATATATTCAATTTTTTTTTATGTGCCGTTAAACCTAAAACTTTTTCAATAACCAATTCTGTATCTGGTCGTGGTATCAGAATGTCATCTGATACAGTAAATTCTGAATTCCAAAAGAATTTTTTATTTGTTAAATAAGCAATTGGCTTTCCAATTGATCTTTTCTTTATCAATTTTTGAAAAGTATTCAAATCCACTTTATCAAGGTTTTTTTTAGAATTAAGCAAAATATATTTTCTATCTTTCTTGATTGCCTTGGTCATTAGTATTTCGGAGTCTAAATATGGATTTTTTATTAAATTATCTTTTAAAACTTTGGCACCGTGGATAATTGCTGAATTTATATTCATTATTTTAAATTATTTAAGCTCTCTTCTTGAGCTTGTAAAGTTAACGACTCAATCATTTCATCAAAGGCTTCCCCCTCTAAAAATTCATCTAATCTATGTAATGTTAAATTTATTCTATGATCTGTCACTCTTCCTTGAGGAAAATTGTAAGTTCTAATGCGTTCTGACCTATCCCCAGTTCCAATTTTTGTTTTACGATCTTTTGATCTTTCTTGATCGATTCTAGATCTCTCTAATTCATACAAACGTGCTCTCAGTATTTTCATTCCTTTTGCCTTATTTTTATGTTGTGATTTTTCATCCTGTTGGGATACAGATAATCCAGTAGGAATATGAGTTATTCTCACAGCACTGTCTGTTGTATTTACTGATTGCCCTCCAGGTCCTCCAGCTCTAAAAACATCTATTCTTAAATCTGAATCATTTATTTTTAAATCAACTTCTTCTGCTTCAGGTAATACAGCAACTGTTGCTGCTGATGTATGAACTCTTCCTTGAGTTTCAGTATCAGGAACCCTTTGCACTCTGTGAACCCCACTTTCATATTTAAGTGTGGAATAAATATTGTTACCTTTAATCGAGGCTATAACTTCCTTTAAACCACCAGCATCACTTCTTGAAATTGAAATGAGTTCTAAGGACCATTTTTTTTTATGACTTACTTTTTCATACATTTTAAAGAGATCAGATGCAAATAAACTTGCTTCTAATCCACCAGTTCCTGCTCTTATTTCAATAATGGCATTTTTTTTATCTGCTTCATCTTTCGGTAGTAAAAATAATTTTAATTTTTTTTCGTTTATCTCGTATTGTATTTTTAAATCACTTAGTTCGGCTTCAGCCATATTTTTTAATTCTTCATCTGATGAACTATCGTTTAATATTTTTTCTAATTCTTTTTTATCATTATTAAATGAAATATATTTTTTTGCATTTTCAATAATTTCATTTACATCTGAATACTCTTTTGATTTTTCTGCAAATAACTTTTTATCTATTGACCCTGAAGATAAATCTTTTTCTAAAATCGAATGTCTTGATATAAGTTCTTCAATTGTTTTGCTAGGTATCATTTTTAGTTTTCTAGTTCAGAAACTTTTTTTTCAACTTCTGTAACAACTTTTTCAATAATATCTTTGGTCAAAACCTTTTCACTCTGAATTCCAGATAAATAAAGCATATTATTACCTTTCCCCCCACCAGTAATACCTATGTCGGTCATAGCTGCTTCTCCAGGTCCATTTACAACACATCCTATTATTGACAAAGTTATTGGAGTTTTTATGTGAGAAAGTTTATCTTCTAATATTTTTACAGTATCAATTACTTGGAAAGCTTGTCTTGCACAAGAGGGACATGAGATAATTTTAACACCTCTATTTCTTAGATTTAATGATTTTAAAATTTCATTTCCTATTGTTACTTCTTTTGTGGGATTATCTGATAAAGAGATCCTTATTGTGTCTCCAATTCCATCCATTAAAAGACTCCCAAGTCCTATAGAAGACTTTATACTTCCAGATACAAAACTTCCAGCCTCGGTAATTCCCAAATGAAGAGGATAATCGCATACTTTAGATAATTGTCTGTAAGCACCAATTGATAAGAAAACATCTGAAGACTTAACACTTATTTTAAAATTAAAAAAATCCTTATCTTCTAATATTTTTATATTTCTTAAAGCACTTTCCACTAGCGCTTCTGGACAAGGTTCTTTAAACTTATCTAATATATCCTTTTCTAATGATCCAGCATTTACTCCAATTCTAACCGAACAACCATTATTCTTTGCGGCACTAAGAACTTCATGTATTTTTGATTCCTCACCAATATTACCAGGATTTATCCTTAAACATTTAGCTCCGTTTTCAGCTGCTTCGATTGCTCTTTTATAATGAAAATGAATATCTGCTACTACTGGGATAGTTACATGTTTAACTATTTCTTTAAGAGCTTTCGTTGACGCTGTATCTGGACATGAAACTCTAACTATATCGGCTCCTTCCTCTGCAATATCATTAATTTGATTTATTGTTGCTTTAACATCCGTTGTTAAAGTGTTGGTCATGGACTGGACAGAAATTGGATTATCACCACCAATTTTGACACTGCCAACATTTATTACTTTTGTTTTTCGTCTTCTAATATCTCTAAATGGTCTAACACTCATCTAATTAATCTAACTTAAATTCTTTATGTAAAGATGCAATTGCCTTTTTAACATGCCTAGCTGATACTAAAACTGAAATTTTAATTTCAGATGTTGAAATAACCAAAATATTTATTTTTTTTGATGCTAAAGCTTGGAACATTCTATAAGTTATTCCTGGTGTTGTAATCATTCCAACGCCAATTATCGAGACTTTAGATACATTTCTATCAAAAGATAATTTTTTATATGAAATACTTTTGTTTTCTTTTAACAGCTTTTCAGTTTTTTTAAGATCCTCAGATTTGATTGTAAAAGTCAAATCTGTATTTTTTCCATTTTGTGAGATATTCTGAACAACCATATCAACATTAATCAGATTTTTAGATAATGGTTTAAAAATTGATGCAGCTACCCCAGGTCTGTCTTTTACACCAACTATAGTAATTTTTGAGTCATTTTTTGTTGATGAGATTCCAGTTATTATTTGATCACTAAATGATTTTTTAGAATTTGTAATTAAAGTTCCTGACTTGGAAGTAAAAGAGGATTTAACTTTTATATCTATTTTATTCAACTTTGCGTCTTGAATTGAAGTTGGTTGCATTACTCTGGAGCCCAATGATGCCATTTCAAGCATCTCATCATAAAAAATTTTTTTTATTTTTTTTGCTTTTTTATGCTGACGTGGATCGGTAGTATAAACACCTTCTACATCAGTAAATATTATACATTCGTCAGCTTTAACATATTTAGCTAGCATTATTGCAGTTGCATCAGACCCACTTCTACCAATTGTAGTTATTCTATGATTTTTATTAATACCTTGGAAACCAGTGACAATTGGAATACCGCCATTTTTAGTATATCTATTTAATTCGTTTATATTTATTTTATTTATTCGAGCACTTGAGTAGTTACCCTCTGTAACAATAGGTAACTGCCAGGATAACCAAGATCTAGATTTTAACCCAATATGGTTCAATCTGCCTGCTATAAGCGCACATGAAACTTGTTCACCTGTAGATAATAGTGCGTCATATTCTGCCAGATTAAAATTGTTACTAATTGACTTTGATTTATTAATAAGATCATTAGTAGTACCGCTCATAGCTGAGGAAATTACAAACACCTTATATTTTTTCTTTTTATAAGATGCTATAATTTTACATACTTTTTTAATTCTATCGATACTACCAACAGAAGTTCCACCAAATTTGAGTACTACAGTTTTCATGATCAGTTTAATAATAATTATTTAATTAATATTTGATAAAATACATCTTAATTGCTATGTCAACTAATTATCTAGTATGATTAGCGTAAACAAAAAAGAAATAGAAAAATTTTCAAATATGGCGGATGAATGGTGGGATCCCCAAGGGAAATTTAAACCTTTACACAAATTTAATCCCATAAGGATTAAATATATTAAAGAAAATATAATTGACCAATTTAAAACTACAAATAAAGCTAAGCCTTTATCTGGAATTAATATTTTAGATATTGGTTGCGGTGGAGGGTTGCTTTCTGAACCAATGTGTAGATTGGGAGCTCATATTACAGGGATTGATGCATCAATTAAAAATATTAAAATTGCGAAACTTCATGCTAATAAAAATGGACTTAAAATAAATTATATCTGTTCATCTCCTGAAAAATTAAAAATTAAAAAAAAATTTGATGTGATACTTAATATGGAGATAGTTGAACATGTGGAAGATATTTCATTCTTTTTAAAATCATGCTCTAAGCTTTTAAAGAAAAATGGATTAATGTTTGTTGCAACAATTAATAAAACTTTAAAGTCATATGTATTCGCCATAGTTGGAGCAGAGTATGTTTTAAGATGGTTGCCAATAGGAACTCATGAATGGGAAAAATTTGTTAAACCTGAAGAGCTTAAAAAGATTTTAACCAAAAATAATTTATCTTTAAAAAAGTTTGATGGAATGCATTTTAATATAGTTAAAGACGAGTGGAGTATTACTAAAGACCTGTCGGTAAACTATATTGCAAAGTTTTTGAAAAATTAATTATCTTTATCTTCTATCCAGGGTATCATCTGAGCCTCTATTCCTTCATCTTTTAGCTCCTTAAGATCTTGTTTAGTGGCACTTCCATATATACCTTTGGATTTTTTTTTATTATTATAATGGATTGATCTTGCTTCATAAGCAAAATTATCTCCCACGTATTGAAAATTGTCTTTAATAAACTTTTGATAATTTTTAATAGTTTTTTTAATTTTCAGATGTTTTGTAGTATTTAATTTTGTTTCAAATTCAATTTTGTTATTTATTAATTGTGGAGCCATCAAAGTTTTTTCTACTTTTAATGAGTTACAACTATTACAAGTCAAAAGTTTTCTTTTTTTTAACTTTTCATATTCACTAGAGGATGCAAACCAACTATCAAATTTAGTATTACAATCTTTGCAAATTAGTTTGTATTTAATCATATTTCATAAATAGGTTTTAATAAAAATTTTCAATATTGTTTAACTTCTATAGTTTGAATTAATATCTATATATTTCTTAGTTAAATCCATAGTATATGCAGTAAAATCTTTTTTTCCGGTGTATACTTCAATGCTGATTTCAATATTTTCGTTTTTCATATATTTCGATGCCACCTCTTCACTATAATTTTCATACAACTTTCCATCTTGGACTATTTTTAACTTTCCTAATTTTATACAAAGTTTTTTTAAATTAATTTTTGGCCCAGCTTTACCAATTGCCATTATTATTCTTCCCCAGTTTGGGTCTTCGCCTGCAATAGCAGTTTTTACTAAGGGTGAGTTTCCTATAGAAAATGCTATTTTTTTTGCCTCAATTTCATTTTTACATTTAGACACATTTATAAGGATAAATTTTGATGCTCCCTCACCATCTGCAACAACCCTTTTGGCTAAATTTAATAGAACATTATTTAAAGCTCTGTCAAAATTTTTAATTTTATTTTCATTTATATTTTTTATTTGTGAATTATTAATTTTATTAGTTGCAAAAATAGTCACCATGTCGTTTGTGCTAGTATCTCCATCACAAGAAATAGCGTTAAAAGTGTTAAAAATATTTTTTTTTAATAATTTATTTAAAATATCATTAGACAAACTTGCATCTGTAAAAATGTAAGCCAAGGTTGTTGCCATATTAGGATGTATCATACCAGAGCCCTTAGCAATCCCATAAATTTTAACTTTCTCGCTTCCTATATGACACTCTTCCATGGCAATTTTTGGTTTGGTGTCAGTAGTCATTATGCCAAGAGCAGCTTTCATCCATAAAAATTTATTTTGTGTATAACGAATTTTACTAATTAAATTAGGTATTTGATTAGATATTTTTTCAAATGGAAACTCTTCCCCTATAGTTCCTGTACAACCAAATAGAATCTCTTTAGAATTTATTTTTTTTGGTGTTTCCTCGTCTTGCTTTTGTTTATCTGTTAAATTTTTTGATACTAAGTCTGCTAGTTTTTTCAAACTTTCGTATCCTTGTTTACCTGTAAATGCGTTTGCATTTCTAGTATTAACAATTAAAGAAAATACTTTTTTAGTTTTTTGATTTAGGTTCCATTTTATATTTTCAGAAACAATTTTAGATTGTGTATATAATGAAGCATGATTTGCGCCGTCTCTAAAATAAAACATTACTAAATCATCTCTATCGTTTTTATATAGATTTGCACTAAGAACTGAAATTGACAGACCGTCTATATGATCTAGGTCTTGAAAATCAATCATTTTGGTATTTTTTGATTGCGAAGATAGAAAATTTGTTAAATTAATTCCCATAATGTTTAAAATATTTATTTAATACATATATTAAACATAATATTTAAAGAATAAATCAAATAGTCATGTTTAATCCATTAAATCTAATCTCCAAATTCATTAAATCTAGCAACCAAAAAGAGCTTGATAGGATTTATAAGATTGTTGAAAAAATTAATTCGCTAGAGGAAAAATTTATAAATTTAGATGATACAGATTTTCCCAAAAAAACTTTAGAATTTAAAGATCTAATTAAAAGTGGAAAATCATTAAATGAGATAATGCCTGATGCATTTGCGCTTGTGAGAGAAGCTTCAAAAAGAACTCGAAAAGAGAGACACTTCGATGTTCAATTAATTGGAGGTGTAGTTCTGCATGAAGGAAAAATAGCAGAGATGAGAACAGGTGAAGGAAAAACTTTAACAATCACGTTGGCAGCTTATTTAAATGCACTTAATGAAAAAGGAGTTCATATAGTTACTGTTAATGATTATTTAGCTAAAAGAGATTCTATAGAAATGGGACAAATCTATAATTTTCTTGGACTAACTTCAGGATTTATTAATAACGACCAAAGCGATGAAGAACGTAAAAGAAACTATAGTTGCGATATAACTTATGCAACTAATAGTGAATTAGGATTTGATTATCTTCGGGATAATATGAAATTTTTACAAAATGAGATGGTTCAAAGAGAACATTCATTTTCAATTGTTGACGAAATAGACTCCTGTTTAATTGATGAGGCTAGAACGCCTTTAATAATATCTGGATCAGCTGATGATAAGACAGCTCAGTATATGGCAATTGATAAACTAATAAAAATTTTAAATGATAAAGATTTTGAAATTGACGAAAAAGAAAAAAGTATTCTTTTAACAAATGATGGAATTAATAATGTTGAAAAGCTTTTTTCAAATGCTGGAATTTTAAAAAATGATAATTTTTATGATCCAGAAAACCTTCATTTAGTTCATCATGTTAATCAAGCTTTAAGAGCAAATCATCTATTTGAGAAGGGTAAAGATTATATTGTAAAAGATGGAAGTTTAAAAATAATTGACGAATTAACAGGAAGAATTCTTGAGGGTAGAAGATTTGGAGATGGATTGCATCAGGCACTTGAGGCAAAAGAAAAAATTGATGTTCAAGCAGAAAACCAAACCTTAGCTTCAATCACCTATCAAAATTATTTCAAACTCTATAAAAAACTAGCAGGTTGCACTGGTACTGCTTTAACTGAGTCTGCAGAGTTCTTTGAAATTTATAATTTACCAGTTGTAGTAGTTCCCACTAACAAAGAAATGATCAGAAAAGATTTTAATGATTTGATATTTAGAACTGAAGAAGAAAAAAATATTGCAATTGTTAATAAAATTATAGAACGTAATGAGCTTGGCCAACCAATACTAGTCTTTACATCAAGTATTAATAAATCAGAGGTTTATTCAAATTTATTGAATAAAAAAAATATTAAACATGTAGTTCTTAATGCTAAAAATCATGAAAATGAGGCTGAAATTATAGCTAATGCTGGTAAAGAAAAATCTTTGATTATCACAACTAGTATTTCTGGACGAGGTGTTGATATTCAACTTGGTGGAAAAAAGGGATCTATCCCTGATGATCAGCTCAAAATTGACAAAGATAAAATAAAGTCTTTAGGGGGCTTGTTTGTAATTGGCACAGAAAGAATGGAGTCCAGAAGAGTTGATAATCAAGCAAGAGGTAGATCGGGAAGGCAAGGAGATGAAGGTAGTTCGGTATTCTATGTAAGTTTAGAGGATGACTTAATGAGAATTTTCGGTTCAGAGTCCATGAACAATATGCTTGAAAAGTTGGGGCTTAAAGATGGGGAAAGTATAGATCATCCTTGGATCAACAAAGCATTAGAGAGAGCGCAGCAGAAAGTAGAGGCAAGAAATTTTGATATTAGAAAAACCTTAATAAAATTTGATAATGTTCTTAATGATCAAAGACATGTTGTTTTTTCTCAGAGAAAAAAAGCAATGAGTAGTGATGATATTTTTGGTTATTCTGACGAATTTTTAAAAGAGATAATTGAGGACATAATTAAACTAAAGATTCAAAAACTTTCAAATCCTAAGAGCACAGAATTTAGTAACAGAATTAAGCAAATATTAGGAAAAAGTTTCACAGATAAGGAGTTTGAGGAATTAATCTCATCTAAAGATGATGAGCTTAAAGAGAAAATACTTTCAAAATTTTATGAATCAAGAAATGAAAGAATTAAAATTCTAGGAGAAGATTATGCAAAAGATATTGAAAAAAGAATTTTTCTACAATCCATTGATTTAAATTGGAAATCCCACATTCAATACTTAGAGCAATTAAGACAAGTTGTTGGTTTAAGATCTTACGGTCAAAGGGATCCTCTAGTTGAATATAAAAAAGAAGCTTTTGATTTATTTTCAAACCTCTTAGAAAAACTAAAATTAGACTATGTTACAATCTTGATGAATTTAAAAGTAGTTCAGGAAGAACAGTCCTCAAATCAAAATATTAGAAATAAAGAAAAAAATAACAATCCGAAATGTTTACTTATCACTAAGAAAAATGAAAAAATTTCAAGAAATGACAGATGTGAAGCAACAGGGAAAAAATTTAAAAATTGTTGTGGAGCTTTATAATTTTAAATTAATAAAAAAATCAAACCTAACGATACAACACTTATACCAATAACAATTTGTATTTTTTTCGATTTTAAAATATTGTCAAATTTATTTTTTTTGACAGTTAATGAACTTAAATCTTCTTTTGTGCTTATAAATCCATCGTTTCTTCCAATCTTTAAAAACTTATTTTTTCTTTCATTTGCTATCTCCTCTGGAGATAAGTCTTTAAAGTAATCTAAATTTTGTGTGATAGAAGTTTTTAAGTTTTCAAGCATCGTATCTCTATCTCGATGAGCACCACCCAAAGGCTCAGGGATAATTTCATCGATAACTTTTAATTTCAATAAGTCTTTTGCTGAGAGTTTCATTGCTTTTGCAGCATCGAGCATTTTCTTTGGGTCTCTCCAAAGAATAGTTGCACATCCCTCGGGAGATATAACTGAATAGATTGCATTCTCAAACATTATAACTTTATTTGAGGATGCAAGAGCGATTGCTCCTCCAGAACCACCCTCACCAATTATTATTGCAATTGTTGGGACCTTAAGTTCCATGCAACACTCTATTGATTTTGCTATTGCTTCTGCTTGACCTCTCTCCTCTGCGCCAACACCTGGATATGCACCTGGGGTATCTATGAAGGAAATAATTGGAATATTAAATTTGTTTGCCAAATTCATTAATCTAATTGTTTTCCTATATCCCTCAGGTCTCATCATTCCAAAGTTTCTCTCAATTCTACTGTCTAAATCCTCACCTTTTTCCTGTCCAATAACTAAAACTGAGTTTCCTTTAAATTTTGCAAAACCTGTTAAAACTGATTTATCTTCACCATAATGACGATCACCGGACAACGAAATAAAATCTTCAAATAAATTGTCTATAAAAAATTTAGATTTTGGTCTGTCCTCATGTCTTGCAACCATAGTTGTTTGCCATGGATCTAAATTTGAGTAAATATCTTTCAGTTTTTTGTCCAACTCATCTTGAGTACTAGAAATTTTTTGAGTATCAACTTCTGATAATCCCTCTTGATTATAAGGATCCTTTAATTTTTCTATCTCATTTTCAAGGTTTTTAATTTCATTTTCAAAATTAAGATAATTTTTCATGATTTAGTTATATCGGATAGTTAAATTATAAAAAAGGCCATAAAATGATGAATTATTTTAAAGGTAATTGTTATTAATTGACTAAATGATTTTAACAGATAGAAATTCATGATCGGGAGAGACTAAGCAGTTTTTAGCGCCGAAGGAGCAACCACCCCGGAAACTCTCAGGCAAATGGACCGATTTAGGCATAACACTCTGGAAAGAGATTAAATTCCGCCGAAGGAGCAAAACTCTCAGGCAAAAATACAGATGGGGTCACGAAAGTGCTATGCAAGAAAAATACATAAATATTAAAAGTTTGAAAGTATCCAGCGATCTTGTTCAATTTGTTAAGGATGAGTTACTTAAAGAAACAGATATATCACCAGAAAATTTTTGGGCAGGTTTCGAAAAAACTGTAAATGAATTAGCACCTAAAAATAGAGAATTAATAAGCGTTAGAAAAGATTTACAAAATAAAATTGATGATTGGCATATCAAAAACAAGGGATCAGAATTTGATTTTGAAGAGTATAAAAAATTTTTAATCGAAATAGGCTATTTAAAAAATGAAGGACCTGATTTTCAAATTGAAACTCAAGATGTTGATGACGAGATAGCAAAAATTGCAGGTCCTCAACTGGTAGTGCCAGTTATGAACGCTAGATATGCTCTGAATGCTGCAAATGCTAGATGGATGAGTTTATATGATAGCCTTTACGGAACTGATATTATTGAGCAATCAGAAGATAGTGTTTCAGAAAGATATGACCCACTAAGAGGTGAAATGGTTATTAAGTATGGCAGAGATTTTTTAGACAAATATTTTCCATTAAAAGATTTAAGCTGGCAAAAAATAACAAGCTTTGCCGTAAAAGATGGAAAGCTAAAAATTCTTAAAGGTGCTGATTTAGTTAGCTTGATAGATGAAAATAAATTTATTGGTCATAGAGGCGAAAGTGATAATCCCAACGCAATAATTTTAAAAAATAATAATTTGCATATTGAAATTTTAAAAGACTCTAGAGCGTTTGCTGCTCAACAGGATCATGCAGGCATCAGTGATATAATAGTAGAGTCAGCAATATCAACTATTTGTGATAATGAAGACAGTGTAGCTGCAGTTGACTCAGAAGATAAAATTATTTGTTACAGAAATTGGTTAGGTTTAATGCGTGGAGATCTAAAGTCAAAATTTGAAAAAGATGGAAAATTGTATGAGAGAAAGCTAAATCCAAATAGAAGTTATATTTCTAAGGATGGTAAGGGTTTAAAATTACATGGCAGAAGCCTTCTGCTTGTAAGAAATGTTGGGCATTTAATGACAAACCCATCCATTATTTTAGATGATGGAAATGAAGTGCCAGAAGGTATTTTAGATGCATTTATAACGACAGCTGCAGCACTTCATGATTTAAAGAAAAAAAATAATTCACGAACTGGATCTGTATATATCGTTAAACCTAAAATGCATGGACCAGATGAAACAGCATTTACAGATTTAATTTTTTCAAAAGTAGAAGAAGTTTTAGGATTAAAAAAATATACATGCAAAATAGGAATAATGGACGAAGAAAGAAGAACATCCTCTAATTTGAAAGAGTGTATTAGATCCTTAAAAAATAGAGTATTTTTTATAAATACGGGATTTTTAGATAGAACTGGTGATGAAATGCATACATCAATGATGGCAGGACCTATGATTAAAAAGGGAGAAATGAAGTCATCAAAATGGATTACAGCTTACGAAAACAGAAATGTGGATATTGGATTAAAATGTGGTTTTTCTGGTAAAGCTCAAATTGGTAAAGGTATGTGGGCTATGCCTGACAAAATGAAAGATATGATGGAACAAAAAACTGGCCATTTAAAAGCTGGTGCAAATTGTGCTTGGGTACCATCTCCAACTGCTGCTGCTCTTCACGCCCTACATTATCATGAAATAAATATTTTTGATGAACAGAAAAAAATTTTAAATAGGAGTCAAGCAAAACTTGATGATCTTCTAACAATACCAGTAGCAGATAGAACTAATTGGTCTGTTGAAGAAATAAATAATGAAATAAGTAATTCAGCCCAAACATTACTTGGATATGTGGTGAGATGGGTTGACCAAGGAATAGGTTGCTCTAAAGTTCCAGATATTAACAATGTAGGTCTAATGGAGGACAGAGCAACTTTAAGAATTTCCTCACAACATATTGCAAACTGGATACATCATGGAATTACTACAGAAATTCAAGTAACAGAAATTATGAAAGAAATGGCAAAAATTGTTGATGGTCAAAATAAGAATGACTCTAAATATATCAAAATGAGTGATGACTTCGAAAACTCAATAGCATTCAAAACTGCGTGTGACTTAGTATTCAAAGGTAAACAGCAGCCATCTGGATACACTGAACCATTATTACATATTAATAGGTTAGAAAAAAAATCTAATCTGAATTAGAAATTAAATTTGAACGATTTTTAAAAGCTGAAAATAAAGTTCCATCATCTAAACTTTCTATTTCACCACCAACAGGTAATCCTTGTGCTAACTTTGTAATTTTTACATCTAAATTTTTTAGACTATCTTGAATGTAATATGCGGTTGTCTGACCCTCAACTGTTGCACTAGTAGCTAAAATTACTTCATCGATATTATCTTTTTTTACTCTTTCTACTAAAGAATTAATTAGCAAGTCCTCTTTTTTTTGGCCAACTGATGAAATTGTACCTCCTAAAATATGAAAATATCCACTGAATATATTAGAACTTTCTATGCTCCATTGATCAGATATATTCTCAACAACACATATCTTATTATATTTTTTATCAACAATCTTACAGTTGTCAAAATTACACTCGATTGAATTTGATTTTAAAGTTCCACAAATTTTACAACGAACAATATTTTTGTATACATCGGCTAGTGACTTTGCCAAAGGCTTAACAAGTTCATCACGATTATTTATTAATTTTAATACAATTCGCTTTGCTGATTTGGGTCCTAAGCCTGGTAGTTTAGATATTAGTTTAACCAGTTCTTCTATTTCAATAATGTTTTGCATGAATTATAAAGGCCATTTAAAACCAGGTATACCAAAACCACCTGTAGCTTTTGAAATTTCTTCAGAAGTCTTTGATTTTAACTGTGCTTTAGCGTTATTATGAGCAGCAACAATTAAATCTTCAATAATAGCTTTGTCCTCTTTCATAATTTCATCTGATAATTTTATTGTTTGCATTTCACCTTCACCATCAAGAGTTATTGTTACAGAATTAGAGCCAGAAACACCCTCTACTCTTATTTCCTTAATTTTCTGCTGGCTTTCTTTCATTTTTGCTTCAAGCTCTTTAGCTTTATCTAAAATCTTACTAAAATCAGTCATTCTGACTCTCATCCTTTTTTATCTTAACGTCTATTAATTCTGCATCAGGAAAGTTTTCTATTATATTTTTATAAGCTTCTGAGGTTTTTGCTTCATCAATTAAAAGTTTCTTATTGTTAAGTTGTTTTTCTTTTACAGACATTTCGCCTTTAGATTTACTAAAAGTAATAATCCATCGCTCAGCAGTCCAATCAAAAAGTTTCGATGATAAATCTTTAACAAAATCTTTATCTAAACTATCATTAAAAGATATCTCTATTCTGTTTTTTTCAAATTTTACTAGATTGACATTTTTTTCTAATTCATATTTTAATTTAATTTCTTTTTTTTCTGAGCAGATTAATAATAGATCATCAAAAGAATTTATAAGTATTTTATTTTCTGCCTTAATTTCGGTTTGTACTTCTGGTTTATTCTTTTCTTCTTGGGAAATATTTTTTATTTGATCTATTATTTTATTTGAGTTTATATTTTCTTCAATTTCATTGGTTGCACTTTTTTTAGTTTCAGACTCAATTTTTTTTTGAGGTTTCACAGACTGTAAATGCATTAATCTAATTAAAAACATCTCTATTGATAAATGTTGATTTGAAACTATATCTAATTCTTCAAGAGAGCTAATTGCAAATTGCCAGAACAGTACTAACACATCAGACTCTACTTTATTTGAAATACTTTTTATTTTTGCAAACTCCTCATCATTTAAAGAAAAATTTGTACTTTCTAGAGTCAAAGAATTTATATTTTTAAAATAATACAACAATTCTAAGAAATCATTTAAAAATACTTTAGGTTCAACCCCCTGATCATAAATTTTTCTATAAATATTTATAACTTTTTTTTCTTCACCTTTTAATATTAGTTCAAATAAATCTATTAATTGAGATTTATCAAAGTAGCCAAATATTTTTTGTGCTGCCTTTAAATCTAATTCAGTATTTTCATCTAAACTTAATAAAGCTCTATCTAATAAAGATAAAGCATCTCTAACTGAACCTTCAGAAATTTTTACTATTAATTTTAAAGCTTCGTCAGTAACTTTACCATTTTCTTTATCTTTAATTTTTTTAATAAACTCAAATAATTCTGATGATTTGATTCTAGATAAATCAAATCTTTGACATCTAGACACAACAGTAATTGGAATTTTTTTAATTTCAGTAGTTGCAAAAATAAACTTAAGATATTCAGGTGGTTCTTCTAATGTTTTTAAAAGAGCATTAAAAGCCTGTTTGCTAAGCATGTGCACTTCATCAATTATAAAAATTTTATATTTAGCTGAAGTTGGTCCATATCTAGAAAATTCTATGAGATCTCTAACATCATCTACGCCAGTTTTACTAGCTGCATCCATTTCCAAAACATCAATATGGTTGGAACTTGCAATGGAGTCACAATTCTCGCATTTTACTTTGCATTTATTTACAATTCCATTTGAACAGTTAAGAGTCTTTGCAACAATCCTAGCTATTGTGGTTTTTCCAATTCCTCGAATGCCTGTGAATAAATATGCATTTGGAATTTTGTCTGCTTTAATTGAATTTGTTATTGTTTCTGCAATCACTTCCTGGCCTATTAGATCGTCAAAAGTTTGCGGTCTATATTTTAATGCCAGTACTTTCGAATTATTGTTCATATATATTAGGAGACTAGAACCTGAATAACTGTCTCTACGACTGCTTCCGTTAAGATCTGGTCGGGTTCAAGCAGCATCCACCTCTAGCCTCCAAAAGTATTATAGCAGTTATATTTTCTAATCTACAAGAAAAGATTATTACTTATTTTCTCTCAACTTATCTGCTTCAAAAACACCTAAGACGTGAAAATCTTCACAATGAAGACCTAGTTCCTCTAAAGATTTTTGGACTTTTTTATCTTCAATGTGTCCATCTAGATCACATAAGAAAAAATAAGAATCGAATGTATTTTTTTCTGGATAGCTCTGCAGTTTAGTTAAATTAACTCCATTAATTGCAAAACCTCCTAGTGATTGATAGAGAGCAGCTGGTTTACTTTTTAGTTTAAATAAAAAAGACGTAATATAATTTTTATCTTTAAACTCTGGTTGGGAAATATTTTTACCCATAACTAAAAATCTTGTTAAATTTCCATTCTCATTTTCAATATTTTTTTTTATTACCTCTAGTCCATAAATTTCAGCACTTAAAGACGAAGCTATCGCGGCTTGCTTGGTATTTTTAGTTTTTGAAATCATTTCAGCAGAGCCAGCAGTATCTGCTCTTATATGTTCTATTAAATTATTTTCCTTTATAAATTGTGAACACTGAGATAGCCCCTGAGCATGAGAGTATACTTCTTTAATATCTTTTAATTTTGAGCCTGGTTGACCTAACAAATTATGTTCAATTTTTTGAAAATGCTCCATATAAATATTTAGTCTATGTTTAAATATCAAATACTCAATACCAATGTTCCCTGTTATTCTATTAGATTCAGGAATAATTATTTTATTTTCTGGTTCAAGTGAAGCCTTACCAAAACATTCATCAAAAGTTTTACAAGGTATAATTTCAGCATTTGGATCAACCGATAAAGCTGCTAAGTGAGAATATGCGCCAAATGTACCTTGAAAATAAATTTTACTCATTAATCTTTATATTCCATAATTTTTTTTAAGGCCATATAATCTTCTTCAGTATCTACTCCTATTGGAGAAGATTTTGCTAATGCAACATTTATCTTGATATTATTATCTAGTGCTCTTAGCTGTTCTAATCTTTGCTCGATTTCGTTTTTAGTCTGATTTAATTCAACAAATTTTTCAAGAGTTTCGGCAGAATAACAATAGATACCAATGTGATGATAAATGTTGTCTAGTTTTTTAGATATCCGTGAAAATACTTCTGCTTCAGAAAAAGAGTCTTCTTGAAGAGAAGATTTTGTTTGAACTTTGACGATATTTTCATTTTGAAAATCTTTTTCATTTTCGATTTTTGCAGCAAGTGTCCCCATTTTTGATTTGTAGTTAATCATTTTGTCTTTTAAATTTACTATATCTTCTATATTAATTACTGGCTCGTCTCCTTGTAAGTTCATTATTAAGTCTACATCTTTAAATTTCATTTTTTTGAAAGCTTCATATATTCTGTCTGTCCCAGTTTTGTGGTTATTGCTTGTTAAAATAGCTCTACCTCCATTCATAGTCACATCTTCAACAATTTCCGTATTTTCTGTAGCTACTACTACATCTCCAATATCAGCATCTTGAGCTCTTTTAAAAACATGTGAAATTATTGATTTATTATTAATCTTTAACAAAGGTTTACCGGGTAATCTGATAGCTCCTAGTCTGGATGGTATAATGATCAACGTTTTCATAAATACTGAATTAATTATACCTATTAAATACCAATAGAGGCAAATTTATACAGATAATTTTGATAAATTTTTAATTTATCGTGATATATGTTCAAAATTATTTAATAAAAAAATGGATTCTTTCGAAATTAATAAAATAGTTGCTGCAGTTCTAATGGTTGCACTTTTAGTAATAGGTATTGGAAAATTATCAGATGTTATTTTTCATGTAGAAAAACCAGAAACCCCAGGTTATGCAGTAGATGTAGAAGAAGCAACAACAGTTTCATCCTCGACAAAAGCAAGTGTAGAAGAAAAAATCGATATTGATGCATTAATGGCTATGGGTGATCTAACTCATGGTGAAAAAGTTTTTAAGAAATGTGCTGCATGTCACTCTATTGTTAAAGGTGGAAAAAATAATATTGGTCCTGCTTTGTATAATGTTGTTGGAAGAAAAATTGGTATAGTTGAAGACTACAAATATTCTAAGGCATTAGCATCTTATGATAAAGAATGGACACTCGAAGAGCTTAACGGTTATTTAATCAAACCTGCTAAATGGATCAAAGGAACTAAGATGGCTTTTGCAGGATTAAGAAAAGAAAAAGATAGGGCTTCTGTAATTAAATATCTGAACCAAAACTCAGATAATCCTTTACCATTACCCTAGTTTTCCAAAACAGTATAATAAAATACTTTTTTGAACATGAACTCTATTTAAAGCTTGCTGCCAAACATGAGACTTTTTTCCTAAAAAAATATCATCAGTTACTTCATTGCCTCTTGGAAGACAATGTAAGAAAATACAATCCCTTTTTGCATAACTCATAAGATTTTTATCAATTTTAAATTTTTTAAATTGAGCTATTTTTTTCTTCTTATTAACTTTATCATTCAAAGAAATAACTTTATCTGAAAAAATTACATCTGCACCTAAGACCGCTTTTTTTGGATCATTATAAATAAAAATTTTTTTTTTATTTTTTTTAACCCAGTTTCTTACTTTTGAACCAGGCTCAAATTTTCTTGGACAGCCTATACTCAATTTAAATGAAAATTTAACTGATGCTGCAATTAGACTATCTAAAACATTATTAGAGTCTCCGATCCAGCAAATATTCAATTTTGAAATTGGTTTTTTCTTTATTTCCTCAACTGTAAATACATCGGATAAAACCTGAGTTGGATGGGATGATGGACTAAGACCGTTTATTACTGGGATTGAAAGATATTTTTTAAAATTTTCAACCTTTCTGTCACTATCTGTTCTTAACATAAATCCATCTCCATATGTTGAGAGAATTTTTGCAGTATCTGCAATGCTTTCTCCACCTTGCCCAAGGTGAAGCTCATTTGATCTAAGAGTTAAAGTACCGCCTCCAAGTTGTTTAATTGCCAGATAAAAACTTAATCTAGTTCTTAAACTTGACTTTTCAAACATTTGGATAAGCAACTTCCCCTTCAAAGGAGCGCCTTTATCAACCTCTAATGTACTTAGTTTTTTTCTAAATTTTTTTCTTCTCTTTGCATCTATTATTATTTTTTTTAGATCTCTAGATGGAATATCTTTTAAATTAATAAAGTGTTTCATTTCAATTTAATTCTTTACAAACTTTATTTATTATTTTTAAAGCTTGATTAACTTCACTTTTTTTAACATTTAATGGAGGTAAAATTCTGACAACGTTTTCTGCTGCACGTATAGTTAGTAACTTATTATCCATAAGTTTTTTTATAAATTTTGTCTGATCTGCATGTAGTTGAATACCAATTAAAAGCCCCTTGCCTCTTATATTCTTAATTATATTTGGATAAATATTTTTTAAATTATTTAGTTTTAATAAAAAATATTTAGAAATACTTTTAACATTTTTTAAAAATTTTTTATTTGAAACAATATCCATTACAGTATTTCCAACAGCCATTGCTAGTGGATTACCTCCAAAAGTTGAGCCATGTGTTCCTGGTGTCATCCCAGCAGCTACTTTCTTATTCATTAAAACAGCTCCAATAGGAAACCCACCTCCAATGCCTTTAGCAATTGGCACAATATCTGGCTTTACTTTAGATTTTTCAAATGCAAAAAAGTCTCCAGATCTTGCTATTCCACACTGAACCTCGTCTAAAATTAGTAATATTTTTTTTTGATTACATAACTTTCTCAATTCTACTAAACACCAATCAGGTATTACTTTAATTCCACCCTCACCCATAATTGTTTCAACCATAATAGCAGCTGTATTTTTGGTGATTTTTTTCTTCATAGACTTGTGATCTCCAAAGACAAAATGATCAAATCCACTTACTTTTGGACCAAATCCTTCTGTCATTTTCTTTGATCCACTTGCATAAATTGCTGCAAGAGTTCTTCCATGGAAAGAATTTCTAACACATAATATTTTATTTTTATTAGTTTTACCAATTGAATAGAAATATCTTCTAGCAACTTTTATCGCAGCCTCAGTTGCTTCAGCACCACTGTTCTGAAACATTACATAATCAGCAAAAGTTTTTTTACACAATTTTCTAGCTAACTTTTCTCCCTCTGGAATTTGAAAAGCATTTGAAACATGCCATAATTTTTTTGCTTGTGTGCTAATCGTTTTTGTAAGTTTTGGATGTGCATGACCCAATGAATTTACAGCAATACCCTGAACAAAATCTAAATATTTTTTGTTATCAGTCGAAAATAAATAACTTCCTTTACCATACTTAAATGAAATTTTTTTTCGATTATAGTTTTTTGCTAAATACGTCATAAATTTAATTCGTTTTTATAAATTTTAATTATTAGATACAAGCTATGATTGAAAATGCATATTGAATAAGTTGAACCAATATATGTTGATAACTAAGATTTATTGGTTGTTTAATTAAATTTAATATCAGTATATTGTTAATGTATAAAAGATTAACACAAGATATTGATATATGAGTTGGACAGACGAAAAAGTAGCAAAACTAAAAGAACTTTGGGGAAAAGGAAGTACAGCAAGTCAGATCGCTGAGATTATTGGTGGGATAAGTAGAAATGCCGTTATAGGGAAAGCTCACAGGCTAAATCTATCTGCAAAAATTAAAACTAGAGCTGCTACTTCTAATCAAAATTTTGAAAATTCTTTGGAGGAAAAAAATATAAAAAATAGAAGAGGTCGTAAAAGTAAATTCAAGTCTTTAATAATTGAAAAGGACTTTGAGCCAGAAAATCCTAAACAACTGGAGGAATTAGACGAAAGTTCATGCAAATGGCCTATTGGTCATCCAGATGAAAAATCTTTTTATTTTTGTGGCAGATCATCTCTAAAAGACTTCTCATACTGTAAATTACATCTTCTTTATGCTTATCAACCTAAAGGTAAGAAAGAAGAAACGACTGATAAAGAAGAGGTCCCTGAATTTATAGAAAAGAAAATTCAAACAGCTTAGATTTTAACTTAAATTAACATCTGATTTTTTTTCAGAATTGTATTTATCTGTAGAAAATTGTCCACCCTCTCTCCACATATAGCAATACTTTTTAACTTCCTCATCAAAATGTCTTACAGCTGGCACACCAATGTCCGAATTTGTTTTATACTTTCCAGATACAATGTTGTCGTATTTTAAAAGTTTTAATTGATCCCTTGTAAGTAAGGGTTTTGGCATTATTTCAAATATTCTTGCAGTCATTTCGGCCATAGGTAAAGGCATCGGTAATAATATTCTTTTTTTACCAATCAAATTTAGTAATTTAATTATTATTTCTTTGAAAGTAAAAACTTCTGGTCCTACACATTCAATAATTTTCGAATAAATATTGTTTGAAATCACATGATAAATTGTATCTGTTAAATCAGAACAATGAATTGGGGAAAACTTAGTCCTTCCACTGTAATACAAAGGGAAAAATGGAAGTCTATTTAAAAGAGTCATAAAATTTGTAGTAAAATTATCATCTACAGAATAAACCACAGAAGGTCTTAATATTGTTGCAAGAGGAAAGTTTTTTAAAATACTATTTTCCCCTTCAACTTTACTATTTGCATAAGCTGAATTTTTAGCTTCATTTATACCCAGGGCTGATAAATGAATAAAATGCTTTAGGTTATATTCTTTGGAGAGTTTTGCTAGCAATGAGGGAAAAATTGTATGAATATTTTTAAACGTATTTCCTCTTTTTTTTTCAAATAGTATGCCAATCAAATTTACACAAATATCAGATTTTTTAAAAAGCTCTCTTATTTTTTTTTCATCAAATACATTGGCTTCGACAATGTCTATGTAGCCAACATTCGCTTGTGTTTTGATTATATAACTTTTTTGATGAATATTTCTAGTTACCACAGTAACCCTAAAGTTATTCTTGGTGAGTTTTCTTATAAGGTTTCGACCAATTTGACCACTACCACCAAAAATTAGACAATTTTTTGCTTTCATATATATATGTTTAAAAATGAGCAATAATATTCATCTTCACAAAAATGATCTACCAGATGATTTGAAATTAGGCAATATAATAGCTGTTGATGGCGAATTCATGGGTCTTAATGTCAGAAGAGATCCCCTGTGCTTAATACAAATATCTTCAGGAAACTCAGATGCTCACATTGTGCAATTCGATAGAGATAATTACAATGCTCCAAACCTAGTAAAGCTATTAAAAGATGAAAATGTTAGTAAAATCTTTCACTATGGTCGAGCAGATATGTCTCATATTAAATATTATTTGAAAACTGAGACTAATAATATTCTTGATACCAAAATAGCCTCAAAACTTGCAAGATCATATTCAGATAATCACTCATTAAAAACATTAATAAAAGAATTTGCAAATATAGATATTAGCAAACAATTTCAAAGTTCAGATTTTGGAGGACAGTTAACACCTGCCCAACTAAAATATTGTGCAAATGATGTAATTTATTTACATAAAATACACGATAACTTAGAAAAAATACTAGAAAGAGAAAATCGTATAAAGTTATACAAAGATTGTTTAAAATTTTTAAAAACTAGAGTTGATCTTGATCTGGCTCTTTTTAAAGATGATATCTGGTCCCATTGATGTCAAAAAAAAAATTTATATTAACTGCTAAAGAAGTAATAAATTTAGAAGTCAAAGCCCTTCAAAATTTAAAAAAAACCTTAAACAATTCATTTAATCAGGCAGTTTTTGAGATTATAAAATGTCAGTCAAAAGTAATTCTATGTGGAGTAGGCAAAAGTGGACTGATAGCCTCAAAAATAGCAGCAACATTAGCATCAGTTGGTACACCATCTTTCAGTATTTCTGCAAGTGAAGCTTCTCATGGAGATCTTGGAATGATATCAAAAAAAGATATTTTAATTCTCATAAGTTATTCAGGAGAAACGAGTGAATTAAGAAATATAATTCAGTACGCAAATAGAAACAAAATTTTGTTAATTGGAATTGTTTCAAAAAAAGACTCAGTGCTTTATAAAGCATCTGACATTAAACTTATAATACCAAAAGTGATTGAAGCGGGTGGCATTGTTCCGACTGCAAGTACAACTGCACAGTTGGCTTTAGGGGACGCTTTAGCTATTGCAACGATGAGGTATAAGAAATTCAGTAAGATAGACTTCAAAAAATTACACCCAGCTGGAAGTTTAGGAGCACAGCTAAGAACTGTCGAAGATATTATGATCAAAGGTAAAAAAATACCTTTCGTCAATGAAAATTTAAAGATGAGCAAAGCTTTAAGAATTTTAACTGAAAAAAGTTTAGGAATTTTGATAATTAGAAATAAACATAAGAAAACTACTGGCATAATCACTGATGGCCAGATCAGAAGATTTAGTCAAAAAAATTTAAATTTCCAGTCATTGCCAGTTAAACAAATTATGACTAAAAAGCCAATATCTATCGAGAAAAATGAACTTGCCGCTAAAGCACTTTCTGTGATGAATGGGAAAAAAATAACATCTTTAATTGTCCATGGTAAACAAAAACCATCAACAACAATTGGTGTCATTCATGTTCATACAATTTTGAAATCGAATATTTCTTAATGATTAAAAGGCATATTGGTAAAATTATTTTTATTATTTTATGTTTTGTTATTGTTTTAATTTTAATTAATTCAAAAATTTTTAAAAAAAAGGATACAACTTTAATAAATTCTCAAAAATTAGAGAATGAAGTATATAGTTCAAATAAAATGAAAGATGTTAAATATACGACTAAAGATAGTGATGGAAATGAATATATTATTACAGCGACTGAAGGTGAAATAGATTTTTCAAATACAAATATTATATATCTAACTAATATTACGGCTATAATTAAATTAATAAATTCAGATGATATATCAATAACTTCAGATTATGGTAAATATAACTCTGGGAATTTTGATACAATATTTTCTAAAAATGTAATAATTAATTACTTAAATAACGAAATTACTGGAGAATATTTAGATTTTTCATTAGAAAGAAACTCTATATTAATGACAAAAAAAGTAGTTTATACAAATTTAGAAAATATTTTAAAAGCTGACGCTTTAGAAATGAACCTAAAAACTAAAGATACGAAAATATTTATGTATGAAAATCAAAAAAAAGTAAATGTTAAAAGTATAAATTAATATGGCTATAATAAAAAAATTTCGAATTAAGTCATTTAAAAATATTAACACAATAATTGAATTTGATAATATTTCATTATCTTATGGAAATAGACAGATATTAGAAAATATAAATTTTAAAATAAATGAAGGACAAATATTTGGGATGCTGGGACCTAATGGTGTAGGAAAATCAACTATATTTAATCTTATAACTGGATTAATTAATCCTGGAAATGGAAAAATTAAAATAGCAGGTGAAGATGTTTCCAAGTATCCAGTTTATCTACGTACAAAAAAATTTAAAGTAGGTTATGTTCCACAATATGGTGGTTTTTTTAGTGATTTAACTCTTTATGATAATTTAAAAGCAATTAGTGAAATTGTAATAGATGATAAAAACTATAGAATCGAAAGAGTAAATTATTTAATTTCTAAATTTGAACTTGATAATTTAAAAGATATTAAAGGAAAATTTTTATCAGGTGGACAAAAAAAAAAGTTGGTAATTGCATTATCATTATTAAGTGAACCAAAAGTGCTTCTATTAGATGAATGTTTTGCTGCTTTAGATGTTTTAACAATAAAGATGTTACAAGAAATAATTGTAAACCTACAGAATGAAAGCAGAATTACAATTTGTATATGTGATCATCAAGCACGAGATCTTTTGGCCTGCGTAGATGTTGCTATGATTTTGAGTAATGGTAAGATTATAGCTCAAGATACGCCATCAAATTTGGTGAAAGACATCAATGCTAAAAATGCATACTTCGGTGATAATTTTAAATTTAATTAATTTGAAATGCCAGATCCGTTAATCATCAATGATAAAATAGGTAGATTCCACAAGATTATTTCGGTAAGTGGCGACAAAAGTATAAGCATAAGGTGGGTTCTTCTCTCTTCTTTGGCAAAAGGAGTATCCAATGCAAAAAACTTATTGTTATCAGAAGATGTATTGGCAGCGATAAGAGCTGTTAAAATCTTGGGAATAAAATCTAAAATTACTAAAAAAAGAGTTAAGATTTATGGAAAAGGTATTAAAGGATATAATTTTAAAAAAAATATTACAATTGATGCTAAGAACTCAGGGACTTTAGGTAGACTTATTCTTGGTCTACTAATCAATACCACATATCCAATAAAAATAATTGGTGATAACAGTTTATCAAAAAGAGATTTTAGAAGGGTAACTCAGCCACTAAGTAAATTTGGGGCACAATTTAAATTAAACAAAAGTAAAAGTTTGCCTTTAACAATTTTTGGCTCACAAAAATTGAAGTCTGTAAAATATATTGAAAAAAAAGGATCAGCTCAATGTAAAAGCTCTGTTATATTTGGAGGCATGAGAGCCAATGGCACTACAATAATTAAAGCCAAGAAATCAAGAAATCATACCGAACTTTTATGTAAATACTTAAATTTACCAATAACAGTGAAAACAAAAAAAAATCATGATGAAATCAAAATTAACAAAGTAAAAACTATACATCCATTAAATTATAATATTCCATCAGATATTAGTTCAAGTGCTTTTTTTATTGTTTTAACAGCTCTGTCAAATAATTCTGAATTGATAATAAAGAATGTGAACATTAATCCATCTAGAACTGGGATAATTACTATTTTGAAAAAAATGGGAATTTCTATAATTTTTAAAAATCAAAAAAATTATAAAGGAGAAAAAATTGCCGATATAATGATAAAAAGTCCTAAATCAATTAAATCAATTAATTGCCCGTCGAAATTAAATAGTGGTGCTATTGATGAATTTCTTATAATATTTTTAGTAGCTGCTAAAGCTAATGGAATCTCATACTTCAAAGATTTAGCTGAATTAAATCAGAAAGAAAGTCCTAGGCTAAAATGGGCTAAAATAATCTTAACTAAAATAGGTATTAAAACTGTTACCACTAAAGACTCCATAAAAATTTATGGAAATCCCACATTGAATATAAAGAAAAAAATACTAATTAAAAATTATCTTAAAGATCATAGAGTTTTTATGACAAGTGTAATAGCTGCGCTGTCTTTTGGTGGAAAGTGGAAAATACATGATAAAGACTCAATTAAAACGTCATTTCCAAATTTTTTAAAAATAATTAATGATTTAAAAAAAAATGTTAAAAAGAAAAAATATAATTAAAATAGCTATAGACTCTCCTGCAGCAGCAGGTGCTGGAACACAGGCAAAATTGATTTCTAAGCATTACAATCTACTCCAAGTTGATACAGGACTTATTTATAGATATATTGCAAACATTAAAATTACAGAACCTAAGAAATTTAATTACACGTATTTAAAAAAAAAAATTAATAAGTTAAAAATATCATCATTACATAATAAAAGGTTACTATCCGATAAGGTTGCGATAATTGCGTCAATAATCGCTAAAGATAAAAAAATAAGAAAATTAGTTCATGCTTTTCAATTAAAATGTGCCTACAGCCCCCCAAAAAAATATGCTGGATCATGTTTAGATGGAAGGGATATCTGTTCAGTTATTGTACCAGATGCAGATGTAAAACTATTTATAACTGCCAATTTAAAGATTAGAGCACTTAGAAGATATAAGGAGCTAAAAGCTAAAAATAAGAATATTTCTTATCAAGAAGTACTAAAAAGTGTGAAAAAACGTGATAAAAGTGACACAAATCGAAAGATTTCTCCACTGAAAAAAACAAAGGATAGCATCTTGCTAAACACAAGTAACCTAAGTATAAGACGTTGTTTTTTAAAAATAAAAAAAATAATAGACAGGAAAATAATTACTTAATGGAAATTTATAAAGATTTATCAAATCCAGCCTCTCAAGAATTCGAAAAATTACTTAACAGCCAGCTCTCAAAAATCCAAATAGAAGAAGGAAAAATTATAGAGGGTAAAATAAACAAAATTACAGAAAAATTTGTTTTTCTTTTTGTTGAGGGACTAAAGTCTGAGCCTGTTCTAGATATCAATGAATTGAAGAGTATGGGCCTAGCTGAGAAGATTAAAGTTGGCGAAACCATATCTGTTTTATTAGAGAAAATTGAAGATAAGCATGGCGAGGTTTTAGTTTCTGCTTCTAAAGCACAAAAGATTAAGGGTTGGGATAAATTAGTTGAAGCATACGAAAAAAATGAACCTATCATGGGTAAAATTACCTCTAAATGTAAAGGAGGTTGTATCGTTGAGCATATTGATACAGGTTCTCTTATGTTTCTACCAGGTAGCCAGATATCAGACAAACCTTTAAAAGATATAAGTCACCTAATGAATGAGCCACAAAAATTTGCACTAATAAAACTTGATAAAATTCGAGGTAATGCTTGTGTTTCAAGAAGAGAAATTATTTCATCTTTTAAAAAAGAGGACAAAGCTAAAATAATTGAAAAATTTAAAGTGGGTGACATCATTAAAGGAGCTGAAGTAAAAGGTTATAGTTCTTTTGGTTGCTTTTTTAATGTTAATGGAGAATTAGATGTACTAGTTCACCTTCAGGAAATATCTTATTCAAGAGTTAACCATCCCGATGAGGTATTTAATATCGGTGAAAAGCATGATCTAAAAGTTATAAGTGTTGATAAAGAAAAACTACAAGTTGGCTGTTCAGTAAAACAATTATCACCAGATCCTTTCGAACATATAGAAAATTATGAACTAAATAAAATATATAAAGTTAAAGTTGTCAAACTGATGGACTTTGGAGCTTTTTGTGAGTTAGAACCAGGCCTAACTACTCTCTTACATTCAAGTGAATTAAGCTGGACAAAAAAAAATATTTCTGCAAAAAAAATGTTCAAAATTGGTGATGAAATAGATTGTGTAATTACTGAAATTGATAAAGATAAAAGAAGAGTTGCTATTTCGCACAGATTAACTCAGGAAAATCCTTTTGAGACTTTTGAGAAAAAATTTCCTATCAATTCAATTGTTGAAGGTGAAATTGTTAACAAAAATGAATACTCATTATTTGTTAAAATTGAGAATTTAGATGTAGATGCTTTTTTGCACTGCAATGACTTAACTTACTTAAATAATGGAGAAGAGGAATTAGCCAAATATAAGAAGGGTGATAAAATTAAGGTAATGGTTTTAGAAATAAAATCTTCAGAACAGAAAATTAGAGTTGGCTTAAGACAAACTCAAGCAGATCCTTTTGATTTCTTTAAAGATAAAGCTAAAAATCAAACGATTACAGTAAAAGTTATATCAACTGACAACAAAGGTTTAATGGTAAGACCTGAGGGATGTGAAATGGACTTTCAAATTAAAAAAAATGCAATAGCTATAAATGCAGCAGATGCAAGACCTTCAAGATGGACAGGTGGTGAAAAATTAGATGTCGCAATAGCTGATCTAGATGTTAATAAAAGAAAAGTTGTATTAAGCATTAAATTACTTGAGGAAATCGAAAAGAAAGAAGCTTTAGAAAAATATGGATCAGAAGGATCGGGTAAAAATTTACCATTTTCGTCTTTATCTGAGGATCTAAAGAAAAAAGAAGAAGATAATTAAAACTAAGAAGATCTAAATTGGCTATTGTAAAATCAAAGCTTTTAAAACAACTTTCAAACAATTACCCTAATTTCTTAAAAAAAGACTTAGAAAAATTTACTAACATAATTTTAAACGAGATAAAGAGAGCTCTAAGAAGAGGAGACCGAGTAGAACTAAGAGGTTTTGGTGTATTTTCTACAAATATTCAAAAAGCCAGGATATCAAGAAATCCTAAAACAGGAGAAAAGGTAAATACTCCTGAAAAAAAAACTATTCACTTTAAAATGTCCAAAGACTTGTTTAAAAAATTAAACAATGAAGAATAAAATTATATTTGTTGCGTGTGATGCATCAAAGATAAAAAAAATTAAAGATATTATTGTTCAAACAAAAAATAATAAATTAAAGATCGTACCAAAATTTGGATTGCAACTTTTTTACTCAAAAAATGGAAGAAAGTTCCTTGAAAAGTTTAAAAGTGATTTTTGGTTGGATTTAAAAATAAATGATATTCCACAAACTGCTCTTTCAGCAGTAGATAGTTTAAAAGATTTAAGGAAATGTAAGTACATTACAGTTCATGCAAATGGTGGTCTAGATATGCTAAAAGCTGTAAAAAAACATACTAAAAAAATTAATAAAAACTTAAAAGTTTTAGGTGTTACAATTTTAACAAGCTTAAATAATAAATCTTTGAGAGAAATAGGTCATACAAAAAATGTTCAACAATTAGTTTTAAAACAAGCTGAGCTTATTAAGAAATCAGGTTGTGATGGAATTGTATGCTCACCACAAGAGTCAAAAATTATTAGAAAAAAATATAAAAATTTTTTAATAATTACACCTGGCATAAGACTACCGGGAGATAATTTAAACGACCAAGCGAGAGTGATGACTCCAAAAGATGCTTTTAAGAATAAAGTTTCAGGGGTTGTAATAGGTAGATCACTTACCAAAGGTAATATTAAACATAATGTAAAAAAATTAATTGATCATTTAAGCTGATGATCAAAGGCTGTAAAATCTGTGGAGTGTCTGATCCAGATACATTGAGCTTTATGGTTAATCATCCATATCCACCTAAATTTATTGGTTTTATTTGTAACTATCAAAAAAGTCCTAGATATGTTGAGTTTAAGGAATTAGAAAAGTTGTTAAATATAAATAAAAATAATTCTCAGTATGTTGCTGTATTGGTCAAACCTAATGAAGAGATATTAGAAAAAATTAAAAATCTACCTTTTGACTATTACCAATTATATGATTGCACTCCAGAACAAATAAGTTCTATTAAAAATACCTACAATAAGAAAATTATTACTGCATTTACCATTAAAGACAAATCAGACTTAAAAAAATATAAAGATTTTAATGAGGTAACTGATATTTATTTATTTGATAGTAAGGGTTATGAAAAAAGTGAAGCATTTAATCATGATCTAATTAAAGACCTAAAAATTGATAAAAGATTAATGATTGCTGGTAATATTAAATTCAACGATGATCTAATAAATTATGGAAAAATAGCAGATTTTATAGATTTGTCTGGAGGCTTAGAAACTTCTGGATTAAAAGATCAATCAAAAATAGAAATTTTTTTAAATAAAGTAAAACAAATTAAAAATGAAACTTAAAAAAGGTATTCCATTAATTGACCAACATGACCAATTTGGTTTTTGGGGAGGAAAATTTGGAGGAAGCTTTATTCCTGAAACTCTAAAAAAACCTGTGGAAGATTTGACAGAAGAATTTAAAAAATTAAGAAAAAATAAAAAATTTATTAAGAAGAGAGACTATTATTTTAAAAATTATATTGGATCTCCAACTTCATTTGTAAAACTGGAAAATTTGACTAACCATCTAGGTGGTGCTCAAATATGGGCAAAAGTTGTTTCTGAAGCCAATGGTGGTGCTCACAAAATATATAACGCCACTGTGCATGCTCTCCTTTGCAAAGCTATGGGTAAAAAATATATCGTTGGTGACACAGGTGCGGGGTATGCTGGGAAAATGCTAAGTATGGCAGCGAAAAAGTTTGGCTTGAAATGTAAAATTTTTATGGGTGCTAAGGATATAAAAAGGCAAAAACCAAATTGTGATGCAATGAAAAAAAATGGAGCAGAGATTGTTCCTGTCTATTCTGGTAGTCAGACTTTGGTAGATGCAGTTAGTGAATGCATGAGATATTGGGTATCAAATTGTGATAATACTCATATGTGTGTTGGAAGTACCGTAGGTCCAAATATATTTGTTAAAATATGTGGTTGGAGTACTGCCCAAATCTCTAGAGAATTAAAGGTACAATTAGAATCTGAATTCAAAAAGATCCCAAAAAAAATAAAATTAATTAATTGTGTGGGTGGTGGAAGTTCAGCTTATGGCTTCTGGAGTGAATTTGTAGATTTTAACAAAAAACAAATTGAGCTGATTGGAGTTGAGGCGGGTGGGCCTAAAAAATCAAAGCTTCATGCGGCCCCGTTAAGCAGAAATGCTAAAATTGGAGTTTTACATGGTGCTGCATCTTATGTTTGCCAAGATAATGAAGGTCAAATAAATGAAACAGAATCTATAAGTGCAGGACTAGATTATCCTGGAGTTAGTCCTATTCATTGTTTTTTAAAAGATACTAGAAGAGCAAGATATACTTTTGCAACTGATGAAGAAGCTTTGAATGCACACGTTATGGTAACCAAGTTTGAAAACTTAAATCCAAGTTTAGAGCCTAGCCATGCATTCGCTGAAGCAATTAAAATTGCTCCAAGACTTAGCAAAGATACAATTATAATTGTAAATTCTTGTGGAGACGCGAAAAAAGATAGGGACATTTTAAAAGAGAGATTAGGTAAGAATTAATGGTCTCATTAATTAACGAAGTTTTTAAAAAAGCAAGAAATGCTAAAAGACCAGCATTGTTAACTTATACGGTTGCTGGTGATAATACTAAAAAAAAATCTTTAGATATTCTTAAGTCAATATCAGCTCACGCTGATATATGTGAGTTGGGTTTCCCACATAACACTCCTATTGCAGATGGTGGTCAAATACAAACAAGTGCTTATCGCGCCATTAAAAATGGAATTAAAATAAATGATGTTTTTGCAATCGCTAAGGCATTTAAGTTATCAAAAAAAACAACCCCTATTATTTTAATGGGCTATTACAACATGATTTATCAATATGATGAAAATAAATTTCTTAAAAAATGTAAAAGTTCAAAAATAGATGGTTTAATTATAGTTGACCTCCCCTATCCAGAAAATAAAAGTTTTTCTAAAAAATGTAAAAGAAAAGGTATCAACTTTGTGCAATTAGTTTCTCCAACTACATCAAATATAAGATTAAAAAAAATTATAAAAGATTCTCATGATATGATTTACTATATAAGTATGCTATCAACTACAGGAGGAAAATTAAAAGTTTCCCCTAAAAAAATTTTAGAAAATTATTTCAAAATTAAAAATCAAAACAAATCAAAAAATGTTGTAATTGGATTTGGAATCACTGAAAAAACTATTAAATCACTCAAAAAAGCCGATGGTTTGGTTGTAGGAAGTGCGATTTGTAAGGAAATAACTAAATCCATTAAAAAAAGACAAAATGCTGTCACAAATGTTACTAATGTTGTTAGAAGGTTAAAAAATAAAATTAAATGAACTGGATTACAAAAATAATAAAAGCTGGTGAAAAGATTAAAACAGCTATTAAAGAAAGAGCATCAAAAGAAGATATTGCAAACAGTGATTGGACTTCATGTTGCATAGGTCCAATACTTAAAAAAGATTTAGAAAGTAATTTATGGGTTTGTCCTGAATGTAATAAACACCATAGAATAAAACCTAAACAGAGATTTGATATTTTATTTGGTAAAAATAATTATGAAATATTTAAAACTCCTATTCCAAAAGATGATCCATTAAATTGGACTGACTCTAAATCATACAAAGACAGATTAAAAAGTGCACGAAAAAAAACCGGGTTAGAGTGTGGTATGATGGTTGCCTCAGGCACTATCGACAATATTAAAATTACTGCAGTTGCATCTGATTTTGATTTTTTGGGTGCCTCAATGGCTGCTGCAGAAGGTGAGGCTTTTTTATATGGAATTCAACATGCGATAGAAAATAAAACTCCTTTTTTATGTATTAGTGCTGGTGGCGGAATGAGAATGATGGAAAGTTTAATTTCATTATCTCAGATGACGAGAACTACTTTAGCAATTAATGAATTAAAAAAAAATGGTTTACCTTATTTGGTTTGTATTACGGATCCTACTGCTGGAGGAATAACTGCCTCTTACGCAATGCTTGGTGATATCAATATTGCAGAACCTGGTGCATTAATTGCATTTGCAGGGGCGAGAGTTATTCAAGGTACCGTTAAAGAGGAGTTGCCTGAAGGTTTTCAAAAGAGTGAGTATGTTGAAAAAACTGGATTTGTTGACCTAATAGTTGAACGAAAAGAACTAGCCTCTAAAATTGGAACTCTATTATCAATATTGTTAAAGAGAAATTCTGTTATAACTTCTGAACAAAATGAAACTGCAGAAGATAGTCAATCGCTTACAAAAGTTGCATCCTAAAGAGATAGATCTAAGTTTAAATAGAATAAAAAAACTCTGTAAAACACTTGGAAACCCACAGGATAAATTAAAAGCTATTTCAGTTGTTGGTACAAACGGTAAATATTCAACTATTCAGGCTTTATTCGCAATTTTAAAAGAGACAAATATTAAGTGTAATATTTACACCAGCCCTCATATCAAAAGAATAAACGAAAGATTTGTATTTAATAATGAAGAATTAAATGATGATGATCTTGTAGTTCTTTTTGAGGAAATTGAAGAAGCAAATAACAATGAACCAATAACTTTTTTTGAAATATTGACTGCAGCCTACTTTTATAATGCCTCAAAATACCCTGAAAATATTAACCTAATTGAAACAGGGTTATTTCACCGATTTGATGCAACAAATATACTAAAAGATAACTTAGCGAGCATTGTAACTTCTATTGGTTTGGATCATTTAGATTGGTTACCTGAAAATGAACAAACAACTAAAAAAATAATATTTGAAAAAACCTCAACTTTAGTAAATTCTAATATTATTATTGCCAAGCAAAGTTCATCTGAAATTGTTAATGAAATTAAAAGTTCAATTTTAAAAAATTCTTCAAAAAAATATTTTTTTAATGAAGATTATAATTATTCATCAAATGAAAATGGCTTTATTTTTTATGAGGATAAAAATGGTGGTATTAAACTTCCAACTCCAAGCGTTAAAGGTCAATTTCAGCTTGAAAATATTTCAACAGCAATAGCAACCTTAAGATCAATCAACCATTTAAAAGTTAGTGAAAAACATATTAAAGATGGAATTACTAAAATTAAAAGTATCGCACGACTTCAAGAAATATGTTCTGGTAAACTTAAAGAATTGGTAAAAAATAACAAATTACTTGTTGATGGATCTCATAACCCTTTAGGAGCAAAAGTTTTAAATGAATATTTGGAAAGTTTAAATTGCAATAAACATATTATTCTAGGTATGATGAACAATAAAGATCATAACGATTATATGAGTTACTTTAAAAATATTTCCTCCTTGACCACTATAGATATCCCCAATCAGCCAAACTCGATCAAAGGAAAAGTATTAAAAAGCAAACTTAGTAGCTTTGAAAACGTTAAATATAAAGAAGGTATTATTGATGCTATTAAGTCAATTCCAGTCAAGGAAAATGATATAATTTTGATCACTGGATCTTTGTATCTTGCTGGTGAGGTATTGAATTTAAACTAGATATTTTCGTCTAGGAATTCTTTCATATGACCTTCTGGAACTCCTCCAACTTTACGGCTAACTTCTTGTCCTTTTTTATATATAATCACTGTTGGAACTCCCCTGATCCCCGCTGCTGAACCTGTATTAATTCCAGCATCTTCAATATCAGTAATGTAAAAATTTGCTTTATCTTTGTATTCGTCTGACAATTTATCCATCACTGGCTTAAGGGCTTTACATGGACCACACCACGATGCTGAAAATTGTATTACTGATACGTCTTCATTTTTAATTTTACTGTCAAAATCTTCGTCTTTAAAATCTATAAGCATAAATCCTTTCTATAAATTGGAGCCTCAAAGTCAACTAGGCAATTTCATATTTTTTTTCAATTGACATTATAAATTCATTAATTTCGTCTAATTTTTTCAACTCATCCTGATCATCTCGATTAGAGGCTTGATCTCTCAATGTATCAATTTCGGTATAGGCCATGCCAATTGTTTGCCACTTTTCCTTGTTTTTGCTCAATATTCTCCTGGCAATTTCACTCTTAATATTTTTGTATAAATCAGGAGGTAAAATATGAGGTGCCTCTTGGTAGATTATTTTTTGTCCAAACCAACTGCATCTTTTGTCTTGAAACTTATCTAATAATCTTAGTTTATCTTCCCAAGATGAACTATGCCACGTTTTAAATAATGCAGTATCTTTATTGGGAATAAATTTTTCATACAACGTCTCTTCTGGAAGTAAATCTTCTTGTGTTTGAGTTTGGGCTTTCTCCTCAGCAGCTTCCCTATTAATAATTTGAATGTTTTTACAAAAATTTTCACTAACTTTTACTAACTTTGCTCTCTTAATAATTGTTTCTAAATCTAATTCTGAATATGCTTTTTCCTTTAATGCAAATTTTTTATCTAATACTACTGGAGCCTTATTAGTTTTTAGTACTCTAAGTGCTTTTGGACTAATTTTTTTTAAATTTGCTTTAAGCTCATTAACTGACAAATTTAAATAAGGTTCTGGATCTCTTCTCAAGTCCCAAACATATCCCCAAGACGCATAGGTAGGATGAAAACAATGTTCTGGATGAAGTGTACAAACTAGATACATCATGTTTCGTCCTTTTACATTTTCAAAAATAGAATAAATCCCTTCACTTTTTAAAAGTGATTCAACACTACTTTTTGTTGATGTACTTAAAAATTTTTCCCAATTATCTTTATGTTGATCTTTTATGATTCTAAGAATTTTTAAACTTGTGAAAGCGTCATGATAGGCAGTGTGTTGTTGTGTGGTATCAAATCCTTGTTGTCGTGCAAGTGCTTCTAAAGCCAAACTTTCATTTCCTGCAGGTGTTAATTCAGTTTTTAAAGTTTTAGAGTTTATAGTTTGAGCAGCTCTTGCAACATGTAAACCATCAGACTCTTGATTGGGTGAAGAGTGGGTTATATAAGGATATCTGTTTCCTTTAAAAAAATTAAAGTGAAACATTCTGCGATCAAAATTAAGATTGCTCCAACCCATAAATAAAGATGGAGATGCTTTTGAAAAAAAATTTTCGACAGCTCCTAGAAAATCATAATGTGAATAGTTGCCTTTGGTAAGTAAATCAATACTTGTGGAGTTTACTAGAAGTGCTTTTGCACTAGGTACTTCACCTTCTGGCATTCTGCCTCTAATATTTAACTTTCCAATTTCCTTAAGATTTTTATCCACAACTACAGCACCAACCTCAATAATACTTCCCCATATAGTCGAATTTGTAGTTTCAGTATCGTATATTACTATTTTATCCATTTTAATATTTAAGCTAAATTTGAAAGCTCATTAAATTTTTTTAATCTTCCCAAAAATAAGTTCTGATAAACAACTAAATCGTGACTTTGAATTTTAAATTCTTGGAATAATTTATCTACTGTGCAAACTAGAATTACACAAGAAGTGATATTAGAGTTATACACAATATTATGAGCCAAAGAATATGCGCTCGTTTGTAGAAGCCATGAGTCGATATATTCTGATTTTTTTGGTTTATTGCTCTGTTTAAAATCTATTATTGTTTCTCGTCCCTCATAAACTCCAACACAATCTGCAGTACCAGCATATTTATCTGGATAGTAAAGTGTGCATTCAACTCCCCAAATTTCTTCCAATCTATTTTTTAATCCTTTTTCGATAATTTCTTTTGCCATTAATTTATATTGTTCATTGTCATCAAAAAAACTAAGGTTTTCTCTACCTAGAAGATAGGTCTCTAAGTAGTTATGCATCTGTGAACCCCTGCTACTAGCTGCTTTTGTAATTGCTTCAGCTTCTTTATAGCCTGTTCTCTCACGCCAATTGGCTAATGCTGCCTTATCCTCCTCTGATCTTGTGACATCTAAGATTGAGGTAACGCTTGGTAGTTTCGCTTCACCTAATAAATATCTTCTTATACCATCTACTGTAGCTCTTGAGGATTTTGGATAATCATATTTCTTATTCCACTGCATGAGATTTCTTATATTCTTTATTGGAGAAAAATTGAAATTAATTATTTGCTTGTTTTGAACGATCAATAAATTTTTCTACATTTTCAGTTTGAACAGCCTTTTCAAGTTGTTCTGGATCTTTAATGCTTTCCAGTGTTCTAGTAATTGATCTAGCATCTGTACCAAACTTATCAACCACTGCCATTGCCTCTTCTAATTTTTTTCTAAGAGAAATAATATTATCAAAGTGCTTACCAAATCTTGTACTTATTGTTTTTAAATGATTATAAATTTCTGTTGCACCTTTTTGAACTTTCAACGATTGAAAACCCATATGAAGAGATTGCAAATAAGCAGATAAAGTATTAGGTCCACAGATTACAACTTTATATTTTTTCATTAATTCTTGAGTTAATAATTCTTTTGTGCTTGGATCTTGGTATTCAGTTAATTCTTTATATAGACTTTCAGTTGGTGCATATACGATTGCAAAATCTGTAGTTTTTGGAGGAACAATATATTTTTCATTAACACTTTTAGCTTTAGCTTTAAAGGCGGTTGCTAATTTCGCTCTTGCATCAGCAACAGTCCTTTTGTCGTCCGCATCATGACCATCCGTAATTGCTTTAAATTTTTCTACTGGAAAATGACTATCAACTGGAACTAAAACATCTCCTTGAAGTTTAATTGCAAATTCAACATTTTCACTTGTATCCTCTTTCATTTTTACATTCGTCATGAATTGAGAGGCTGGCAACAAATCTTTGATTAGTGCATCTAAGCTAAATTCAGCAAGCGTTCCATATTTTTTAACTCCAGCTAAAATTTTAGTAATACTCTCCTGGCTTTGATTAAGTAATTGTACCTGCTGGTTAAAGTTTCCAACCTTTTCATCAACTTTAGTTAAAGCTTCGGTCATATCTTTTGTTACACCAGTTGAGAGATTATTAAACGACGTCGACATTGTACCAAGAGAGGTATTAATAGTATTATTTAAGGAATCTTTAAGCGTAACTATTTCTGTTTTTAAATTAGCTATTTCTTCTGCTTCTTTATTCTCATTCTCGTCTTTGAGTTTTGGTCTTAAAATTAGGTAAAGAATTGCCAAAACTCCCCCAAGCAATAAAACAAGTAATACTATTAAAACAAGATCCATGATTCTTAACTCTTATTTTATAGTAAAAAATCGATTAATATATTTAAATATTTAATGTAACTTAATGGAATTATCTCTTATATTAAAAATATTATTTGCTCTTATTATTGTGATTGCAGGATATGCGATCGCTAGAAATCTAGATATTATTAAGATTATTTTAATATATTGGAAAGACTTAATACTTCGTAGAAAGTAACTTTGCTATTTTTTTTACTCCTTTATTTTTAAAAGAAGATTTTCCGATGAACATGCAAAGCTCAGATTTTAAAATATAGCCATCATTTATTATACGTAAATTGTTTGCTGCAAGAGTTGACCCAGTACTAGTGATATCAGTTATCAACTCACAACCTCCAGTAAAAGGCTCTATTTCTGTTGATCCAATTGATTTTACAATTGAAAATTGAGTAACACCCTTATTATAAAAAAATTCCCGTGTAAGATTTGGATATTTAGTAGAAACTCTTATTCTTCTATTTTTCTTTTCCTTAAATTCAAATGCTACTTCCTCTAAATCAGACATTGAATAAATATCAATAAAATCATCAGGGATAGCTACAACTAAAGAGGCACGACCATATGGATATTTTTTATATATTTTAATATTTTTTTGAATATTAATTTCACTTTCTTTGAATAAATCTAAACCTGAAAAACCAATATCTAGAGATTTATCAGATAGTCTTTCAATTATTTGACGAGCATGTAAATAAATTACTTGAATATTTGGTCTTCCACTTATTGAGCCAAACAAATCTCTGTCTCCTCTCTCTGAGATAAGTTTTAATTTATTTTTTTTAAAAATATTTAAAACATCTTTCCTAAGCCTTCCCTTGCTAGGAATTCCAATATTGATATTATAATTCATAATTAAATTTCAATAATTTGTTTTTATAAAGTTCGTTCATTTGCATTATTAAATTTGTATTTAGTAAATTTTTATAATTATTTTCTTTACCTAAATTAAAAAACTTAATTCTTTCTAATTTATCTTTTTTAAATACTGCTTCCTGAAACCCTTTTTTTTCTTCCATTTTTTTTAATTTTTCAAATTCACAAGATTTGATAGCTTCTTTTGCTTTAGATCGATTAAAATTTTCATTACTTTTTGATATATCTTTAATAAAACTAACTACTTTTTTTAAAGTTTGAAAAGTTTCAGATTGTAAATCTTCATATCGGATAACTAAAATTGGAAAATTTTCATAACTTAGCCAGCTATCGATATGGAAATCCCATGAAAATAAAGCCGTAAAACCTAAATATCTATTACCTTTTTTTTCAATAATTGCTCTTTTACTATCTTTCATAAACTCATAAGCCTCATCAATTGTTATCTGATAGTGGTTTGCCAGTGAAGTAACAACATTTCTAGGGTCTCTAACTATATAAATTCCACCTAAAGTATTTTTTGGATCTGTGAATCTGTTGCCGTTTATTTTGCAGATTGCATTATGAGTTTTGAATAATCGTAATTTTTTTTCTCTATTTATTTCGGCTTGCTTATCTAGCCATTTTTCTGCAGTGTCTTCAGGTTTTAAATATAAATCTTTGTCATCCTTAAAATAATTCACACTTGGAAACTGATCAATTTTTTTAAGTAATTCAAAATTAAATTCACCGTTTCTAGAAAAATAATAGCTAGATAATAATGATCTTAACCAAGTATTTCCACTTTTGGGATATGAAGCTAGCCAGATTATCATTGGAAATTTAGGTTAAGCGCTGCGCCCACAGCTGCAACTTGGTTTTTTGATCCTAAGTCAGATATGAGCTTATCATAACGCCCACCACTGATAATACTAATATTCTTTGATTTAGATTTAATATCAATCTTGAAAACCAATCCTGTATAATATTCTTGTTGCCTTCCAAAAGATGCATCAAAAACTACATTAAGTTTAGAAATTTTATTATGTGAGATTGGAAAATATTTTTGATCCACAGCTAAATTAATTCTATTAGTTTTAAAAAAATTATTTAATACCTCTGCAGCTTTATTGATGGGGCACTTAATCTTTAAAAAAGAATTAATAATTTTAGATACTTTTTTACCTCTATTTGCTTGTCGTGGATCTTTAATCTTTGCATCAAATCTTTTTAAGATTTCGCCAACAGATCTTCCAGCAATCATAGTTTCTGGATTTTCTTTGAGTAAATTCAGATATCGTTTTTTGTCAACTTCCACTATTGTTGGATCAATATCTGCGTTTGTCTCTAATCGTTTTAGCAAGTCTTTAAAATACTCTTTTCTCCAAAAATGTCTTGATAAACGTAACTTCCATCTTTTGGGGACATCTAATTTTGATATAAGTAAATTAAATATCTCGATGTTTCCAATGGTTAACGTGCCTGATGAAAATTTAAAATCTTGAAGTATTTTTAATGACGCAGTAATGATTTCGTTATCATCTTTTTTTTCATTTTTAGAGCCTAAAATTTCAAATCCAATTTGGTTTCTAATAATTTTATCTTTTTTGCTTTCAACCTTTCGATAAGCTTGGCCACTATAAAAAATTTTCTCTTTACCTTTTAAATTTCCCTCTAAGTATCTTAAACAAGAAGCAATGGTTAAGTCAGGTCTTAAACATAATTCCTTTCCATTAATATCTGTGAAAGAAAACATGAATTTCCTGAAGTTCTCTCCTGATCTTTGAACAATATGATTTGCCTCTATTACAGATGGTAGCTCAATATATTTAAAACCCCTAGATTTTACTGATCTAAGGATTTTTTCAGATAAGTTTTTTGACTTCATTGATTAAATCTTCTTTTGGAATTGTTTGATTATTTTTGCCCTTGATACCTTTTAGATTTTTTATGGTGACAGTGTTTTCTTTGAATTCATTTTCACCACAAATAATTGCAACTGATAAATCTCTTTTATTTGCAAAAGTTAGTTGTTTACCTAGGTTTTTTTTACTATCTAAAAAAATTTCAGCATTAATATTGTTATCTCTTAGTTGATCAACTAATTCATAATAATTTTTTAAATATTTTTTATCCATTACACATACTAATACTGGTTTTTGGTCCTCTACCTTAATTTGATCTAATTGCATTAGAGCAAATAACAGTCTATCAACTCCAAAACTTATTCCTGTACCTGGAATATCAACCCCTCTAAATCTTGATATGAGTTTTGCATAGGCTCCTCCTGAACAAATACTCCCAATATCAACTTCCTTACCTTTGTTATTTGTGACTTTGAAATTTAGATTTGTCTCAACAATGAAATCTGAATAATAAGCTAATCCTCTCACAATCGTAAAGTTTGTTTTAACTTGATTTAGATTTGACGCATATCCAAGTATTTCAAATACATTTTCTAATTCACTTATACCTTCTTGAGATAATTGATTGTTTAAGGTTTGTTTTAATTCTTTTAAATCTTTTATTTTTAGAAAATTTAATATTTGTGCTACTTGTTTATCAGTTAAATCAGCCCCTTTGGTAATTGCTCCACTTTGATCTTTTCTCTCTTTCTTTAATAAGTCTTCAACTCCCTTTAGACCAAATCCTGGCTTATCTAATTTATCTATAGCTCTAATAACTTTGACCTGTTTTTCTTCAGATATTTTTAATTCATTAATTAAACCTTGCACAATTTTTCTATTGCTTACATTGATTGTAAATTGATCTTTGTTCAAACCACAGTCGGATAATGTATTTGATATTAGATTACAAAGTTCTGCATTTGCCTGGGCTGGATCAACATTCCCAACAATATCAAAGTCTGCTTGCGTAAATTCTCTATACCTTCCGTTACCAGCTTTTTCGTTACGAAAAACATTTTGAATTTGATACCGTTTGAAAATTGATGGAAGTTCTTGGTTGTTTTGAGCCACAAATCTTGCAAGTGGACTAGACAGATCATATCTAAGAGTAATATTTTTTTCTCCATCTTCGAATGAAAATACACCGGACATAGGATTGGTGTCATCTTCTGCCAAAAAAGATCCAATATTTTCACTAATTTCGAACGAAGGTGTTTCTAGAGCCTCAGCTCCAAACTTGATAAAATTTTTCTCAATAGCTTTTACTAGCTTCTTTTTAAGAAGAAGTTTATTACTCCAACGATCTTCAAAACCTGAAGGTAATCCAGGTACTAATTTATTTTCTTTATCCATTTTTTGGTACCCGGGCTGAGAATCGAACTCAAACTTAAAGTTCCACAAACTTTCGTGCTAACCGTTACACCACCCAGGCATCCCTTGTTTTTATATTATTTTTCTGTGGATTTAAAATTATATTATAAATAAATAGCCTACAGGCTATGGAAGCTATTTCTATGAGTGCTTCTTGAAGTCTCTCTAAATGTAATATTTATAATCATCAGCAGTCTTTTAGAGAAAAACAACTATAACGCAAGAGCTAATTTAGTAAGGACGTTTATCTAGTATAATTAGATAAAACGTCCTTAAAATATTAAAAAGAAATTAGTCTACTTTCTTTAAATTAACTGCAGAAGGACCTTTAGGACCGTCTTCTAATGTAAATTCAAGTTTATCACCCTCATTAAGATATCTCATTCCAGCATCTTTTACAGCAGAGGCATGAACAAAGGCGTCTTTTTCTTTATCGTCTCTTTCAATAAAGCCATATCCTTTTTTTCCATTATACCATTTAATTTTACCAGTTAGTGTACTCATCTTATTTCTTAGTCCTTTTGTTATTTATTATAGTAAATAGGTTAATTTTTTTTTAAATTATTTCAAGACGAAAAGAAGATGGTGGTGCCTCGGGAAGGATTCGCACCTCCGACACAAGCCTTTTCAGGGCTCTGCTCTACTCCTGAGCTACCGAGGCAGGATCTTAACCTCTAAAGATTATTCTGCCTTTTGTTAGGTCATAAGGTGTCATTTCTACCGTCACGTTATCACCTTGAAGAACTCTAATTCTGTTTTTTCTTAACTTACCTGCTGTATGAGCCGTAACCGTATGTCCATTTTCTAACTTAACTCTAAACATAGCATTTGGAAGTAGATCAATTACTTTACCTTTAAATTCCAGTAAGTCTTGTTTTGACAAATTTATTTTCTCCTTATTCTTTTTATTACTGATTGAGCGTGTCCGACTAGCCCCTCGTAATTTGCAAGTGTTATAACTGATGGTCCAAGACTTTCAATACCCTTTTTTGATAGGTTTATGTAAGAAATTCTTTTATAAAATTCATTCACACTAATTCCACTCGAGTATTTTGCAGATCCATTTGTTGGCAGAACGTGATTAGAACCGACATTATAATCTGTCATTGCCATTACAGCATATTTTCCTAAACATATAGATCCAGCATTTCTAATTTTAGAAACATAAGAATTATAGTTTTGAATATTTAACTCTAAATGCTCTGGTGCAATTTTATTTACAATCTCAATAATTTTTTTGTCTGAATTTACATACATCAAAATTCCATTATTATTTAAACTCTTTCTAGCTACAGATACTCTTGGAATTTTTTTTAATTGTTTGATTAATTCAATTTTTACTTTTTCTAATAATTTTTTATCTTTTGAAATCAAAATACATTGAGCAAGATTATCGTGTTCTGCTTGACCTATTAGATCACTTGCAACCCATTCAGGATTTGAATATTTATCGCAAACAATAGTTACCTCAGAGGGACCAGCTGTCATACCTTCAATGCCCACATCTCCGAAAACCTCTTTTTTTGCTGCAGCCACGTAAGCGTTTCCAGGACCAACAATTTTATCAACCTTTTTAATTTTTTTTGTTCCGTAGGCAGCAGCAGCTACTGCAGAAGGACCACCAATAGAATAAATTTCTTTTATTTTACATTTTCTTGCTGCGTACAAAACTGCTGGATTTTGCTTTCCTTTAAAACCAGGGTTAATCATTATTAATCTTTTAACACCAGCAACAATTGCCGGGACAGCATTCATTAAAACACTTGATGGATAAGATGCTGAAGAACCAGGAACATATATTGCAACTGAGTCTATTGGTAAATACTTATATTCAAGTTTATTTTTAAACCTATCTATAAAAGAAATATTTTTGAATTTTTGAAGAGAATGAAATTTGTAAATTCTATCATAAGCAATATCAATTGCTTTTTTTACTTTTTGATCTAAAGATTTTATTGAATTATTAATTTGATTTGACGTAGGAACAATAGTCCTGTTTTGATTAAATCTTTTTTCATATTTCAATAAAGCTTTATCACCATTTTTTTTCACGTCTCTAACAATACTGGTCACTGAGATAGAACTAGATTGAATTTTTTTTTTTCGCTGTAAAAGTAATTTATTTAAAGAATTATTAAAATTCTTATTAGTGCTATTTAGTATTTTCATTAATCTTTAATTTCATTTTGATCTTCTAGTCTTACTTCAATTGTTTCTGTAGTCAAAGCAATGTGCGCATTGTTACTGAAAATTAAGCTTATTTCATAATCAGTATTATTTTTCAAATAATCAATTCCAATTAATTCTAAAACTAATTCCTGATTTGACTGATCTATATTTTTAGATTTAACTTTATCAACGAAATCAAACCTACAAATACTATTGATTTTTTTATTATCTTGGCCAGTTTCGACTTTTGTTCTCTCTATTGAGAGCAAAAATACTTTGTTTGATGCAAGATATTTTATATCAAGAACCTTTACCTTTGCCCCAGCACTGCATGCAGAAATCATTTGTAAACCCTCTTGATCGTTTGCAATAATTTTTGCTAGATATTTTTTTTCCATTATTTTACTCGGCGTATTTTTGCCCCAACCTTTTTTAACTTTTTTTCTATATTTTCATAACCTCTATCTAAATGATAAATTCTATTGATAACTGATTTTCCCTTAGCTGTTAAAGCTGCAAGGACCAATGAAACTGATGCTCGTAAGTCTGTGGCCATTAATTCAGCAGGTGCAAAATTTATATTTCCTTGAACTACAGCTTTGTTTCCTTTAGTTAAAATTTGTGCACCCATACGGTTTAGTTCCGCAACATGCATAAATCGATTTTCAAAAATATCCTCTTGGATTGTTGATTTTTTATTTGCCTTACATAACAAAACCATAATTTGGGCTTGTAAATCAGTTGGAAAACCTGGATATGGAGCTGTTTTAATTTCCAAATTTTTTATCTTTTTATTGCCTACAATGTTTATCTTATCGTGATTAACTTTTATTTTAGCCCCAATTTTCTTTAAAACATCAATTTCTGTTTTAATTATTTTGGGTATCACATTTTTTATTTGTAACTTTCCCTCTGTCAATGCTGCCGCAATTAAGTATGTTCCAGCCTCAATTCTATCAAACATAACTGAATAACTAATTTCTTTAATTTGTTTTATTCCAGAGATTTTTATTGAACGTTTACCAATCCATTTAATTTTGCAACCCATTTTTAATAAAAAATTAACTAAATCTTTTATTTCAGGTTCAATTGCACAATTTTTTAAAATAGTTTTTCCTTTTGCAAAGCAAGCAGCAATAATTAAATTCTCTGTAGCACCAACAGATATTTTTGAGAAACTTATGTTTGTCCCTATTAGTCCTTTTGGAGCATTAGCATGAACATATCCATTTAAAATTTTAAATTTAACTCCAAGCTTTGATAAGGCTTTAAGATGAATATCAACAGGTCTGGTACCAATTGCACAACCACCTGGTAGTGAAACTTTTGCGTTGCCAAACTTAGCAAGTAATGGTCCAAGCACTAGTATTCCAGCTCTCATAGTTTTTACTAAATTATATGACGCAAAAACTTTTTTTTGTTTAGAATTATCTATAACAAGACTTTGTTTAGTAAATTTAGTAATTGATCCCAATGATTGAAGTAAATTAATCATTGTCTCTATATCTTTAACTTTTGGTAAATTTTTTAAAGTTATTTTATTTTTTGAAAGCAATGTTGCTGCCAAAATTGGTAATGATGAGTTTTTCGATCCTGAAATATTTATTTGTCCCTTGAGCTTGTTCGCTCCAAGAATCTCTAGTCTTTGCATATTTAAACTTTAGGTAATGTTACCCCAGTTTGACCCATATACTTTCCATCTCGATCTGCATAAGTCACTTCTGGTTTTTCATTTCCTTTTAAGAAAATAAATTGTGCTACACCTTCATTTGCATAAATTTTTGCAGGTAAAGGTGTGGTGTTCGAAAATTCAAGCGTAACATATCCTTCCCACCCTGGCTCTAGTGGGGTTACATTTACAATGATCCCACATCTTGCATATGTTGATTTACCTAGACAAATAACCAATACATCATTTGGAATTTTAAACTTTTCCACAGTTCTTGCTAAAACAAATGAATTTGGTGGAATAATACATTCAGATACATTTTTAGTTACAAAATTTGTTGGTTTGAAATTTTTAGGATCAACAATCTCAGAATTAACATTTGTAAAAATTTTAAACTCTTCTGATACTCTTGCATCATAGCCAAAAGAAGAAAGTCCATAAGAAATACTCTTGCCTCTTACTTGTTTTTCCT
>CACNRD010000002.1 GCA_902622795.1 uncultured Pelagibacteraceae bacterium | reverse complement strand
AAGTCTCAAATGAGCAAGGATAAGGCTTATGAAACTTTTCTACTATTTTATTTTTAATTAGATAATTAGCTAATTCACCAAACTTATTAATTGGAAATTTGTGATCATCTCCAATTTTTGCAAAATAATCCTCATGATTAACAACTGGAAGTTCCATTTTTACTCTAGTACTCGTATAGGCTTACCATTAACACAAGCCTCTAAACCTTCAATCATTTGATTGTAAAATGTACTATAATTTTCTGCGGTAACGTAACCTATATGTGGGGTTAATAATGCATTTGGTAAAAATCTTAATTTATTATTTTCTGGTAATGGTTCTTTTTCGTACACATCAATACCTGCACCAGCAATTAAGTTAGTTGATAATGCAATGATTAAATCATCTTCATTAATAATTTCTCCTCTAGAAGTATTAATGATAAACGATGTTTTTTTCATATTATCAAATTCTTTAATTGTAATACAATCTTTATATCTTTCACCACCTTGAACATGAATAGATAAAAAATCTGAATTTTTTATTAAGTCATCTTTGCTGCACGGAAGCACATCTAATTCTTTACAAGTATCAAGATTCAAATTTTCACTCCATGCCATAACTTGCATGCCAAAAGCTTTTCCAATTTTTGCAACTTGCGATCCAACTCTACCTAAACCAACTAAACCTAAGATTTTTCCTTTTAATTCAACTCCAACTGTTGTTTGCCAATATCCTTGATACATATTGTCAAACTCTTCCTTGAAATTTCTGGCCAAGCCTAGAATAAGTGCCCAGGTTAGTTCTGGAGTTGGGTTTTTATTTATATCTGTTCCACAAACAATTACTTTTCTTTTTTTTGCAGCCTCTAAATCAATTGATTTATTCCTTAACCCGCTGGTGATAACAAATTTTAAACTACTTAAATTATCAATTAAATTTTTAGTAATCGGTGTTCTCTCTCTCATTATCAACAATGCTTCAAAATCTAATAGTTGCTCTATAGCATCCGTCTCATCTATAAAGGGCTCGCTAAAAACTTTAAATTCATATTTTCCAGATAATTTCCCTAAATCTACAAACTGTTGAGCAACATTTTGGTAATCATCTAAAATAGCAACTTTAAGCATATTTAAATTTTTAATTTTTTATTTGATAATGTTATTCCTGCAATAATGCAAATAACTCCTAAAAAATGATAATACATAAATTTCTCATTAAATATAATAAGTGCCATTATGGCTCCAAAAATTGGCATCAAATGTAAAAACGCGCCTGATCTATTTGCCCCAATTATTGAAATACCCTTGATGTAAAAAAAATAGGCAAGTAAACTTGGAAAAATAACCACATAAGTCAAAATCATAAAAAACGATTTATTAAGTTCTACAACTTTTCCCTGATTTAGTTCAAACAAAAAGACTGGTGTTAAAAAAATTAAACCTATGATTATAATTATTTCTAATAATGCAAATTGAGAAATCTTAAATTTTTGTTTTTTCAAAAATGCAGAATAAATTGCCCAAGAAAACATTGCAACAACCATTGAAAGGTCTCCTTTATTGAAATCCAAATTTAGGATCAAATTTAAATCTGCTTTTGTAATTATAAAAATTACTCCCAATAAAGATAAACTAACCCCAATGATCTGATAAATATTTGATTTCTCAACTTTTAATATTGTAGATACAACTATTATCCAGACTGGAATTGTTGAAATTAATAATACTCCATTAATTACTTGGGTATAATTTAATGAGTAATAAACAATAGAATTAAAAATTGTTATACTGCTTATTCCTAAAATTAAAAAGGAACCAATATTTTTAAAAATTTCTGATCTAAAATTTAGTATTTCTTTATAAGTTAAAGGTAAGAGTATTAGTCCCGCAAGTAGCCATCGATAAAAGTTTAAAGAAAAGGGTGGAATACCAAATGTGCTTGCAAATTTACCTGCGATAAAATTACCAGACCAAAATAAAGTAGTTAAAACTAAAACCAAATATGCAATTGGATTAGAGCTCTCTCTCACTTAATTAAATCTAAGTGAACTGTATGGTTTTAGATCTAAATTAGTATTTTCATTAGCAATCATACCTGAGACAATCTTCCCAGATATTGGCCCTAAAGTCCATCCCAAATGATGATGTCCAAAGCAATAATATATATTTTTATAATTTTTCGATGGACCCATAACTGGTAAAAAATCAGGTAGTGTTGGTCTAAAACCTAACCACTCATCTTCATGTTCGGGTAGATCTCCAAGCATATATTTTGCGTTATCAATTAAATTTTTTACTCTTGATTTTGATAAAGGATTATCTAAACCACCAAATTCAACAGTTCCAACTACTCTTAAACCTTGTTCCATTGGAGTTATTCCAAAACCTCTATTTGAAAATATTACAGGTCTCCTTAGTAAATGATCACAGTTTTTAAAATGAACATGATACCCTCTTTCAGTATCCAGCGGTATTTTTTCACCAAAGTTATCAGTTAATTTTTTTGAAAAGGCACCACATGCGATCACTGCCTTATCAAAAATATAACTTTGATTTTCACTTTTAAAAACAGGTTTTTCGTCATCAAAATTAATATCTTTGATATTAACTTTGTTAAATTTACCCCCTTTTTTTAAAAATAAATCAAATAACTTTAAAAGTATTTTTTTTGGATTACGAGCGTGTCTCGCATAAGGGTAATATACTCCAGCATGGTAAATAGGTTTTATGTGTGGTTCTAGGTCATGAATTTCAGCTTTGTTAACTAATTGTTGCTTAACACCCAATTCCTCTCTTACATTAATTTCAAGTTCTCTGCTTTTTAAATTTTGATCATTCCAAATATATAAAATTCCCTTTTCCTCAACTAAACCTTCTAAATCTATTTCATCAAATAATTCATCATATGCCGGTAAGGCTAGATTTAAAATTTGATGCATATTTTTAGCTGTATGCATCATTTTATCTGTTGTTGAATTCATAATAAATTTTAAAAACCATGGAATCATTTTTGGAACATAGTTCCATTTCAATGCTAATGGACCAGAAGAACTCATAAGCATCGCGGGAACATCTGTTAATACATCAGGTCTATTAATTGGAACTGACGCATAAGGAGAAAAATGCCCTGCATTTCCATAAGACGCAGCTTGTGCTCCAGGATTATCTCTGTCAAAAATAGTTACGTTAAAACCTTTTTTTTGTAAAAATAAAGCATTAGAAACGCCTTGTATACCGGCACCTACTATTCCTATTTTTATATTTTTTCTCATCACTTCTTATACAATTAATCAATTAAAAATTAAGAGTGACAAATTATGCTAGTTTGAAATTTAATATTAAGCAATTGTTTGTTTACGATTAATTTTAGCACTCAAGACAATACCAAAACCTATCATGGTGGCTAACATTGAAGAACCACCATAAGACATAATAGGCAGAGGTGAACCAACAATTGGAAGTAAGCCTAAAACCATTGACAAGTTTACCACGATATAAATAAAAATTGAAAAAGCAAAACCAAAGCAGAATAATTTAGAAAAATTACTTCTTGATAGTGCTCCAATGCGAATGATTCTGAATATAATTATTGCGTAAAGAATTAAGAGACCGACAGATCCTATAAAGCCAAATTCCTCAGAAAATAAAGTAAAAATAAAGTCAGTGTGTTTTTCCGGTAAAAAATCTAAATAACTTTGTGTACCTTTTAAAAATCCCTTACCCTCTAGCCCACCTGATCCTATAGCAATTTTAGATTGAATAATTTGATAACCTGCCCCTAAAGGATCTCTGTCTGGATCTAAGAATGTTAATATTCTTAATTTTTGATAAGGTTTCAAAAAAGATATAATAAAAGGAAGAGATATTAAAAAAGTTATAAATGAATAGACAAAGTATTTTACTTTTACCCCTCCTAACCACAAAATAATTAATCCACTCATAGCAATTAGTACTGATGTTCCAAGATCTGGTTGAGATATTACAAATATAATTGGTATTATTATAATAGATAGTACCAAAATAATACTTATCATAGAATTTACATTTTCAACTTTTATTCGATGATAGTATTTTGCGAGACATAAAATAATAGCAATTTTCATTAGTTCTGAAGGCTGGAGAACAAATAAATATAAATCCATCCATCTTTGTGAGCCTGATGATTTAAGACCAAAAAATGAAACGTACAGTAACAAAAGAATGATTAAGAGGTAAAATAAATATGCAAAAGTATGCCAATATCTAATATTAAAAAACGCAATGAATATCATCAAAGGAAAAAAAACTGCTAGTTTACTAAAATGACTTTTGGTATGAAAAAGTATCTCTCCACCATCTGTTGAATACATCACCAATAAACTTATTATTGATAAAAGAATAATACAAATCAACAATGTATAATCCATCTCTTTAATTTTTTGAAAAAATGAGAGTTCTGAATTTAATGTATCTCTTTGAAACATTAGATATTTATATTTTCGAAGTTAGATTGTTTGTCTCTAAGTTCGTCCCTATCGATTATTAATTTAAATAATTCTTTTGCCATTGGGGCGGCAGCTTTACTGCCGGAACCACCGTGCTCGACAATTATACTTAATGCATATCTTGGATTTTTATATGGCCCATAAGCAACATAAAGTGCATGATCTCTATCCTTATAAGGTATTTGTTCTAATTTTAGATCAAGTTCCCTTTCTCTTTTGCTTATTCTTTTTACTTGAGAAGTTCCAGTTTTGCCTGCAAATTGATATTTTGGATTGTCAATTCTGGATCTGTAAGAAGTACCAAATTGCTCATTTGTAGAACTAAACATTGCCTCTTGAACTATTTTAATATTTTTTGAATCGTTAAATAATCTAGTATTAGGTTTTTGCAAAGACTGAAGCTCCATTGAGTTTTTTGCATCTTTTAAAGTTAAAGGATCATCATTTACTATAATTTTTGGTTTGATTTTATATCCACCATTTGCAATTTGAGCTGTCATTAAACATAATTGTAGGGGTGTAGTTTGAGTATATCCTTGACCAATTCCTGTAATTAATGTTTCACCTAAAACCCATCCTCTTCCAAGATTATTTTTTTTCCAATTAGTATTTGGAAACAAACCTCTTTTTTCATTATCAAAATATTCTCCTAATACTTTTTCACCTAAACCAAACTTTTTTGCAGTGACATTTAATCGATCAACTCCTAACAATCTTGCAATTTCATAAAAATAAGTATCACAAGATTGTTTCATTGCATTTTTTAAACTTACAAAACCATGTCCTTTTTCTTTCCAGCAATGAAAAGTTTGACCATATAGTTCTGTTTTACCTGTGCATTTAACCTTAAAATTTTGATTGATAATATTGTTCTCTAAAGCAGAAAGAGCTACGATCGGCTTAATGGTTGATCCAGGAGAATAAAGCCCTGAAAGAGTTTTGTTAATTAAAGGTTTTAATGGATTATTTCTAATTAATTGCCAATCGTCTTGGCTAATACCGAATAAAAATAAATTTGGATCGTAAGAAGGAGATGAATACATAGCAATTACATCTCCTGTATAAATATCCATGACACTTATTGATCCTGCTTTATTAGAGAGCAATTGAGCAGAAAGTTTTTGAACTTCTGTATCTAAGGTTAATCTAATTTTACTGCCCTGTAGCCCTTTTTGATGTTCGAGTTGATTTATTCTTTTGCCATAAGCATTAACCTCGTATCTTTGAATTGCGTTAGTTCCTATTAATTGGTTCTCTAATGTCTTTTCCAAGCCTAACTTTCCAATTTTCATACCTGGAACGAACCTTTCTTTTACTATTTCATTTTCTAATATTTCCTCTTCATTCGGTTGACTTACATATCCTAAAACATGAGTATACATTTCACTATATGGATAATTTCTAGAAATTGTCATTACAGGTTTAACACCAACCAAATCATATAAATAATTGTTAACCTTTAAGAATTGGCTCCAACTTAAATTCTCTGATACAATTATACTGTCCCAAGGTTTTAATTTATTTTTTAAATCTACTATTTTCTGAATTTTTTTATCACTTAGATTTAAAAGTGTTTTTAATCTTACTAAAAGATAGTTAAAGTTTTCAACTTGTTCAGGTATTATGTGCAGTTGATAAACTTTTAAATTTCCTGCAATTATATTTCCAAAATAATCTACTATGTTCCCTCTTGTAGGTGGGAGTCTCCATTCTCTAATCCTGTTTTTATCAGAAAGTGTAAGATATTTTTTATTTTCATTAATTTGAAGGGAAAAAAGACGCGCAACAATTCCTGTAAAGATAATTATTTTTGCGGCACCAACAATAAACATTCTTCTATTTATTACATCAGATTTTCTAATTCCTAAATTTTCTTTAATCATTTTTTTTTTGTAAAATAAATTGACCTAAAAAGTTAAATACTACGAAAAACATTGGATAAAACAAAAATGTAAATCCTGTATTAACTACATAACTAATGTAATTAATTTCTATAAGAAATATCAAATCTAATATAATTACCTGTATTGAATTAATTAAGATCATTGTAAATAAAAAAGAAAACCAGTCTTTTACAAAGTTTGGACTTAACGTAATATTCCTTATGTATGCTGTGACTGCGCATAATATTAAATAACATAGGCTACTAATTCCTATAGGAATACCTATAACAACATCATTTATAACTCCTGCTAAAAATATAGAAAAGTATCCAAGGCTATCAGGATTTTTTAGAGACCAATAATAAATTAGAATATAAACAAAATTAAAAGAGAAATTTTCAATTTTTAAGTAATTAAAATCAAATTCATTAAATACAGAAATAAACAATATTATCAAAGGTAAGTAGGATAAAAATGCTCTGAAAAAAGTACTTTTATTTAGAGAAGACATTAATTTTTATCTCCAACACTAAACGAAGCTATTTTAATATAGTTTAATTGTGTAAAATCAGAAAAGAAATTAACTTTATTTCTTGAATCTTTCGATATTTTTCCAATAGGTATCCCAGGTTTAAAAAGACCTCCAAGACCGGAGGTATAAATTATTGAGTCTATTTTATTTAAATCATTCTCAATATCATCTTTTGTATGTTCAATTATTCCATAATCCTTGCCAGTGCCTGAAACTACTGCTTGAATATTTTGTGGAGCTAAAACTGATGGTATTTTGCTATTAAGATCGGATAACAATAAAGCTCTAGAATTTGTGAAATTAACCTCAATTATTTGACCTACAAGATAAACACCATCTATTATTGCCATTCCCATTTTTACATTATCTTTAGTTCCTTTATTTAAAATAATTGATTTTAGGAAAGGGCTTTCTCGATCAATTAAAACTTTTGCTAATATTTCATCAGAATTTATATTTTCATTTATAAGATTTCTCAATTTTTCATTTTCTGATTTTAAAAAATTATTTGTTATTTTTTCTTGTTTTAAATTTTCTAATTCTAATTTTATATCTTTATAATTTTCAAATAAATTTATATGATTTTTGATCTTAAGAGTTAATTCCTGAAGATAATTCTCAGGTTTAGATGCTATATATGAAGATCTATAAATAATTTCATTAATACCAATCTTTACAAACTGAATAGGTTTAAATTTTATATTACTTAAAATAATTACAACAATTGATAGAAGAATTAGACTAAGTAATGAAAATTTTTGTTTATCTTTTTTTTTTAAAAAAGCTGATCTAAAGGCAATTACAAAATCGTCTCTGCCTGTAGCCATCTTTTTTTAATATTCAGATAACATAGTGGAAAAAGTTTCTTCTTGATCCAAAGCTTTACCTGTACCAACAGCCACACAAGATAATGGGTCATCTGCTATATGTACTGGTAAACCTGTCTCTTTAGAAAATCTTTTATCAATATTTTTTAACAAGGCTCCGCCCCCTGTTAAAGTTAAACCCATATCAACCAAATCAGCTGATAACTCAGGAGGTGTATTCTCTAATGCATCTTTAATTGCACCAACCATTTGTTTCATTATGTCGTTTAAGGCTTCAGCGGTGTCTTCCTCTGTAATATTAACTTCCTTAGGAGTACCTGATCTTAAATCTCTTCCTTTAACTGGATAAGTGTTTGTACCAGTTGGAACTGCTGTGCCCATTTCTTTTTTAATTTTTTCAGCTGTAGTATCACCAATTAATAAATTATATTCTTTTCTCATGTAATCTACTATTGCTATGTCCATTGAGTCACCAGCAACTCTTAAAGATTTAGAATAAACTAATCCACCCAAAGACATTACTGCAATTTCACTTGTGCCACCTCCAATATCGACAATCATTGAGCCAGTTGCTTCAGAAATAGGAAGATTTGCTCCAATTGCTGCTGCAATTGGTTCTTCAATTAATTGAACTCTTCTAGCACCTGCTGCAAGAGCACTATCTTGAATTGCTTTTCTCTCAACTGGAGTTGAGCCAGTTGGAACACAAATCAAAATTCTAGGATTTGCAAATGTGCTTCCCTTATGAACTTTTTTAATAAAATGTTTAATCATTTCTTCAGTGACTATAAAATCAGCAATTACCCCATCTCTTAAAGGTCTAATTGCGCTTATATTTCCAGGTGTTCTTCCAAGCATTGTCTTTGCTTCATCTCCAACAGCTAATACATTTTTTTTTCCACCTTGATCAACTATTGCAACAACTGAAGGTTCATTGAGAACTACTCCTTGACCTTTTAAAACCACAAGTGTGTTTGCAGTTCCAAGGTCAATAGCCATATCTTGGCTCCATATTTTTTTTACACTATCAAATAATCCCATTATATCCCTCTTACTTTCTGACTTTCTTGCTCCATTGGAGCTGTTTTATCTCGTTTAATAATCATTTTATTTAAAGAATTAATATAAGCATTTGCTGATGCTACTAGAGTATCCGTATCAGCAGCTTGCCCAACTGTAGTTTTTCCATTTTCCTCAATTTTAACACTTACAGTAGCTTGTGCATCAGTTCCCTCCGTTACAGCATGAACTTGGTATAATTGCAAATTAACTTCATGAGGAAATAGTGTTTTAATACATTTAAAAATTGCATCAACTGGACCATCTCCAGTTTCTGATGCTTTTTTTACATCACCATATACATCCAAAGTCATTTCTGCTCTTTGAGGTTCGCCTGTTCCAGCAAAAACTTTTAGAGATTTAAGACTGATTGCATTAACTTTGTTATCAATAATTAAACTATCATCTATAAGTGCAATAATATCTTCATCATAAACATGTTTTTTCTTATCTGCTAATACTTTAAATTTAGCAAAAGCATTACCAACAACGTCATCAGTTAAATCTGGATACCCTAAACTATTTAATTTATCCTTAAAGGCATGTCTGCCAGAATGTTTACCCATTACTAATGAGGTTTGTTTAACACCAACACTTTCAGGTGTCATAATTTCATAAGTTTGTCTATTTTTAAGCATACCATCTTGATGTATACCTGCCTCATGGGCAAAAGCATTTTTTCCAACAATTGCTTTATTATATTGTACAGGAAAACCTGTTGCGTTTGACACAATTTTAGATGCTTTACTAAGAAGTTTTGTATTAATCCCTGTTTCATATGGCATTAAATCGGGTCTTGTTTTGATTGCCATTACAACTTCCTCCAGCGCTGCATTTCCAGCTCTTTCTCCTAAACCATTTATAGTACATTCAATTTGTCTTGCACCAGCCTGAACTCCTGCTAAAGAATTTGCGACTGCTAAACCTAAGTCATTATGACAGTGGGTAGATAAAATAGCTTTATCTATATTTGGAACTTTATTTAATAATGTTTCAATAATTTTTGTAAACTCAGATGGAATAGTATAACCAACTGTATCAGGAATATTTATTGTTGTTGCTCCATTTTTAATTGCAAGTTCGACAGTCTTACACATAAAGTCCATATCTGTTCTCGTACCATCTTCACATGACCATTCAACATCATCAGTAAATTTTCTAGCATAAGCTACATGCTGTCCAATAGACTCATAAACATCTTCTGGCGACATATTTAATTTGTGCTTCATGTGAAGAGGGCTTGTTGAAATAAATGTATGGATTCTAAATCTTGGAGCATGTTTTAAAGCTTCATAAGCTCTATCAATGTCTCTTTTAGAATGTCTTGATAATCCTGCAGGAATAGATTTTTTTAAAATCTTACTTACTTCATTTACTGCCTCGAAATCTCCTGGTGATGCAATTGGAAAACCCGCTTCAATAATATCTACGCCTAATTCGTCAAATACTCTTGCTATTTGGATTTTTTCTTCCAAACTCATAGACGCACCTGGTGATTGCTCACCATCTCGCATTGTAGTATCAAAAATTATAATTCTATCTTTACTGCTCATAACTAAATTTTATTGGAAATTCATATTACAATCTATAAGTGAGATTGCAAAATAAATGTTAAATTTTAGATATATTTATAAGACCTTTTTGGGTCTTGATGAAAATCTAACTTTTGTCACTATCAACTAGTTTTTTCTTACCAATCCACGGCATCATAGCTCTCAGTTCAGCACCAATTTTTTCCACAGAATGCTCTGCTAACTTAGCTCTAGTTGCTAAGAAGTTTTTCTGTCCGTTTTTACATTCATCCATCCACTCCTTAGTGAATTTTCCTGATTGAATATCAGACAATACTTCCTTCATCCTTTTTTTAGTTTCTTCTTTATTAATTATTTTTGGTCCAGATTGGTATTCACCATACTCAGCTGTATTTGATATTGAGTAATTCATATTCGCAATTCCACCTTCATAAATTAAATCAACAATTAGTTTCACTTCATGTACAGTTTCAAAATATGCCATCTCAGGTTCGTAACCAGCTTCAACTAAAGTCTCATAGCCATTTTTCATTAATTCTACCAATCCTCCACAAAGAACTGTTTGCTCCCCAAATAAATCTGTTTCAACTTCGTCTTTAAAAGTGGTCTCAATAATTCCAGATCTTCCACCACCAACAGCCGAGGCATATGATAATGCTAGATCTCTTGCTTTACCTGATCCGTTTTGATGTACTGCAAATAAACACGGTACTCCACCACCTTTTTCAAATTCACTTCTAACCAAATGACCAGGCCCTTTAGGTGCAACCATAAACACGTCTAAATCTTTTCTTGTTTTGATTAAATCGTAGTGAACATTTAATCCGTGAGCAAATGCAATACTTGATCCTTCTTTTACTCTTTGCTCTATATGGTTTTTATAAATTTCTGCCTGTAATTCATCTGGTGTTAAAATCATTACCACATCTGCCCAAGCGGCTGCATCTGATAAATTCATAACCTTTAAACCTTTGGACTCAGCTTTTGCCACACTTGATGAGCCATCTCTAAGTGCAACCACAATATCTTTCACACCACTATCTTTAAGATTTAATGCATGAGCATGTCCTTGACTTCCATAACCAAAAATTGCAATTTTTTTATTTTTAATTAAATCTACATCTGCATCTTTTTCGTAAAACATTTTCATATTCTGTCTCCTTTATAATTAATTAAATATTTTGGCACCTCTTGTCATCGCAACAGCCCCAGTTCTAGAAGCGCTAATAAGTCCCCAAGGTTTTAATTTTTTACTGAGTTTATCAATTTGTCTTCTAAGTGCTGTTATTTGAAGAACTTTAGATGTTGTAGTTTCATCTAAAATAACTAAATCAAATTTTTTACAAGCATTTAAACACTTCTCCATTTTCTTTTTTTTTCCAACTATTTTAAACAATGCCATTTCTTTAAATATTACATTTTTATCTTCTCTTTTAAATTCTGCAACTTTATGAACAGGCACTAATTTAGCTAATTGAAGCTTGATTTGATCGATTACTTGTAGTGTCCCTGTTGTAACAATTGTAATTCTAGAAATATTTTTAACAGCATCTACCTCTGCAACTGCTAAAGACTCAATATTGTATCCTCTACCAGAAAATAGTCCAACTACTCTTGCAAGTACTCCAGCCTCATTGTCGACCCATACTACAAATATATATGTATCAGATTTCTCTTTTTTAGTCGGAACACTATAAGCTGATTTTGATTTTGGCATTTTTAATTAGACTAAAGCTTTGCCTTTTCCCTTGATTTTGTTCTCTTCTTGATCATTAGGTCCTAAGATCATCTGATTGTGAGGTTTTCCTGAAGGTATCATTGGGAAACAATTTTCATTAGGATCAACATGACAATCAAAAATAACTGGACCTTTATAATCTATCATTTCTTGAATTTTCTCATCTAACTCAGAAGGGTTTTCTGCTTTAATTCCCTTACAGCCATAAGCTTCGGCCATTTTTAAAAAATCGGGAAGTGCTTCAGAGTAACTCTCTGAGTAGTTTTTTTCATGTAAAAGCTCTTGCCATTGTCTCACCATTCCCATGTACTGATTATTCAAAATAAAAATTTTAATTGGCAAATTGTATTGAACTGCGGTGGACATTTCTTGCATTGTCATTAATACAGATGCTTCACCAGCAATATCAACTACTAACTTTTCAGGGTGTGCAATTTGTACACCTACTGCTGCTGGTAACCCATAACCCATTGTGCCTAAACCTCCAGATGTCATCCATCTATTTGGTTTATTAAATTTGTAATGTTGTGCTGCCCACATTTGATGCTGACCGACTTCAGTTGTTACATAAGTATCTTTATCTTTTGTTAACTCATACAATCTGCGAACTGCATGTTGAGGCTTTATACTGTCATTGCTATTAACAAAATTAAGGGAATCTTTGCCTCTCCATTTTTGTATTTGTTCCCACCACTTAGCAATATTTGATTTATTAGATTTGCTGTGGCCATTTTTTTTCTTCAATATTGTTTTGTTTACTTTACCGATTACTTTCGTAACATCACCTACTATAGCAAGATCAACTTTAATAATTTTATTTATTGACGAAGGATCTATATCAATGTGAACTTTTTTAGAGTTTGGCGAAAATTCATCTATTTTTCCAGTGATACGATCATCGAATCTTGCACCAATATTTATTAAAAGATCACAATCATGCATAGCATTGTTGGCTTCATAAGTTCCATGCATGCCTAACATCCCAAGGAATTGATTGTCATCACCAGGATATGCACCTAAACCCTGAAGGGTAGAGGTGATTGGAAATCCTGTTAATTCGACAAACTCTCTTAATGCATCACTTGCCTTAGGGCCTGAATTAATTACTCCACCACCACTATAAATAACAGGTTTTTTTGCATTTTTTAATAAATCAATTAATTGATCTATTTGTTTTTGAGAAAATTCATTTTTAGATTTTCTATTTAATTTTTTTTCTTTTTTAGGTTTTTTATATTTAGTTTTCGCAAATTGAATATCTTTTGGAATATCGACTAAAACTGGACCAGGTCTTCCTGTGGTTGCAACTTTAAATGCTTCGTGCATTATTTCTGACAAATCATTTATATCTTTTACTAACCAATTATGTTTTGTGCAGGGCCTAGTAATACCAGTGGTATCGCATTCTTGAAATGCGTCAGTTCCTATCAAATGTGTTGGAACTTGACCAGAGATACAAACTAAAGGAACCGAGTCCATATACGCATCTGTTAACGCTGTAACAACATTGGTAGCACCAGGCCCAGACGTAACTAAAACAACTCCAGGCTTACCTGATGATCTTGCATATCCCTCAGCTGCATGACCAGCACCTTGTTCGTGTCTCACCAATATATGTTTAATCGAAGTATGATTTTTAAGTTCATCATAAATTGGTAAAACTGCTCCACCAGGATATCCAAAAATATGTTCTACCTTTTGATCTTCAAGGCATTTAAAAACAATTTCTGCTCCTGTGTATAATTTTGGCATTTCGCAATCTAGCTGAAGTTGTGCTGATTGGTCAAGTTTTGATTGAGATATTTAAATTTTTTTTAAAAAGTTATTTAACTCGTTTGGTTTTAATTTGAGCCAAGTATTCATATTGCCTCTTGCCCATGTGCTTTGTCTTTTAGCATATTGCCTAGTTTTTATTGATATATTTTCAATAATATCTTCCAATCCTTTTTCATTATTCAAGTATTGTCTGATTTCATTGATACCAATAGCCTTATTAACACTTTTATCTTTTTTGACCTTTAATTTGATAAAATTTTTTACCTCTTTAATTGCTCCATTTTCAATCATTTCCTTAGATCTGAGATTAATTCTCTCAATCAATTCCAAACGGGGAAAGTTAATATAAATTTTATAAAAATCACTTTTTTGAAAATTAGATTTAGTATTTTTGTACCATTCATGAATTGATTTCTTGGTATATAATTTTACTTCATAGGCTCTTATGGATCTATGTGGATCAGTTGGATTAATTTTATTTTTAGAAGCTGGGTCAAGTTTTAAAAGTTTATTATAAAACTTATCTTGACCTACATTTGAATGCATTAATCTTATTTGATTTCTAATCTTTATAGGTATGTTTGGAATTTTTACTAGTCCATCAGTTAATGCCTTAAAGTATAAACCTGTACCTCCTACAAGGATTGGCGTTTTTTTTCTTTTTTTTATTTCATCAATCTTTTTCAAAACTAATTTTAACCAATTCCCAGTTGAAAAATTTTTTTTAACATCATGAAAGCCATATAAATGATGTCTTATTTTTGGATATTTTCTTTGATCTGGTCTTGCTGAAAGAACCTTTAATTGCTTATAAACTTGCATGCTATCTGCATTTATAATTTCCCCATTTACTGTTTTGGCAAGGTTAATAGCAAAACTCGATTTTCCTGAAGCAGTTGGTCCAGAAATTAGTATAATCTTGGACTTAAAATCCATGATTAGTCTAACTTAATTCCAATATATCTTCTCTTATTTTGATTATTATAGATTGAAAGCAATATTGTTTTTTGATTTGAGTTTAAAACTTGCTTGGTAATTTTTTTTAAATCATCAATAGATTTTATTCTTTCTTTTTGAGCCTCGACAATAATACTATTCACTTGAATTGAGCCAGCTAAAGGACTGTTATTTTGAATGCTCGTGATCACAAGTCCAGTAGTTTGATTTGGCAGCTTACGATTTTTTATATCTTCTTTGTTAAGAGATCTTACAGTTATTTTTAAATCTTCTATTTGACCAGTAGTATCTATTTCTTTTTGTTTTTCACTAACTTTAAAATCTTCTGATGTTTCAAGTCTTCCAAGTAGAACTTTTTTTATAATTTCTTTTTTATCTCTCCATATTTTAACTTCAACATTCTTACCAACTTGTGTTCTAGCAACAATCGCTGGTAGTTCTTTCATTTGATTAATTCTTTCCCCATTAAATTCTAAAATAATGTCACCAGCTTTTATTCCAGCTTTTTCTGATGGACTGTTTTCAGCAACACTTGCAACTAAAGCACCTCTTGGTTTGTCTAGTTTTTCAACCTCTGCAATTTCTTTAGTAACATCTTGTATTCTTACTCCCAACCATCCTCTTTTAGTTTCTCCAAATTCTATCAGTTGATTAATTACAATTTGAGCGCTGTTTGACGGAATTGAAAATCCAATACCAATTGAACCATTTCGACCTAAAATTGCAGTATTAATTCCTATAACATTTCCCTTCATATCAAATAAGGGACCACCAGAATTTCCTGAATTAATTGAAGCATCTGTCTGAATAAAATCCTCATATCTAGATAGTCCAATTGATCTGTTTCTTGCAGAAATAATTCCAGCTGTAACTGTACCCCCTAAACCAAAAGGATTTCCAATTGCAATCACCCAATCTCCTATTCTAGCTTTATCAGAGTCACCAAAAGAAACAGGTATAAAATTTTCATCAGTTTCTAACTGCAAAACAGCTATATCCATTAGTGGATCTGCACCTAAAACTTTCGCCTTAAATTCTTGATCACCATTTACTCTAACAATTATGTCGTCAGCATCTTGGATTACATGATTATTGGTTATGACTATTCCTTTTTCATCAATTATAAAACCTGATCCTAATGCAGCCGATTGTCTTTCTTGAGGATCTCCAAACTCTTTAAACATATCTCCAAAAGGCGATCCTGGAGGAAATTGAAATGGAAGTGGATTTGATTTTGTAACTACTGTCGTTGATGTTGAAATATTTACAACAGATGGCATTAACTTTTCTGCAAGATCAGCAAAAGACTCCGGAACAGGTTTTGGGTAAGATTGTGTTAAAAAACCAAAAGATAGAATTATAGTTATAAATATAATTTTGAATTTTTTCATTTTAACTTTTTATATAATAAATAATTATAAATCCTATAACTGCAAAGATTAGTCCTCCTGTTCTCAATTGACTATCTTTTAGAAGTTCTAATTTTTTTAACATATTTTTCATTTTTGCTGGAAATATGGCATATAAAATTCCCTCAATGAATAAGAATAAACCAAAAGCTATGACTAGCTCATTCATTTAAAAAATTATTGTTGAATTTCAGGTTTTATATTTCCAAAAAATTTGAAGAATTCACTATCAGGAGATAGTATCAGAGAAGTTTCTCCTCCAATCAATGCTTTTTCATAGGCCTGCATTGCTCTATAAAACGCAAAAAATTCTGGATCTTGACCAAAGGCATCAGCAAAGATTTTATTTCTTAAACCATCGCCTTCCCCTTTCATAATCTCAGATTGTTTTTGAGACTCTGCTAAAATAACTGTAACTTCTTTATCTGCAGTTGAAGTAATCGTAACTGCCATCTCTGCACCTTTTGCTCTAAATTCTTTTGCTTCTCTTTCCCGCTCTGTTTGCATCCTTCGATAAATTGCATCACTATTTGCTTGTGGAAGGTCAGCTCTTTTTATTCTTACATCAACGATAGTTATACCAAAATTTTTAGCTTCATTATTCACACCCTCTTTAATTAAGGACATTTGTTTTGATCTGTCTTGGGAAAGTAATGTTTGTAGTTCTTCTTGACCTAAAACATTTCTTATTCTTGAATTTATAATTGTTGACAATCTTGATCGTGCTACTCTTTCATCCCCAACAGAAATATAGAACTGCAAAGGATCGACAATTTTAAATCTTGCAAAGGCATCAACAATTAAACGTTTTTGGTCTGAAGCAATTACTTCTTCGGGAGGGGTATCTAAATTTAATATTCTTTTATCAAGATATACAACATTTTGAATGAATGGAATTTTAAAATTTAAACCTGGTTTGGTAATTATTCTTTTTGGATCTCCAAATTGAAGAATAATAGCCTGATTAACTTCTTTAACAATAATTACAGATAAAAAAGCTAAAACACCTATTGCAATAATTAATCCACCTAAAATTTTTCCAGCTTTCATTTAATTAGTTGCTTTCTTTTTTAATTCAGGAAGAGGTAAGTAAGGTACCACGCCTGAACCTGCGTTTTTTTCAATAATTACTTTATCAATATCTGCTAATACTTTTTCCATAGTCTCCAGATACATTCTTTCCTGTGTTACTACTTTTGCATTTTTATACTCGTTATAAATAGATACAAACCTGCTGGCTTCACCCTCTGCTTTTGCTACAACTTCTTTTTTATATGCTTCAGCAGCTTGCAAGATTTTTTGACCTTCCCCTCTAGCTCTTGGGATAACATCGTTAGCGTAAGCTTCAGCTTCATTTTTAGATCTTTCCATGTCTGCTCTTGCAGCCTGTACATCTCTAAACGCATCAATTACTTGATCTGGTGGATCAGCTTTTTGGGTTTGGACTTGTGTAATTTGAATTCCACTTTCGTAATCATCTAAAATATTCTGTATAATTTCTTGTGTTTCAACCTCAATTTTAGATCTACCCTCTGTTAAAATTGGTTGAATATCACTTTTTGCTATAACCTCTCTCATAGCTGTTTCTGCAGCTGCTTTAACTGTTCCTTCTGGATCTTGAATTTTAAATAAAAAATTTCCTGCATCTTTAATTACCCAGAATACAGAAAAATCTATGTTCACAATATTCTCATCTCCAGTTAACATTAAACTTTCTTGTGGAACATCAGCAACACCACCACCTGTTGAGAAACCACTATCTCTTTCAGATCTAAAACCAATATCAATTCGGTTAACTTTTGTAACTTTAGGTGTAAGTACATTTTCTACTGGAAATGGTATGTGATAATTTAAACCTGGTTGAGTAGTTTTAATAAACTTACCAAATCTTAGTACAACACCTTGTTCGTCAGGTAGAACTCTATAAAGTCCACTTGCCAACCAAACAAAAGCTAAAACTAATAATATTAGTCCAACAGATTTACCACCTGATGATTTTCCACCAGGTAAAAATTTTTTAATTTTATCTTGAATCTCTTTTATGATTTCATCAATGTTTGGAGGTGTTGGACCTCTACCTGATCCATTATTATTTCCTCCACCTGGAGGTGATCCCCATGGGCTACCGCCTCTACCTCTGAAATCATCTGACATATGTCAAAGTATATAGTGTCTTTATTACAAAAAACAAGTAATGATAGTTGTATGTCAGAGAAAAAGCCTGAACTTAGTGCCGCAATGAAACAGAAGCTTGAGCCTAAAAAATTCACAAAAAATCCAATATTAGGAACTAAATTTACAATAGCAATTTCAAGCGCAAAGGGTGGAGTTGGAAAATCTACTTTTGCTACAAATTTAGCTTTAGCCTTAAAACAAGTTGGATGTAAAGTAGGATTATTAGATGCGGACATTTATGGTCCCTCAATTCCAAAAATGTTTAATATTAACGAAAAACCCAAAAGTGACGGTCAAAAATTAGAACCTATTGTAAAGTATGATATCCAATGTATGTCAATTGGTTTCTTAGCTGACCAGCAGACACCCATGATATGGCGTGGCCCAATGGTTACAAGTGCAATTAAAACTTTTACTCAAAAAGTTAATTGGAAAGATTTGGATTTCATAATTGTTGATATGCCACCTGGCACAGGAGATACACAACTAACTTTTTCACAAGAAATAAAAATGGATGGCGCAATAATAGTTTCAACTCCACAAGAAGTTGCTCTTTTAGATGTCAAAAGAGGTATTAAAATGTTTGATAAACTTGGGGTAAAAATCTTGGGGTTAGTAGATAATATGAGTTTTTTTATTGGAGATGATGGTAAAAAATATAAAATATTTGGGGAGGGAGGTGTTAAAAAAACTGCCGAAGAATTTCAAAAAGAATTTTTAGGTGAAATACCAATTAATCCTGAAGTGGGGAAAACTTCAGATGAAGGAAAACCGTTAGTTGAGGCAAATCCAGATCATGAAATTTCAAAAATATATTTGGATTTTGCTAATAAAATTAAATCAACTTATCTTTAAGATCAAAGGCAATCATTAGCTCATTCCACTCTCTTTTTGAAAGACCTGAGCTATCTGCGTCAACATTTTCTCCTTTAATAAGTTTTTGAATAATTAATTTTCCTTTAGCTGAAACTTCTGTACCCCCAACTCTATAATCCATAAAAGCTTCATAAGTTATAGGAACCCATTTTTTTAAAGTATCCAACATTATATCTGCGTAAACTCTTATTTCATATTGTGCATGACTGTCAGCTCTTAATCTTAAGAAATTCATTAGGTTTAATAAATCAGTTTTCCAGTACCATTGGGTATAAGTATTTAGAGTTAAATTCATTCTTGCAAGTTCCCTTGCTAAGCCTTTTTTATTTTCATCTATAGTTGAGCCGTCAAATCTTTCATTAAGCATTGTTTCATAATTGTCGTAAGTTCTTTCAGCATCACTTTTTAAAAGTTCTAAAACTTCCTCTGCTTGATTACCCTCTAATACATCTCCTCTACCTTGTCTGTTGCTAGTAGATTGAGCAGCTAAGTTTTCTTGCGCAGGTAGATAAAATTCTTTATCTAAAATGGAATATCTTGCAGAATATTCATTAACATTAGCAGTTCTGTGTCTAATCCACTGTCGAGCAATAAATATTGGTAACTTTATATGATACTTTATTTCACACATCTCAAATGGAGTGCTGTGCCAATGCCTCATTAAATATTTGATTAATCCTTTATCAGTTGAAACTTGTTTAGTTCCTTTTCCATATGAGACTCTTGCTGATTGAACAATTGAAGTATCATCCCCCATATAATCAACTACACGAACAAAACCATGGTCTAAGGCAGGAATTGCCTCGTATAGGACACTTTCAAGTTCTTTTACTGTAACTCTTTTAGTTTGATTTCTTTGAGATTGTTGATTTTTAATTTCTTCTGCTTGTTCTTTTGTAAGTTTCATGATTGTTATTGAATCTATTGTAATTCCTTTTATATTAATAATGTTGGTTTTCCAACTACGACGATAAACGAATTTCGTAATAACCATTGCGGACGTGGGGGCAGTACCCACCACCTCCACCATTGCAACTTATGGGGGTGAACTAGATTCGACGAATGTCTAAAGGCTATTCTTTCGTTCGGGATTGTTCCACCGTAACGGGCTAATTTATAATTGCTAACGAAAGTTACGCACTTGCTGCCTAATTAACTTTGTTAATTAAGTAGACGGGGTTTGGGGCACCTGGCAACAGAACGCCCCTACTCAGTTGTTAATTTAGTTTACAATATCAACGTTATTTAATATTCAATAATTTTATGAAGTCATGCATCCAATGTAAGTAGTGGATATTGATTAGACAAAAATCTTAATCTAAAAGGATTAAATTAATTAATTTTTTATTAATATTGGTTTCCTCAGTAATAAAAAATATTTACTAATCTTTGATAAATCATATTTAAATTCTAAATAAAAAATATTTTGATATAACCAAAAAAACTTTATTTTATTATATGTTTAAAAATATAAAAATATTATTAATTAATTTTTTAATATTTTTATTGTTGATATCTATAATTGAGTTAATTTTTGGAAACAAATTTTTTTCTAGTAAATTAGATTGCACATACTTATTATGTTCAGCGAATTACTCATATAAAAATGATCTATATAAACCCAATGGAATCATAAATTATAAAAAAGATAAATACGGTTTTAGAGGTTTAAGAAAGAATATTAATGAAATTGATATTTTAACCATAGGAGGTAGTACTACAGATGAAAGATATTTAGAAACGGGTGATACGTGGTCAGAGCAACTTGAAACAAAGATTAACAATTTTTATCCTAACCTTAATTTTGATATAGTAAACGCAGGTATAGATGGTCAATCGACTTATGGCCATATTTGGAACTTTGAAAATTGGTTCCCTAAACTTGAAAATTTTAAAACAAAATATATTTTTTTTTATATAGGACTTAACGAATATTTTTCTAAAGAAAGACAATTATCCGATCGTGGTACAAAAAATTTAAATTACTTCCAAGTAATAAAGTATTGGTTAAAAGAGAATAATGGAATTATTTATAAATCTTATTATTTAATATATCGTAAATATTATTTGAAAGATGTTTTGAATGTTGGCCACAAGATAAGAGAACTTAAATATAAACCGATTGAAACATCTTTTTTAATTAATGATGAAAATATTAAAGAACTCAATTACAGACTTGATAAATTAATTAAATTAACTAAAAAAAATAACTCAATACCTATTTTCATAACTCAAAGAACTCAAAGACATAAAATTATAAATAATGAAATCTATTCAATAAACGATATAAATTACTACTCCAAAGAAAAACAATATTCAGAAATAATTATGAAAAATTGTAAAAAAAACAAAATTTTTTGTATAGATTTATTTAATAAAATAGATTTTACAAAAAATAGTTTATATGATTTGGTTCACACTACACCTGAAGGAGCAAATTTAGTTGCAAATATAATATTTAACGAATTTAAATTTATTCTAAATGATAATTAATCTAGCTCAAATTTATTTTTATAATCTTTTTTAATTTTAGAATTTTGCTTATTTTTATCTAATATACAGTTCCCGATAACTAAATAATCTAGTTCTGTACCCATAAAGCAATTAAATGCATCTTTTGGAGAATTGACTATCGGTTCTCCTCTCACATTAAATGAAGTATTTACAATTACAGGACAGCCAGTTTTTTCTTTAAATTTTGAAATTAAATCATAATAAGGTTTGTTATTTTTTTGAGTTACAGTTTGAATTCTGGCAGAATAATCAACGTGTGTCACTGCTGGTATTTCAGATCTCTTAATATTTAATTTATCTATTCCAAAAAGTTGATTTTGTTTTTCTGTCATTTTTATTTTTTTTTTAGAATTAATTTCAGCTACTAGCAACATATATGGACTTTCAATATTTAGTTCAAACCACTTTGATAAATCTTCTTTGAGAATTGATGGTGCAAAAGGTCTGAAGCTTTCTCGGTACTTTACTTTTAAATTTAAGTTTTTTTGCATTTTTTCAGAACGTGGATCGCCTAATATTGACCTTCCTCCTAAAGCTCTAGGTCCAAATTCCATTCTACCTTGAAACCATCCAATAGCTTTTTCGTTACTTAAATATTCTGATGTTTGATTTATTAATTTTTCATATTCAACTATTTCATATATAGCTCCTAATGATTTAAGTTCTTCTTCAATTTGATTTTGAGTAAACTCAGGACCTAAATATGAGCCGTTCATATCATCATTTGAATTAATTTTCCTTTCATTTCCTTGGTCCAAATACCATAAGGCTAAAGCCGCACCTAATGAACCACCAGCATCACCTGCTGCAGGCTGTACCCAAATATTATCAAAGATTTTTTCTTTTAAAATTTTACCATTTGCAACACAATTTAATGCTACTCCACCAGCCAAACATAAATTTTTTATATTGTATTCTTTTCGTATTGATTTTGATAATTTAATCATAATATCCTCAGTAACTTTTTGTATTGAAGCAGCTATATCCATATGAAACTGGGTTAATTTCTGATGTTTAGGATTTCTTGGCTCTTGACCAAACAAGTCATGAAATTTACTACTAGTCATAGTTAATCCTGTAGAATAATTAAAATATTTCTGATCTAATCTAAAAGTTCCGTCATCTTTAATATCGACTAATTGATTTATCTTATCCTCATAAATAGGATTTCCATAAGGTGCCAAACCCATGAGTTTATACTCACCACTATTTACTTTAAATCCGGAGTAATAAGTAAAAGCGGAATACAATAAACCAAGTGAATGAGGAAAATGAATTTCTTTTTTAATATCTAATTTGTTACGATTTCCAATAGCAACAGTTGTAGTTGCCCATTCTCCCACACCATCAGCAGTTAAGACTATAGCCTCCTCAAAAGGTGAAGGGAAAAAAGCGCTTGCTGCATGACTTAAATGATGGTCTGAAAAGAAAATATTTTCATCAGATTTATAGTTTTTGTCATGTTCTTTAAGTTTATTAAATAATAAATTTTTCTGAAAAAGTTTTTCTTTAATCCATAAGGGCATAGCTTTACTAAAAGAAACAAATCCTCTTGGAGCAAAAGCTACATAAGTTTCCAAGAGTCTCTCAAATTTTAAAAAAGGTTTCTCAAAAAAAACAATTTGATCTATCTCACTTAGTTTTAAATTTACAAAATTAAGTGTAAACTCAATAGCATTATAAGGGTAACTAAAGTCATGTTTTTTTCTAGTGAACCTCTCTTCTTGTGCTGCTGCAATTATTTTTCCATCTTTTAAAATACATGCCGCACTATCATGATAGAATGCTGAGATACCTAATATAGAACTCACTTTAAAATATTGTATAAATGAACGGAGCCACTGCTGAACCTTGGGTTAACACTATTAATCCCCCAAATAAAGCAAGGACAATAATAATTGGTAATAGCCAATATTTTTTTCTTACTTTTAAAAACTCCCAAAATTCCTTTATAAAACTCATTTAAAATTGATTTTTCATTTTACTTTTTGGATCATTTTTTTTAATCCAGTAAGATTTATTATTATTATATTTCAAATTTAAGACATCTTTTCCAAGCCCTCGCATAAAAATACCTATAGGTGTTACGACTAAAAAAAATATTATTCCCATAATTATAGGAGAAATTATTTTTCCCAAAAAAACTCCAAACTTAAACCATAAATTATTTAAAGGTGTTAAAAGTTTAGAATTTACCAAAGCTAAATTCAAAAAAATTAAAGAAATTACAATAAACCAAACTCTAATTTCTCCATCTTTTAATAAGGGATATAATGCTAATATTAAAAAGACTATAGAAAAGACAATTCCAAAGTTTTTATTTGAAGGTAAATTTTTTTTATTATTCATAAATTTTATAATATTTTATTTAATCTACTATAATTACATATATAAATAACATTAGTTTTGCAGATATCTATATCTTTTTTTTTTTACGTATATGTCTCCACCTATTATATCATTAGCAAAATCATCGATTATGTTTTGAAGAAATTTTGCCCTCAAATCATCTTTTAAATATAACAAATCATTTCCTTCTTGATATTGTTCCAGTGCTTGGAAAAAAGGCACTCTTCTACTTTCTGACCAATCAGGAGTTCATATGGGTATACCTCAAAAAAACAGGTGCTGTAAGAAAAGCAATTGTTTTTAATTATAAATATTTGATTTAAATAAAAGTAAATTATTTTTTAAGTTCTGCCTGTGCAGCCGCTAATCTAGCAATTGGAACTCTATAAGGTGAACAAGAAACATAATTAAGTCCTACTTTGGCACAAAAAGAAATACTTTTAGGATCGCCTCCATGCTCTCCGCATATACCAAGTTTGATCTTTTTATTTTGGCTCTTACCTTTTGCTACAGCAATCTCAACTAAATCTGAAACCCCTCCATCAATTGATACGAAAGGATCAATAGAAAATATTTTATTTTCTAAGTAATCATTTAAAAATTTTCCACTATCATCTCTACTTATTCCAAAAGTGGTTTGAGTTAAATCATTTGTTCCAAAACTGAAGAATTCTGCATGTTTTGCTATTTCTTTTGCCTTAATGGCTGCTCTTGGAAGCTCAATCATTGTACCAACCATAAAGTCTATTTTTAATTTATTTTCTTTTTGAACTATAGTTGCTATCCTTTTGACTAAATCTTTCATTATTTTAATTTCAGCCTCTGTAGAAACTAGAGGAATCATTATTTCAGGAAAAGCTGACTTAATGTTACTTTTTTTAAGCTCACATAATGCCTCAAAAATTGCTCTACATTGCATCTCATATATTTCAGGAAATGATATAGCTAATCTACAACCTCTGTGACCTAACATTGGGTTTTGTTCATGAAGTTCTTCTATCCTTGTTTCAATTTCTTTTATCGAAAGATTAACAATTTCTGCTAATTCGCTGATTTCTTTATTTGTTCTTGGTAAAAATTCGTGTAGCGGAGGATCTAACAATCTTACTGTAACTGGTAAGCCGTTCATAATCTTGAAAATTTCAATAAAGTCTTTTTTTTGATGTGGTAAGAGTTTATCTAAAGCTTTACCTCTGTCTTCTTTAGTTTTAGATAGGATCATTTCCCTAACAGATATAATTCTTTCTTCATCAAAAAACATGTGTTCAGTTCTACAAAGTCCAATGCCTTCAGCACCGAAGTCTTTAGCAGTTTTAGTATCTTTTGGAGTTTCTGAATTTGTTCTTACATTTAATTTTCTGTAACTATCAGCCCACGACATTAATTTTGAAAAATCACCAGATATTTCTGGCTTTACAGTGGCAACAGTGCCTTCGATTATTCTTCCTGTTGAGCCGTCTATAGTTATTATATCTCCTTCTTTAATTTCAATTGATGCTGTTTTAAATGACTTATTTTCATAATTGATATCAATTTCACTTGACCCAGAAACACAAGGCCTTCCCATTCCTCTTGCTACGACTGCTGCATGACTTGTCATCCCTCCTCTTGCAGTTAATATTCCTTTAGCTGCATGCATTCCTTGTATATCTTCTGGAGAGGTTTCCACTCTAACTAATATTGCGTCCTGCATCATGGATGTTAGCCTTTCTGCCTCTTCAGATGTGAATACAACTTTACCACTTGCAGCACCTGGTGAAGCAGGTAGGCCATTTGCAATTATATTTATTGAACTTTTTTCGTCTAGAGTTGGATGAAGAAGTGTGTCAAGTGAATGTGGATCAATTCTTAACACAGCCTCTTTTTTTGAAATTAATTTTTCTTTAACCATGTTAACTGCAATTCTAACTGCAGATTTTGCAGTTCTTTTTCCAGAACGTGTTTGAAGCATCCACAGCTTTTTATTTTCAACTGTAAACTCTACATCTTGCATATCTTTGTAATGCTTCTCTAATTTTTTTAGGATCTTGTAAAGTTGTTTGTAAACTTTAGGCATAGATTCTTCCATTGATAAATCTTTAACTTTAGCATTTTGTCTAGCTTTTTTAGTTATGTATTGTGGAGTTCTTGTTCCAGCTACAACATCTTCTCCTTGTGCATTAATTAAATATTCTCCATAAATTTCATTTTCACCGGTTGATGGATTTCTTGTAAAAACAACACCAGTTGCACAGTCGTCTCCCATGTTTCCAAAAACCATTGATTGAACATTAACCGCTGTACCCCACTCTGCAGGTATGTGATTTAATTTTCTATAGATTTTTGCTCTCTTACTATCCCAAGACAAAAATACTGCACTGATTGCTCCTAACAACTGTTCATGAACATCTTGTGGAAAATCTCTATCTGCTTTTTCCTTAACTGTTCTTTTAAAATCCTCAATTAGTCCATCCCAGTCATTTTCATCTAAATCTGTGTCTAACAAAACACCCTTTGTAAGTTTATAATTTTCGATTAATTCTTCAAAATGATACCCCTCAACACCCATTACCACATTGCCATACATTTGAATAAACCTTCTGTAACTATCTTTGGCAAATCGACCATTAGAGGTTTTTGACGCTAGAGCTTTAACAGTTTTATCGTTTAATCCTAAATTTAAAATTGTATCCATCATACCAGGCATAGAAACTCTTGCTCCAGATCTTACTGAAAGTAATAATGGATTTTTTAAATCACCAAATTTTTTTGAAACTTCTTTTTCAACAACCTTTAATTCTTTTTTAATTGATGTAATTATATTTTTATTAAGTTTTTTTTTATCTCTATAAAATAAATCACATACTTTTGTAGAAATAGTAAATCCAGGTGGGACTGGTAAGCCCATTCGACCCATTTCTGAAAGATTAGCACCTTTTCCACCCAAAAAATTTTTGGGGAATTTAATTTTTTTGCTATCTTTAGATTTAAAATTTAAAATTAGTTTTTTCATTTTTGGGAGTCTACTAAAGAAAAGTTAACATAGTTGTTGAAGGTTTTACATAAGATTTGAATAAGTTCTAGTCTATTTTTTCGAATACCTGGGTCAACGTCATTGACTACAACATTATCAAAAAAATCGTTAATTACCTTTTTGGCATCTAGTAAGTTATCTAGAGTTTCAGAATAAACTTCATCTTTATTAATTGAAGAAAAATATTTCCTTAAATCATTTATTTTTTTAAACAAATTTTTTTCAAAATCTGTCTTGAAAACACCAGGATCGGTTGTATTTGAAAGACCCAAATTCTGTCCTTTCAACTCACTTTCTAAGATGTTTGAGGCTCTTTTATAGCTTGATATTATTTCGTGTCCATTTGATTTAGAAATTATTTTGTCTAAATATTTTGCCTTTTCAAAAATTACTAAAAGTTGATCTAAATTATGTGAATTGATAGATGCTTGAATAATATCATTACGAATATTTTCTTCCTTCATATAGAATTTTAGTCGGTCCATTAGAAATTCAGAAAGTTCTTTTTGAAGCAGTTTATTTTCAAATTTGAAGCCTTGATCTATGTAAAGTGATGCTGAATAGTTAATCAAATCTCTTATTTTAATATGATTTTTATTTTCTACAATTATTCTAATTACTCCTAAAGTTAATCTTCTTAGAGCAAATGGGTCTTTAGAACTTGTTGGCTTTTGGTTAACTCCAAAAAAACCTACAAGGGTATCTATTTTATCTGATAGAGCTAGTGCTATACTAAAAGGTTTTTTGGGAACCTTAGAACCAGACCCTGAAGGTAAATATTGTTCACTTATTGATAGTGCTACATCCTTATCAAAACCTTGTGCCTCAGAAAAATAACCACCCATAATCCCTTGAAGCTCAGGAAATTCACCCACGAGTTCAGATAATAAATCGACTTTAGAGATTGATGCTGATAATTCAACTTTTTCTTTGCTTATTAATAGTTCATCTGAAAGCATTCCTGCTAGCTTTCTCATTCTTTGAACTTTATCAAAATAACTTCCTAAACCTTTAAAATAATTCATAGATTTTAAATTTGAGACTTGTTTTACTAAATTTTTAGATTTATCTTTTTGCCAAAAGAACTTTGCATCAGTAAGTCTTGCTTCTACTACTCTCTCGTTACCTATCTTTATTAACCCTTTTAGATCTTTTTTGTTTGAAACAACTAAAAATTCATTTGTAATACCGCCTTTGTTATCAAAAGTAGGGAAATATTTTTGATGGTATTGCATAGTTATTATTAGGATCTCTTTTGGCATTTTTAAAAACTTTTTATCAAACTGACAAACAAGAACATTGGGTTGATCTATTAAATCAACAACTTCTTCCAACAGCTTTGGATTTTGCTCTATAACAATATTTTTTGTTTTCAAAAGTAATTGAAATTTTTTTTCAATAATTTTTTTTCTTTCAACAGGGTCAATTATTATTTTTTTTTTTTTAAAGAAATTTTTATATTTCTTAAAATTAGAAAATTTTATTTTCTTTTCTTCAAAATCTTTATCTACAAAAGTTAAATTAGATGACTGAATATGATGAAATTTAAATATTAGTGTTTTTTTATTAAATATTGCCAAAATAGACTTTAGTGGTCTACCCCAATTTAAACTAAATTCCCCCCAACGCATTGATTTTTTCCATTGAATTTTATTTAATATTTTTGGAACAAACTCTTCTAATAACTCGTGGGTATAAAGTTTTTTTGATTTTGTTTTAAAGAAGAAAAAATTACCTTTTTCAGTTTCTTTTTCATAAAGATTTTGTTTTAGAATTTGATTTGATCGTATAAAGCCCTCTATAGCTAGATCTGGGGCTTTTGTACTAGGACCTTTAATTTCCTCAGACTTCAGAATTGTTTGTTTTTGAAGTCCTTCAAATAATATTACCAATCTATTCGGGGTTGAATAGGAAGAACTTCTTTTAAATGAAATAAATTTCTCGTCAAAGAAATCATTAAAAGATTTCAATAAATTTTCCCTTAAATTTTTTTGAAGACCTGCAGGTATTTCCTCACTAAATAGTTCTAAAAAAAACTCAGACATTTTAATTTTGACTATCTATCCAGATCCCAGCAGCAGACTTAGTGATGTCACGAATTCTTCCAATATAACCTGCTCTTTGTGCAACACTTATTGCTCCCCTTGCATCTAAAACGTTAAATACGTGGCTTGCTTTTAAACATTGATCATACGCGGGTAGTGAAACCTTTTTTTCAACTAATGATTTTGCTTCTGACTCATGCATATCAAACATTTTGAATAATTGTTCAACATTTGCATGCTCGAAATTGTAAGCAGAAAACTCTTTTTCAGCTTGATGAAAAACTTCTCTATATTTTACATCCTCATCATTCCACAACAAATCATAAACATTTTTTTGTTGCTGGGTAAACATACAGATCCTCTCTAAACCATAAGTAATTTCTACTGAGACTGGTTTGCATTCATAACCTGCCATCTGTTGAAAGTAAGTGAATTGAGTAATCTCCATTCCATCACACCAAACTTCCCAACCTAAACCAGCTGCACCTAATGTAGGACTTTCCCAGTCATCTTCAACAAATCTGATATCATGATCTTTGTGATGAATTCCAATTGTAGTAAGACTATTTAGATATAGCTTTTTTATATTTTCAGGTGAAGGTTTAATCAAAACTTGAAACTGATAATAATGTTGAAGTCTATTGGGATTTTCACCATATCTACCGTCTGTTGGCCTTCTTGATGGTTGAACATAAGCGGCTTTCCAAGGCTGAGTGCCCAATGATCTAAGAGTTGTAGCTGGATGGAACGTACCAGCTCCAACTTCCATGTCGTATGGCTGAAGAATAATACACCCTTGTTTACTCCAAAATTTTTGAAGATTTAAAATAGTTTCTTGAAACGTTTGAAATTTTGGTTTTTGTTTTTTTTTATTCTTATTTTTATTTTTAGAAACCATATCTTTGCCAGATTGACCTCTCATCTAAAATATTTGCAAATTGATCTATTTGATTAGAGGAAGAAAGTTTTTGACTTAACCATCCTTTGGTCTTTTCAAATTTTTTAATAATTACATCATCTCCATATTTTTCTTTCAAAATTTCGTGAGCATTTCCTATTCCATCTATTAATCCTAAAGTTTTTGATTTACTTCCTGACCAAAATTCACCTGAAAAAAGTTCTACGTCAGATTTTTGTAATTTAGTACCTCTACTTTTTTCAACAACATCAATAAAATCTTTATGTAAGTCTAACTGAATGTTTTTAAGTCTTTCTATATCTTCATTTTTTTCTTCAAGAAAAGGATCAAGAGTACTTTTATTTTTGCCAGCAGTATGAACTCTTCTTTCAACACCAATTTTTTTTATTAATTCTGTAAAACCAAATGAAGAATAAATAACTCCAATTGATCCTATAATAGAACTTGAGTTTGCATAAATCTCATCACCTGCACATGCAATGAGATAGCCTCCAGACGCTGCTACATCCTCTGCAAATACTATTACTTGTTTGTTATTTTTTTTTGCTTGCTGTCTAATAAAACTATAAATTAGATGGGATTGAACAGGAGATCCACCTGGTGAATTTATAGTAATTGCAACACATTTTGCTTTTTTCAATGAAAAAGCTTTTTTAATGATCTCCTCTTGGCCAGCAAAATCTATACCTTGTTTAAATTTTCCTGCATTTCCTATCACACCGCTAAGTTTTAGGTGAGCTACTATTTTTTTCTTTTTAAAAAAAGAGAACATAAATATTTCTTATAGAATTATTAGTTGAATATAAAGTCTACTTATAATTGAAGAATAAGGTGCGTCAATTGATAAGTAATAAATAAAAGTTAATTATACTAGTTTAATTTTAATATGGGATCAGTTGTACAGCTCCGAAATCAGATAAATAATTCTTATTTTCAACTAAAGGATTCTCTTGAAGATAAGCTTATTTTAACTGAGGAAAAAATTAAAAATAAATTAATTAGCGATGTAGAACTAGTTCAAAAAATGACTGACTATCATTTGAAAACTGGTGGTAAAAGATTGAGAGCTCTACTAACTTTAGGAGCTGCAAAATTATGTGGTTATACAAAAGGTTCAAGAGATGTGAATTTAGCTGCATGTGTTGAATTAATTCATAGTGCAACACTAATGCATGATGACGTTATAGATGAAGGTGCGGTTAGGAGAGGAAAAGAAACTTTAAATAAAGTTTGGAATAATCATTCGTCAGTTTTATTAGGTGACTATTTGCTAAGCAGATGTTTTGAGATGATGGTTGAAGATGGCAATATAGAAGTTCTGAAATTATTATCATCTACTTCATCAAAAATAGCACAAGGAGAAGTTTTACAGCTTCAACATAAAGGTGAAGTAGATATGTTAGAAGAGACTTATCTAAAAATTATTTCTGCAAAAACTGCTGAGTTGTTTGCAGCATCTACAAAGGTTGGTGCAATTTTATCTGATAGTAATAAAAAAGAAAAAGATGCTCTTGAGTTTTATGGTAGAAATCTTGGACTTACTTTCCAAATTGCTGATGATACACTTGATTACAACGCTGAACTTAAATTATTTGGAAAGAAAATAGGACAAGATTTTTTTGAAGGAAAAATTACACTTCCAATAATTTTACTTTATCAGAAGCTGGAGATCAGGGAAAAAAATAATTTAATTAATTTGTTTAGTAAAGATACAAGAGATAAAGATGATTTAGATAAAATAATTGTTTTAATAAATAAGCATAAAATTATAAATGAGTGCTACCAGAAAGCACAACATTATATTAATCTTGCGTCGAATTCATTAAGTGTTTTTAAAGATACTAAAGAAAAAGAAATTTTAAAAAAATTGACAACATTTAGCTTATCTAGAAGTTTTTAAGGGCTCAAAAGAGATTTGGTCCATTGTCCTTTAGAATTTTTTGTATATTTTAATCTTTCATGAATCCTATTGTCTCCATCAAGCCAGAATTCAATGCTTGAGGGAGATAAGTTCCATCCTGACCAATAGTTCGGTCTTGGAACCTTATTCTTGTCTGTATATTTTTTTTTATATTCTTCTATAGAATTATCTAACTGATCTCTATCTTTGAGTTCTTTACTTTGTTTAGATGCCCATGCTCCTATTCTGCTTTCATAACTTCTTGAATTATAATAATCATCTGCGACTTCATTAGGTACCAATGAAACAGTGCCATTAACTCTAATTTGTCTTAGTAAACTTTTCCAATGAAAGCACATTGCTACATTTGGATTTTGTTTTAGTTCATGTCCTTTTTGACTGTCTAAATTTGTATAAAATACAAATCCATTTTGATTGAAGTCTTTTAATAAGACCATTCTTACCGAAGGGAAGTTATTTTTACTTGATGTTGCTAACGCTACTGCGTTTGGGTCGTTTGGCTCAGTTTTTTTTGCCTCTTCCATCCAAGTATCAAATAAATGAATTGGATCATCTAAATCCAAGAAACAACTATTTAGCCCAAGTGAGTTTTTTTGATTCATAATTTAAACAAAATAATCTATATAATATAAATAATGTCATTTAATACATTTGGAAAGCTATTTCGTTTCTCTACTTGGGGTGAATCTCATGGTCCTGCTATTGGCTGTATCGTTGATGGATGTCCACCAAACATAAATTTAAGTGAAAAAGATATACAAAAAGAACTGGATAAGAGAAAACCAGGACAATCAAAATTTACGACACAAAGAAAAGAAGATGATAAAGTTCAAATATTATCTGGAGTTTTTGACGGCAGAACTACTGGTACACCAATATCTTTAATTATTTATAATAAAGATATGAGATCCAAGGATTATGGAAATATTAAGGATAAATTTAGACCTGGACACGCTGATTTTACCTACTTCAAAAAATATGGAATTAGAGACTATAGAGGAGGTGGAAGATCCTCTGCAAGAGAAACTGCATCAAGAGTTGCAGCTGGTGCAATAGCAAAGTTAGTCTTACAAAAAAAATTGGGTAAAAAATTCAAAGTTGTTGGTGCTGTAACTCAATTAGGTATATTAGGGTGCGATACTAACAAATGGAATGACAAAATAATTTCAAAAAATCCATTTTTTTGTCCTGACAAATCGATGCTTAAACTTTGGGAAAAATATTTATTAGGAGTAAGAAAATCCGGATCATCATGCGGTGCAGTAATTGAAATAAGAGCGAGAGGAATTCCGGTAGGATTGGGCGCACCTATTTACTCAAAACTAGACTCTGATATAGCATCTAGTTTTATGAGTATTAATGCTGTTAAAGGAGTTAATATTGGTGCAGGAATGAATTCTGCACAACTAAGTGGTGAACAAAACTCAGATGAAATTTCACAAAAAGGTAAAAAATTAAGGTTTAATTCAAATAATGCCGGCGGAATATTGGGTGGTATTTCAACTGGACAAGAAATTATTGCTTCATTTGCTGTAAAACCCACATCTTCAATCTTAACAACAAGAAATACTGTCGATAAATTTGGAAAAAATACAACAATATCTGTTAAAGGAAGGCATGATCCATGTGTTGGAATAAGAGCTGTACCTGTTGGTGAGGCAATGATGAATTGTGTTTTATTAGATCACTATCTAATGAATAAAGCTCAGTGTCAGTAGAATAATTAATTTTTTACAACTTTGATAGAATTTTTGTTAAATAAAATATCTAAAATTTTCTTGGAAATTTGAGAAGCATTTAATCCAGCAGTTTCATACATTTTGTTCGGGGTATCTTGTTCAATAAACTTGTCTGGTAAATTCATTGATCTAAATTTTAGACCTTTGTCAAATATCCCTTTGTCAGCAAGTAAGTTTTTTACATGCGAACCGAACCCTCCAATTGAACCTTCTTCAATTGAGAGTAAAATTTCATGCTCTCTAGCACATTTAATAATTAATTCTTCGTCTAAGGGTTTAGCAAATCTTGCATCAACAATAGTAGTTGAAACTCCTTTTTGTTTTAAATGTTCCGCCGCTATTTTGCATTCTTCAAGTCTTGTGCCCAAGCTTAACAGGCATACTTGACTACCGTTTTGAATTATTCTTCCTTTTCCAATTTCAATTTTTTCTTCTATTGATGGAAGTTCAACTCCAACACCTACTCCTCTTGGGTATCTAATCGCACTTGGTCTGTCATCAATATCTACTGAGGTATTTATCATTTTAACCAGTTCTGCTTCGTCGCTTGCAGCCATTACAATAAAATTTGGTAAAGTTGATAAATAAGTAATATCAAATGAACCAGCATGTGTTGATCCATCAGCCCCAACTAATCCAGCTCTATCAATTGCAAATCTTACTGGTAAGCTTTGAATAGCAACATCATGAACAACCTGATCGTAAGCTCTTTGTAAAAATGTTGAGTAAATTGCAGCATAGGGCTTGTATCCTTCTGTTGCCATACCAGCGGCAAATGTTACGGCATGCTGCTCAGCTATACCAACATCAAACATTCTTTTTGGAAACTCTTTGCCAAAGATATCCATTCCTGTTCCACCTGGCATTGCTGCTGTTATTCCAACAATTTTACTATCTTTTTTTGCATGCTTTACAAGAGTATTTGCAAATACTTTTGTATAAGATGGTAAATTAGATCCGCTTTTATTCTGTTCTCCAGTGTCTACATTGAATTTAGAAACTCCATGATAATGATCTTTGGCTTTTTCTGCATAACTATACCCTTTACCTTTTTGTGTTTTAATATGAATCATAATTGGACCTTCATGATTTGAGTCTCTAGCATTTTTTAAAATTGGAACGAGAGTTGATAAATCATGTCCATCAATTGGTCCCACATAATAAAAACCTAATGAATTAAACATAGTACCACCGGTAAATGCAGATCTTAAAAAATCCTCTGCTTTTCCTGCTTTAGCACTAAACCTCTTTGAAAATGCAGAAGTAATTAATTTAATAGTCTCTCTAAAACTAAAATATATTTTTCCAGTCAATAATTTTGCAAGATATGTTCTCATCGCTCCAACAGGTTTTGCGATTGACATATCGTTGTCATTTAAAATAACAATCATTTTTGTTTTTGAAGCACCTGCATTATTCATTGCCTCATAAGCCATACCAGCACTCATCGCTCCGTCTCCTATTACTGCTATTACGTTTGAGGATTTATTTTCTAATTTATTTGCCTCAGCTATACCTAGTGCAGAAGAAATTGATGTTGAACTATGAGCAGCGCCGAAAGGATCATATTCACTTTCAGTTCTTTTTGTGAAACCCGATAATCCATTACCTTGTCTCAAAGTTCTAATTTTATCTTTTCTTCCTGTTAAAATTTTATGTGGATAGGATTGATGTCCTACATCCCAAATTAATTTATCATTTGGTGTATCAAATACATAATGAAGTGCCACAGTTAGTTCTACAACACCTAAACCTGCACCTAGATGGCCACCTGTTTGAGATACAGCATCTATCATTTCATTTCTAACTTCATTTGCAACTTTTGGTAAATCCTTTTCAGAAATTTTCCTTAAATCAGATGGAAAATTTATATCTTTTAAAAATGTGCTTTTGTGTATCATCTATTTCTGTCTAAAATATATTTCAAAGTTTGTTTTATTTTTTTTGAATTAGAGCTGTATTTTTGCAATTTGTTATTAATATTTATAATTAAACTATTACAATATTTAACCGCATTATTATAACCAAGTAAACCAATAAGTGTTGCTTTACCTTTTTTTTGATCTTTACCTGTTTTTTTACCAGCTATTTTTGAATTTCCTTTATAATCAATTAAGTCATCAGAAATTTGAAATAATAAGCCTATATCAGATCCAATATTTTCAAAAAACCTAATCTCTAAATTTTTTTTATTTTTTATTATTGCTGGGACTGCACAACAAAAACTAAATAACATTCCCGTTTTTTTAATTTCCATATCAATAATCTTATTCCTTGATACTTTTTTTTTTTCATAATTCAAATCTAGGTATTGACCACCTGCTATACCAAGATGTCCTGAGCATTCAGACAATTTTTTTATTAAGTTAATTTTAGTCTTTTCAGATAAATCTAAATTTTTGTTTGATAAAATTTCAAATGCCATTGTCAAAAGTGAATTACCAGCTAACACCGCTGTAGACTCTCCATATTTTATATGCGTTGATGCTTTTCCCCGCCTAATTTTATCATTATCCATACAAGGTAAATCGTCATGAATAAGAGAATAAGCGTGTATACATTCTACTGCTGCACCAATCTGTATTAAAGTTTTGTATCTAATTGAAAATAAAGAACCAAAGTCTATTAGTATTTTTGATCTAATTTTCTTTCCTCCTGGAAATAAACCATATTTCATTGCGTTGATAAGATGAGAGCTATTCTGATTATTAATAAATTTTTTTAAAAAATAATTTGTATCTTTTGCAATTTTATTAACTTCATTTTTCATTTTTTTTTTACAATTTCCTTGATTTTATTATTTGTAGTTTCACTTATAGATTTGAGATTTTTTTGAAATTTTTTTTCAATAAGATTATTTAATTTTAATAACTCTTGATAAGTATCAACAGAATTATTTAAATTTTTTTCATTCTCTAATGACTCAATTATACTATTTGCTTTTTCAGTGAGCTCATCTAAAGAGCTGTGTTGATAATCAAGTGGTAAATTTTTTTCTTTCATATATTAATAATTATTACATGAAATCTAATCAATCAAATATCAAAAAAGCAAAAAAATATTTAGACAGTAACGAATGTATAGCAGTACCAACAGAAACAGTTTATGGATTAGCTGGGAATGCTTATTCTGATTTCTCTGTAAAAAAAATATTCAAATTAAAGAAAAGACCTTCTAACAACCCTTTAATTGTTCACTACTATAATCTCAAGGCTCTTGAACACGATTGTATAATTAATGAGGATTTTAAAAAACTGTATAATAAATTTTCACCTGGTCCAATTACATATGTTTTAAAATTAAAAAAAAATTCAAAAATATCAAAATTTGTAACCAACAATAAAAATACAATTGCTATTAGATTTCCCAAACACCCACTACTGCGAAGATTACTTAAAGTTTTAAGTTATCCGTTAGCTGCACCAAGTGCAAATATTTCCACAAAACTGAGCTCTGTACAGCCCTCTGATGTAAAAGAAGAATTTGGAAAAAAATTAAAATATATACTTAAAGGGGGGAGGTGTACAATTGGAGTAGAATCTACAATTATTAATCTTACAGATAATGCATCAATATTAAGACTAGGAGGTTTAAGCGTTTCAAAGATTAAAAAAATAATAAAAAAACAAATATTAATAAAGAATAAATCTAAAAACAAGATTTCACCAGGTCTGTTTTCTCTTCATTATTCTCCTGGAATACCTTTAAGGATGAATGTAAAAAAACCAAATAAAGGAGAGGCATTTGTATTAATAAAAAAAAGAAAAATAAATTCTAAAAATTATTTCTTTCTCAGTAAAAATAATAATTTGATCAAAGCTGCAAGAAATTTATATCCTCTCATAAGAAAAATTAAAAATAAAGGGTACAAAAAAATTGCTGTTGAAAAAATTCCTAATATTGGAATAGGGCAAACAATTAATGATCGTCTAGAGAGAGCGTCAAAATATTAAATGACAAATTCAATTGAAGTAATAGATCTCACTAAAAAATATAAATCAAAGAATGCTGTCAGTAATATAAATTTTAAAATTGGTGAAAATGAAATTGTTGGCTTATTGGGTCCTAATGGATGTGGGAAGACAACCACCATTGGAATGATACTAGGGTTATTAAAACCTACTAAAGGTGAAGTTTTAATTAATGGAAAAAATATCGAGACAAATAAAATATCTCTTTTACATAAAATGAATTTTATATCCCCTTATATAGAGCTTCCTAAAAAATTGAAAGTTAAACAAAATTTAATTGTTTATGGAAAATTATATAACGTTAAAGATTTAGAAAATCGAATTAATTATCTTTCAGATAAACTTAGACTATCTGATCTTTTAGATAAAATAACAGGTGAACTTTCATCAGGACAAAAAAATAGAGTCAGTTTGGCAAAAGCTTTAATAAATGACCCTACGGTACTGCTATTGGATGAGCCAACGGCTTCATTAGATCCTGAAACAGGAGATTTTGTAAGAACATTTTTAGAAAATTATAAAAAAGAAAAAAAAATTTCAGTTTTACTTGCTTCACATAATATGGATGAAGTTAAAAGATTGTGTGGTTCTGTTTTAATGATGAAAGATGGAATTATCGTAGATAGAGGAACGCCTAATGATTTAATATTGAAACATGGTAGAAAAAATTTAGAAGAGGTGTTTTTGGAAATAGCGAGAAATAAAAGATGAATTTTACAAGAATTTATGGACTTTTTTTAAGACATTTTTACTTAATCACTAGATCATTTCCAAGAATCCTTGACTTAATATATTGGCCCTCAATTCAAATAACTTTATGGGGATTTATTTCAAATTTTTTTGCAGAGCACAGTACTTACTATAGTGGTGCTGTAGGTGTAATTCTATCATGTGCAATTCTTTACGATTTTTTGTTCAGAACAAGTATTGGTTTCAATATGTTATTTTTAGAGGAAATATGGAGTAGAAATTTCACTAACCTTTTCATTTCTCCTATGAAAATTAGTGAAATTATTATTTCTTTAGTCGTTACTGCTTTAATAAGAGCTTTGATAGGACTGGTCCCAGCTATATTGCTCACCTCTCCTCTGTTTGGAATTTCTTTATTGGAATTAGGAATGCCTTTAGCTTTTCTTTTTTTAAGTTTATATATTTTTGGGATTACTCTTGGCTTATTTGTATCTGCTGGATTACTTAGATTTGGACCCTCATTTGAAAATATAGCTTGGTCTACAATGTTTTTGTTAGCCCCGTTTGGTTGCATTTATTATCCTGTTGAAATTTTGCCAGGAATCTTTCAATCTATTGCTTATGCTCTACCACTTGTTTACATATTTGAAGAGACAAGAAATATTTTAGTTAACGGTCAAGTAAATTATGAAAATATCTTTAATGCCCTTTATCTTAATATTTTTTATATTATTCTTGCAATATCAATTTTTTATTACTCATTTGATAAAGCTCGTGACAAAGGAACTTTGATAAATATAGGAGAATAATTGGTGCGCCTGCTAGGAGTCGAACCCAGAACCTCCTGATCCGAAGTCAGGCGCTCTATCCAGTTGAGCTACAAGCGCATATAGTATTAATATTATATTTTATGGAAAAAAACATTAATTTTATTGTTCAGGAGGAGGAAAATAATTCAAGAGTTGATATTCTGATCAACCAAAGAGAAAGGTTAATTAGTAGAACTAGAATTAAAAATTTAATATTAAAAGATAAACTTAAATTAAACAATATCATAATAAATAATCCGTCTAAAAAAGTTAATACTGGAGATCAGGTTGTTCTAGAAATCCCAAAACCAAAGTCGGCATCGTTAAAACCATTTGATTACAAATTAGATATTATACATGAGGATGATGACTTGATGGTTATCAACAAGCCAGCTGGTATAATTATGCACCCTGGAGCAGGCAACTATGATCAAACAATAGTTAATGCTTTAATGCATTATGATAAAGATTCCTTATCTAATATCGGTGATGAATTAAGACCAGGAATTGTTCATCGAATTGACAAAAATACTTCAGGATTAGTAGTAATTGCTAAAAACAATCAGGCCCATGAAAATTTATCAAAACAATTTAGCGAACATACTATTTTAAGAGAGTACCAACTATTAATATGGGGGAAATTAAGACCATCAAAAGGACAAATAGTTACATTCCTAACGCGTAGTTCAAGAAATAGGCAACTAATGGAAGTTAGTCGCTCCAAGGGAAAGAAAGCAATTACCAATTATAAAACTCTTGAAATTTTTGAAAATGAAAAGACACCTACATTAAGTTTAGTAGAGTGCAAACTAGAAACAGGTCGTACACATCAAATTAGGGTCCATATGAATTATAAAGGAAACAGTATAGTTGGTGATGATAAATATAAAAAAAAATATAAAAAACTAAAAAATATAGATTTAAAAATTCAAAATTTAATATCTGATTTACCTAGACAATTTTTACATGCTAAAACTATTGGTTTCATACATCCAAAAAATAATAAAAAAATGCATTTTTCCTCAAATTTGCCACATCAGCTAAATATTATTTTAGAAATGCTTAGAAACGCTAATAAATAAAACGTTGAAAATTATTTTAAATTAACTAAATAAATTCTTCTATGAATACTACAGTAGGTAATAATTTACCCTCCCTATCTAATGAAGGAGGTTTATCAGCATACTTGGATCAAATTAAAAAATTTCCAATGCTCGCTGCTGAGGAAGAGTATATGCTAGCCAAAAACTGGAAAACTACAGGCAACATTAAGTCTGCTGAAAAATTAGTTACAAGCCATCTTAGATTAGTTGCTAAAATTGCAATGGGATATAAGGGCTATGGTTTACCAGTAAATGAAATGATTTCAGAAGGTAATGTGGGTTTGATGCAAGCTGTAAAAAAATTTGAACCTGAAAAAGGTTTTAGGTTAGCAACATATGCTATGTGGTGGATCAAAGCTTCAATTCAAGAGTATATTTTAAGATCTTGGAGCCTAGTAAAAATTGGAACAACAACTGCCCAAAAAAAATTATTTTTTAATTTGAAAAAGATAAAAAATCAAATTGCCCCTCAACAAGAAGGAGATTTGAGAGATGAACATGTCGATCATATTGCTAACAAGCTTGATGTAAGTAAAGAAGAAGTTGTTTCAATGAATAGAAGATTGTCAGGTAAAGAATTTTCTCTAAATGCTCAAGTTGGTGAAGATGGAGATGAGTGGCAAGACTGGTTGGTTGATAAAGAATTAGACCATGACCTAAAGTTTGCTCACCATGAAGAAATGGAGCAGAGAAAAGATTTATTAAAAGATTCTATTAAAGTCCTTAATGACAGAGAAAGAGAAATTTTATATTCGAGAAGATTGAATGATAATCCAACAACATTAGAAGATTTAAGTCAGAAATATAAAATTAGTCGAGAAAGAGTAAGACAAATTGAAAATAAAGCTTTCGAAAAACTTCAAAAGCATATGCTTCTTTTAGCAAAATCTAAAAATTTGTTGCCAGCTAATTAAATATCAAAAGGGTTTTCAACTAGTATTGTATCTTCTCTCTCTGGACTAGTTGATATACTTGAAATTTTTGCACCTATAAAATCCTCAATTGCAAAAATATATTTTTTTGCATTTTCTGGTAAAGCATCTATATTTTTTATACCACTTGTTGGAGATTTCCATCCTGGAAAAGTTTTGAATATCGGTTTTATTTTTAATTGGTCCTCAACGGCTGCTGGTAAATAATCAATTTTTTTTCCATCTAACTCATAATGTATACACATTTTAATTTCATCCAATTCATCTAATACGTCCAATTTAGTAAGTGCAATTCCATCAATACCAGAAATTTTAATAGTTTGTCTTACCAGAACACCATCAAACCAACCGCATCTTCTTTTTCTACTAGTAACAGTTCCAAATTCTTTTCCCCTTATACCCAATAATTCTCCAATATCATCTTTTAACTCAGTTGGAAAAGGTCCTTCTCCAACACGAGTAGTGTATGCTTTAGTTATTCCTAGCACATAGTTAATTGAATTCGGTCCACAACCAGTCCCTGTTGCAGCACTTGAGGCTACAGTGTTAGAAGAAGTGACATAGGGATATGTACCATGATCTACATCTAACAAAATTCCTTGAGCCCCTTCAAACAAAATTTTCTTTTTTTGTTTTTTAAATTGATCAATTTTAAGCCATACAGGTTGAGAAAATTGCAGTATTTTTGGGGCAATTTTCAATAGTTCTTCTTTTAATTTTTCTTTTTCAAAAATTTTTTTTCCTAAACCTTTTCTAATAGCATTGTGGTGAATCAAAACTGACTCTAACCTATGATCTAAATTTTGTTCAGATCTTAAATCCATTACTCTTATAGATCTTCTTCCAACTTTATCCTCATAAGCTGGTCCAATTCCTCTTCTCGTAGTCCCAATTTTTCCTTTTCCAGCTGCATCTTCTCTTATTTCATCCATTTCTCTATGAAATGGTAAAATTAAATTTGCAGACTCTGAAATAATAAAATTATCAACATTAACATCTACTCCTTTTAATTTTATTTCTTCTACTTCGTCAATTAGTGCCCAGGGATCAACTACTACTCCATTGCCAATAATTGAAATCTTATTTTTTCTTACTATTCCTGAGGGTAGTAATCTTAATTTATAAGTCACACCATCAATAACAAGTGTATGTCCGGCATTGTGTCCTCCTTGGAATCTTATCACAACGTCAGCCTGTTCAGATAGCCAATCAACTATCTTACCCTTTCCTTCGTCTCCCCATTGCGATCCAACTACTACTATATTTTTCATTATTTAAATTTTTTGATTATATTCATAGAGTTAAGATGATTTATTGGACCGTGACCCTTACCATAATTAGGATTAGATTTAATGGCTAAATTTACATACTTAATTCCAAGCTCACAAGATTTCTTTACTGGTTTTCCACATGATAAAAATGTTGCCACAGCACTGGATAATGTACAGCCAGTTCCATGGGTATTTTTTGTTTTAACTCTTTTGCTATTAAAAATTTTGATATCTTTTTTGTTTACATAAATATCATGAACAAATTCTCCCTTTAAATGACCACCTTTAATAAGAACATTTTTTGCCCCTAGGTCAATTAACTTTTGCGCAACAACAATCATGTCCTGTTGTGTTTTTATTTTGGTATTAGTTAAAATTTCTGCCTCAGGAATGTTTGGAGTTATCATTAATACTTTCTTTATCAAGTTAGATTTAATTAAATTTATTGCCTTATTGTCAATTAATTTTGCTCCCCCCTTTGCAACCATGACTGGATCTAAAACTATATTTCTAAATTTAATTTGATCTAACGATTTAATAACTGATCTAATAACTTTTGTTGAATGCAACATTCCAATCTTTACAGCATCTGGCCTTATATCTCTCGAGGAAAATGTAACTTGGTTATAAATTTCCTTTGGATTAATTGGAACAATTGATTTAACACCAGTGGTATTTTGAATTGTTACAGCTGTTATTGCAGTCATCGCATATGAACCTAATGCAGTAACGGTTTTTATATCTGCTTGTATTCCTGCTCCTCCAGAAGAGTCAGATCCAGCAATAATTAGTACTTTTGATTTTGTCTTCAAATTATTTAATTTTTCTTATAATTATGTTTATACATTTTTCTAAGAGTTCTAAATTTTCACTTTCACCCATCACTCTTATCTTTGACTCAGTTCCTGATTTCCTAACTAAAATTCTTCCATATCCTTTAATTAGTTTTTCTGCCGTTTTAATAGATTTTTTTATGTCCGATTTATTAATTATATTTTTATCTTTTACATTTATATTTTTTAATATTTGTGGAATTTTTTTAAATTTTGAAAAAAATACACTAGCTTTTTTTCCTTTTCTCAACGCAAACAAAGCCTCTAAGGCAACTAACAAACCATCTCCAGTAGTTGCAAATTTTCCAAGAATAATATGCCCTGACTGTTCACCCCCTAAATTAAATTTATGTTTTTGCATTTTTTCTTTCACATATCTGTCTCCAACATTTGCTCGAATAAAATTGATATCAAGAGTTTTAAAGTATTGCTCTAAACCATAGTTGGACATTGAGGTACCAACCACGCCACCTTTTAACATTTTTTTATTTTTCCATCTTGAAGCTAAAGCTGCAACAATTTGATCTCCATCAATTATGTTACTTTTTTCATCACACATTATTACTCGATCAGCGTCACCATCTAATGAAATACCAATATGAGCTTTATATTTTTTTACTGCTCTTTTAATATTTTTTGGATAGACAGATCCACAATTTTTATTAATATTCACGCCATTTGGTTCAACTCCAATAGCTATTACTTTCGCTCCTAATGATTTTAATAATTCAGGACCAGCTTTATATCCTGCACCATTTGCGCAGTCTATAACAATCCTAAGTCCTCTTAAATTAAATTCCTCAGAAAAGTTTTTTTTTAAAATTTTAATATAATCTCTTGTCCCTGTTTCCAATCTTTTTACTCTTCCTAATTTTTCTGGTTCAGATAAATTTTTTTCAATATTTTGATCTATTAAATGTTCAATTTTCTTTTCAATTTTATCAGATAACTTCATTCCATCTGGGCCAAATAATTTTAATCCATTATCATAATGTGGATTGTGTGACGCAGTTATCATAATCCCCATATTGGCTTTCATGGTTTTAGTGAGCATTGCTAAACCATTTGTTGGTAGAGGTCCCAAAGTGTAGACGTGCATACCAGCTGAGGTTAATCCTGATACTAAAGCTGGTTCGAGCATATAACCTGATAATCTTGTATCTTTAGCAATTATGGCAACTTGTTTGTTTTTTTTTTGTGATCTAAAAAAGGTTCCAGAAGCTAGACCAAACTTAAAAAACATATCTCCATTTATATTTTTACTATTTATTGCACCTCTAATTCCATCAGTTCCAAAGTATTTTTTTGACATTAATTTTTAATTATCTCTTTATAGACTTTTATACCCTGCATAATTTCATTAACATCGTGGACTCTTAAAATTTGAACACCTTGGGTCATCATATAAATTGTGGAAGCCACTGTGCCTCCAATCCTCAACTTACTATCATTATTTTTAGATATATCTTTAATAAATCTTTTTCTTGAGTTTCCAACAAGTATAGGAAAACCAAGTGAATGAAAAATAGAAATGTTCTTTATTAAATTCATATTATGTTTCAAATTTTTTCCAAAACCTATTCCAGGATCAATGATTATTTTATTATGATTTATTCCAATTGATCTTAAAAATTTTAATTTTTTCTCAAAAAAATCATAAATATCTAACAATTCATTTTTGTAAAAAGGATTATTTTGCATATTCTCAGGACGGCCTTGGGAATGCTGCAATACAAATGGAGTATTATTAAGCTTTAATACATTTGTAGTTTCTGGGTCATATTCCAAACCTGACACATCATTTATTAACTTTACTCCAAGTCGAATTCCTTTTTTCATTATATTTGATTTTCTTGTATCTAGAGATATTGGTATTTTTTTGCTCAATATTTTCAAAATTTTGTTAATTCTACTCCATTCTAACTTTTCATTTATAGGCTTAGATCCTGGTCTAGTAGACTCTCCTCCAATATCAATTAAGTTCGCCCCTGAATTAAATAAATTTATAGCTTGTTTAATAGCTTTATCTTTTTTATTGAATTTTCCTCCATCTGAAAAACTGTCAGGTGTCAAATTTAAAACTCCTAACAAATTAGGCATAATGTTAAATTTTAAATTACAAAAACCTTTTTTTTTTGAAGTAATTTTTTTTAAATCAGAATTAATTTTTTTTTTTAATAAATATGATAATTTGTTAATTTGATTAATAAATACTATTCTTTTTGATTTTCTTGTAATTATTTCAATTTGATCAAAAGAAATTTCTTTAATACCGTGAAGTGGTAGTGATTTATTTTTCTCAACAAAATTTTTAGATTTAGCACCATAATAGAAATTACACACTCTTGTGTAATATCTTGTCATCTATAAGTTTAGTGAACTATCTTTGGTTTAAGTCCCAATGAACTTAGTGCAGAACCCTTATCATTATCCTCAACCTTAATGTCTTCTTTGTCTTTTGGATAAACATTTTTATTTATCAAATTTTCTATTTCCTCTCCTGAAAGAGTTTCATAAGTTAAAAGTGCTTTAGCTAGCTTGTGTAAATCTTCAATTTTTTCTGTTAGTACCTTTCTTGCTCGTTCATATCCTTTATCAACTATTTTTCTTATTTCAGAATCAACTTTTTGTGCTGTTTCCTCTGACATATTTTGTTGCCTTGCAACTGATCTACCTAAGAAAACTTCTTCTTCGTTTTCTCCATAAGCAACTGGCCCAAGCTCCTTGCTTAATCCTGCTCTCATGACCATTGCTCTAGCTCTTTTAGTTGCTTGTTCAATGTCACTGGATGCTCCAGTAGTAACTTTATCTTCACCAAATATTATCTCTTCAGCAACTCTTCCACCCATTGCAATAGCAAGTTGGGCATGTAATTGCTCTCGTGTTTGTGATAATTCATCTCTTTCAGGTAATTGCATAACCATACCAAGAGCTCTTCCCCTTGGAATAATAGTAGCTTTATGAATTGGATATGCTGCACTCTCATTAATAGTTACAATTGCATGTCCAGCCTCATGATAAGCTGTTAAAGTTTTCTCCTCTTCTGTCATTACCATTGATCTTCTCTCAGACCCCATCATTACTTTATCTTTTGCTTCTTCAAATTCTGCTAAAGTAACAATCCGTTTATTCTTTCTAGCAGCTAACAAAGCAGCCTCGTTAACAAGATTAGCTAGATCTGCACCTGAAAAACCTGGTGTGCCTCTTGCAACCGTTCTTAAATTAACATCTGGTGCCATCTTAATTTTCTTAACATGAACTTTAAGAATTTTTTCTCTTCCAATTATATCGGGATTAGAGACAACTACTTGTCTATCAAATCTACCTGGTCTTAATAATGCAGGATCTAAAACATCAGGTCTGTTAGTTGCAGCAATTATAATAACTCCTTCGTTAGTATCGAAACCATCCATTTCAACTAATAATTGGTTTAATGTTTGTTCTCTTTCGTCATTGCCTCCTCCTAGACCTGCGCCACGACTTCTTCCAACAGCATCAATCTCGTCAATAAAAATTATACATGGAGAATTTTTCTTTCCCTGTTCAAACATATCTCTAACTCTTGATGCACCGACACCAACAAACATCTCAACAAAATCTGAACCTGAAATAGTAAAAAAAGGAACTGCTGCCTCACCAGCAATCGCTCTAGCTAAAAGAGTTTTTCCCGTTCCAGGAGGTCCAACTAATAACGCGCCTCTTGGTATCTTGCCCCCAAGTCTACTAAATTTTTTTGGATCTTTTAAAAATTCCACAATCTCCTCAACTTCTTCTTTAGCTTCTTCTACCCCTGCAACATCGTTAAATGTAACTTTTCCTTTAAGCTCATTCATCATTTTTGCTTTTGATTTTCCAAATCCCATTGCTCCACCTCTTCCACCTTGCATCTGTCTCATAAAGAAAATCCAAACAGCAATTAATAGCAGCATAGGGAACCATGAAAGTAATACACCAAATAAAGATGGCATTTTTTCTTCTAAAGGAGCAGCTGAAATACTCACTCCTTTTTCAGAAAGTTTTTCAATTAAATTTGGATCGTTAGGAGAATAAGTAGAGAATGAATTTCCATTAGAGTAAACACCCTTGATATTTTTACCTTGTATCTCAACCTTTACAACTTCTCCATTTTCAACTGATGTTAAAAAATCAGAAAAAATTATTTGATTGCCTCCTCTGGGATTTGATTGAGGGCTTTTGAACATATTGTAGAGACCTATAGTTAAGAAAACTATTATTCCCCACATAGCAAGATTTTTTAAATTCATTAGTATAAAATAAGAATTATTATAAATTAAACAAGTGACAAAATATCAATTAAAATATTATATTTAATGCTCTTTTAGGACTATGACTGTCTGTTTCACTTTATAGATTATGCAATTTCCAAGTGTAAGTTTAAGAGAAATTCTAGTCTCACCTTTTAATTTATCTATAACGTTTTCAACTTTCTTTCCTCTAACAGAGTAATATTTGTTCCCAACAAATTTAATTATTTCTGATAACGATCTAAAAGTTACTTCATGAGGCTGATTAAAAAATTCTTCATTTAAGATAATTTTGCTTTTATCTTTATGAATGTATGAATTATCTGTTAAATTTTTTGCAACATAAAATTTTATAGTTTCATTAGAATCTTTTAAATTTTTAATTGTTAACAGAAGTTTATTCTTATCAAGACCATCGTTCTGAAGATGTTTTATTAACTTTCTTATCCTTACTCTTTTGAATTTATTATCCTCATTAGAGGGATCATCCATATAAGTCGTAAAAACATTAGAAGTAACATAATTTAAATGTTTTTTTTCAAAACTTATAAGTGGTCTAACTATATTTACTTTGTCTATAAGAGTTTTTTCACTAAAAGAAACTAAACCGTTAAGCCCACTTCCTCTTGAAATTCTAATAAAAAAATTTTCATACAGGTCATCAATATGATGACCTGTTAAAATAGTTTTGATATTCAGTTTTTTGGCTTGACTAATCAAAAGACTATATCTTTTATTTCTGGCTAAAGACTGAATATTACTAATAGGTTTTTTTCCATACCACTTTAAAATATCTGACTTTATATTGTATTTTTTTAATAGTTTTTTTACCGATTGAGCTTCAGTGGATGAATTTTTTCTTAATCTGTGATCAACTATATAATAATGGGCGTTAAAAGATTTTTTAATTGAATAAATTTTAGATAAGAAACATAAAGCTAAGCTATCTGAACCACCAGAAACTCCAACAATAAAATCTTGATTTAGTTTAAAATTACGTTCAAATTTTCTATAAATTTGAAATATTCTTTTATCTCTTAATTTGTTCAGTAAATTTTTATGAGTCTTGTTTGATGCATTCAAATTTTTTGGACTCATATTTTGCTTTTTGTATTACTGATTGATTTGCATTAGGATATTGAAGTTCTACACCATTGATCATTTTACATCCCTGATCTTTTTCTCCAATTTGTACCATTGATACACCTAATTTTAATAAATTTATTGGTGCCTTCTTGCCTTTTGGATATTTTTGATATCCTTCTAAATAAGCTGATGCGGCATCTGTATATAATTGTCTTATTCTAAATGTTTCTGCATACCAATACTGAGCACTTCCTGCTAATTCATGATCTGTGTTAGAAAGAACAAATTCTCTAAAAGCTCTCTCTGCTGTGCTGTAGTCTCCAACTTTTAAAAAACTGGTTGCAAATTCATACTGTTTTTCTGATGAAACATCTTGGGGTAATATTTTATCCTCTGATTGAAAATTTTCAGTTACAACGGCTGCTGTAGTTTCAACTGATTGGATTTTCTGAGACGTATCTGAAGTTTCTGTATCTTTATATGATATTGAACCAAGATCTTGGGGTTGGGAACTTCCTGGAAGAATTTTATTTTCATTTATTTTGGGCTTTGAACTTAATTTAGATGAATTATCATTTAATATACCTGAGCTAAATGATGACTCTATGTCTTGAAATCTTACTTGATTATCAGCTTGTATCTTTGATAATCGATTAGAAAGTTTGTCTAATTTAAAATTTATTTCTTCAAATTTATTTGTTAATTCTCTAAACTGACCCTCGATTTCAGACAATTTAAGTAAGTGTCTTGTAAGAACGTCTTCCGAATTTGGATCTATTTCTAAGTCTGAGCCACCAACTGATTTATTTTCTATCTCAATTGATCCAGAGTAAACAGCCCTTTCAAGAGTTTTTAGATCATTTTTGATAATTTCTAAAGTTTCATAAATATTGTGATTATCCGCAAAAGAATTACTTGTAATGACAAAATTAAAAACAAAAATAATCTTTAATATTATTAATTTTAATATCAGTTTCATTGGATGTTTACTTTATGATTATAAAAATGGCAAAAAAAAGACCCCATTACCACTGATGTAGTTGGGGTCTTTAGTTTAAAATTTTTAATTTGCTTTAACAGTAACTGATCTTCTGTTTTTTGACCAAGACAATGGGTTTGAACCAGAGTCAACTGGTCTTTCTTTTCCATAACTTAATACTGTAATTCTGTCAGAAGATATTCCATAAGTCATTAAATAGTCTTTAGCTGCGTTAGCTCTTCTCTCTCCAAGCGCTAAGTTGTATTCTCTAGTTCCTCTTTCGTCTGCATGACCTTCAAGTACTACATTAATATTTGAATTTTTTCTCATCCATGCCGCTTGTGCTCTTAAAGTTTCTCTAGATGCAGTAGTTAAAATTGACTCGTTTGTTGCGAAGAAAACTCTGTCAGGAACTCCCTCAGCTAGATATTCAATTGTATCTGTTCCCGTATACACATCACCTTGCATTGAACCTTTTACATCAGTTGCGATTTCTTTTTTTGTTGCGCAGGCTGATAAAACTAGACATGCAGTTAATACTATAAGTGTGTTTTTAAAAATTTTGCTTAATATCATTAAATTGCTCCTTGCTGCTAATTTCAAAGTATTACTTTTTCACAACTAACTAGAGGTTTCAAGCTTAAAAATCAAGAAATTTTAATATTTCTAAGGTCAAATTTATATTAATTACTTAATAAAGATGACCATGATGGGTCAGATGCATCAGTAGGCGTCTTTATTTGACGCTCATTGTAACCAGTCAAATCAATAGACCACAACTTTGCGGTAAACCCTTCGCCTTTGTCGTTAGTCTTTGTTTCTCTATAAAAAATTAAAACTCTTCCATTTGGTGACCATGAGGGAGCTTCTTGATAATAATTTTCTGTTAACAACCTCTCACCTTTACCATCTGTTCTCATAACACCGATGTAAAACTTACCTTTATGTAATTTGGTAAATGCAATTAAATCTCCCCTGGGTGACCAAACCGGAGTTCCATAAAGACCATTTCCAAATGAAATTCTTTTAACATCACTACCATCGCTCTTCATTATATAAATCTGTTGATAACCACTTCTGTCAGAGTTAAATGTTATATATTTTCCATCTGGTGAATAAGAGGGTGAGGTATCTATAGATGGATGATTTGTAATCCTATCTACAATTCTGTTCTCTAAATCCATTGTGTAAATATCGGATTTCCCATCTTTTGCAAAACTCATAATAATTTTTTTTCCATCTGGAGAAAATCTTGGTGCAAAAGTCATGCCAGGAAAATCTCCTACTACTTCTTGTGTCCCAGTCTCAATGTCTAGTAAATAAACCCTTGGAAGATTTTTAAAGTAAGACAAATAAGTAACCATTTGACTTGTTGGATTAAATCTAGGAGTGAGCACTAATTCATTACCTAAAGTTAAAAATTTATTATTGAAACCATCTTGATCCATGATTGATAATTTTTTAATTCTTTGTGTCTTAGGGCCTTCCTCGGCAACATAAATAATTCTAGTATCAAAATATCCTTTTTCTCCAGTCAATCTCTCATAAACTTTATCAGAAATGATATGACCTACTCTTCGCCAATTACTTGGAACTGTAGTAAACGCTAAAGCCATCATTTCTTTAGCTGCAAGTACATCCCATAATCTAAACTCAACTCTTAACTTGTCATCTACATAATTTACTTTGCCTGTTATTAGCGCTTGCGCTTTAATTAAATTCCAATCTTCAAATCTTGGTTTAAGATTAGCAATATCAGGAGCTTGTAAAAAGGCCTCTTTACTTAAAGGATTAAATAATCCTGACGTACTCAAATTATTTTCTACAATAGTTGAAATTTCTTCTCCAATATTTTTTTTGTTTAGTGCTTTTTCAAAACTTTTCCTTGATTTTTCATCGATGGATAAAGGTGAAACTGCTACTGGGAGAGGGTCAAGATTACCACGCGTAATATCAACCTCAATTAATGCGTATGAATTTATCGGAATTAGAATTAAAAATAATGTTATAATTTTTTTTATCATATTAATATTTATATTAGCCTTCTAACATTTCCCTTGCATCAAAATTTAACTGTAATTCTTTCCATCTTTCATAGCCAGTTGTTGGCACTCTTAATGGCTGACATAATTTAACAGCTCTTAGAGCACTTTCTGCTAAGACTTTATAAAATCCTTGCCCTGGTTTATTCATCCTTGCGTGATCTAAAATTTCAGTTTTTGTTACAGATCCATCTGGCTTTAATTTCAATTTAATTCTTACTAATAAATTTTCGTTATAAGGTAAACCTAATGGAATACTCCAACATCCAAAAATTTGTGCTTTAAGAGCATCTTCTTCGCTTAATGTTAATCCTGCATTCTCAATATTTCTCTCTTGATCTTGGGTAATATCATTGTTTTTTTTAATTACTTCAGCAGTTTCTTCCTTGGATTTATCAATTAATGCCGCAATATTATTTGGATCAAATAAATCTTTTTTTTCAAACTCTGAAACCTGTTTCACCTCTTTATCAACTTTTTCTGGATTTTGTTTTTTTTCTTCTTTAGTTTTAATTTTTTTTACAGTTTTATCTGGAAGAGGGATTGCCTCAGGAGTTTGATTTTCAATTTTTTTATTTTGATCTGAAGAAACTACAGTTTTAGTTTTTGTTTTTTTAACTTTTTTTGGGGGAGCTTGTTCTGACACAAGCTTTTCTTTTTCCTTTGCTTTCTCTATAATTTTTTTTGCTTTTGGGGCAAAAGGAACATTTGTTTTTTCAGCTATCTGAATTAATTCAACCGATACAATTGGAGGAATATCCAGGGGTTTCTTTGATAAAAAGGGAAGGCTCATTGCTGTAATAATAATTAACAATGCATGAAAAACAGAAGAGATAATTATACTTCTATTCAATTTAGTTACCTCTGTTTATAAGGCTCTGATATTAACGCTACCTTCGTAAAACCTGATCCAGAAAGAAGTCCCATTATTTCGAGTACTCTTCCATAATTTATTGTTTTGTCACCTCTTACGTAAATTCTTGTATCTGTTCTATTTTTTGAAACTGCCAAGACTTTTGCAATGATATTATTATACTCAACTTTAGTTTCTTGAATAAATATCTCCCCTTTTGCATTTATAGATAATGTTAAGGGTTCTGTTTCCTCGGGAAGAGAATCTGCAGAGCTTTCTGGTAAGTCTACTTGAACACCAACGGTTAATAAAGGTGCTGTTACCATAAAAATAATCAATAGTACTAACATTACATCAACAAATGGCGTAACATTAATTTCGCTCATGGGTTCTTTTGAAGAACGATTTAATTTAAACGCCATTTAAATTATAGTTAGAAACCTTTTTGAAAAATTTTCTAATTTTTCAAAATATTTTTTAGAGTCGTTATTAAATTTATTATAAGCAATAACTGCAGGTATTGCTGCTAATAAACCTAATGCAGTTGCAAATAATGCTTCTGCAATTCCTGGTGCTACTATGGCAAGACTAGTATTTCTTGAAATTGCTATTGATTGAAATGAATTCATAATTCCCCAAACAGTTCCGAATAAACCTATAAAAGGTGCGGTAGAACCAACTGTAGCTAAAAAAGTAAAGCCTTTATCAATTTTTGCCATTTGTCTCTCAATCCCATTTTCTAAAAGTGCACTCATCCTCTCAGTTAAATTATTTCTTGTTTTCTTCTTTAATAACCCCTCCATTGCATTTTGAAAAACTAATGCCATAGGATCTTCAAGCTTAGTTGGTAAACTATTATATAAATTTTCAGCAGACTTAGAATTCCAAAATTTTTCCTCAAATTCTTCGGATGATTTATTTATTTTTTTAAATAACCTAAATTTTTCTATAATTACCGCCCAAGAATATACTGAGCAAAGTATTAAAATAATCATTACTGATTTTACAATTATGTCAGCTCTAAAAAATAAGCTAAACAACGAAAAATCTGTATTAGTACCTAATTCTACAGCTTTAGCTGCTATGTCTGCTTCCATAATTACTCTTCACACTTAAATGTGTCATGAATTTGACTTGAATAATACTGTTTTTACTCTTCTTTGTATGTCTCAAAAAAATAACTAGCTATTAGAATAGCATCTGCCTTATTAGAATCCTTTTTTCTTGATAGATATGATGAATAATAGGGAAAAATTTCAATTGCTCTTGTTCTACTTGCATCTTTTTCAGAATTAATCAAATTAAAATATTTTTTCCACTTTGTAGGTCGTACAAAGTAAACTGAAAGCTGCATAGCACTACAAATTCCTTTGAGTATTCCAAAAGATTGACCAAAATTGAACATACTAGTAACTCCCTGACCTGGCATTGCTGTAACATGCTCTATAACCACTTTTATATTTTTTTTATCCATATTTTTTATTTTCTCTGAAATTTCATTAAAAATCTGAGATCCATTTACTTGCTTTTTATTTTTTTTACCCTCAATCATGGTCGGCATCTCCACTACATCTTTTATTGCTCCATCTTGAAAGAAACAAATTGACCCTGATATTCCTGGATCAATTCCAATTATTAGCATCAATTAACCTCTAAATTTGCATTTGAAAAAACATTTTGTACATCATCGTCATCTTCTAAACTGTCTAAAAATTCAGTTATCTCATCTTTTTTTTCATTATGAATATCTACATTATTTAAAGGTATCCATTCGATCTCTGTTGAAATAAAATTAGTTATTGTTTTTTCTAAATTTTTTTTTACATTATAAATTTTACTCATAGGGCAATGAATTTCATGAAAATCGCTGTGAGATATACATTCATCAGCTCCAGCATCAATTGCTAGTTCTAAAATATTCTCCTCAGAAATTTCTTTTTTATCAATCTTAATAATTCCCAATTGTTTAAAATTATGAGAGGCAGATCCCTGGGTACCTAAACTCCCTCCATTTTTTTGAAAAATTGTTCTTATGTTAGAGGCTGTTCTATTTTTATTATCTGTTAACGTCTCAACAATAACAGCTATTTTATCAGGTCCAAATCCTTCATATCTTAAATTCTCAAAATTGGATCCAGTTGCTGAAGAAGATTTATCAATTGCTCTCTCAATATTGTCCTTAGGCATATTCGCAGATCTAGCAGCCTGAATAGCAGATCGCAATCTAGGATTCATTGTAGGATCCTTATCACCAAGTTTTGCAGCAACTGTAATTTCTTTTGATAATTTTGAAAAAATTTTTGAACGCTGTTTGTCAGCTTTTCCTTTTTTATGCTTTATTCCAGCCCAGTGAGAGTGTCCTGCCATATATTTTTATTTAATTTTTCAGAAGATTTCCATATATATAGCTCTGAATGTTATTTGCTAAGCCAGTTTCTATATTACATTCAACCGTAACACCACTCAAAGTAGCCCTACCAATAGCTGGAAAATGTTTAGTGGAGTTTTTTTTTAAAAATCTATTTAATGAATTTTCTTTATTCATGCCGATAACAGAATCATAGTCCCCACACATACCGGCGTCTGTTTGATATCCTGTACCATTATTTAAAATTCTTGCATCATTTGTTGGAATATGAGTGTGAGTTCCTACTACAAGCGTAGCTTTACCATCAAAAAAATGACCAATCGCATTTTTTTCACTTGTAATCTCACCATGAAAATCAACAACAAGTATGTCATAATCTTCTTTTAATTTATTTTCGCTTAAAAATTTCTTTGAAGCTTGAAAAACATCTTCGCACTTTTTCATAAATACATTTCCCATCAAATTTAAAACACCAATTTTTATATTGTCTTTCGTTTTATAAATATTAAATCCTTTCCCTGGCGCGGGTTCAAAAAGATTTTTAGGACGTAATAATCTTTCTTCTTTCTCAATATACTCCATAATTTCTTTTTGATCCCAAACATGGTTTCCTGTTGTGATAACATTTACTCCACAATTAAAAAAATCTTTACATATTTCTTTTGTAAGTCCTACCCCTTGAGAGGCAGCATTTTCACCATTAACTATTACAAAATCGATATTTTTTGATTTAATTTCACTTAAAAGATTATTAGTCAACTTCGAACAACCAGCGATACCTACTACATCACCCAAAAATAATATTTTCATTGAATAATCTCTTTCTCAGTTATAATTATATCTAGTTTCTTATCATGTTTGTTAATTGGTATGGTTTTTAATTTTTGAAAAGAAAAAGCAAGTCCAACTTTTACTACTTTTTTGATCTTTGATATCTTTTGAATGTAACGGTCATAAAAACCTCCTCCATAACCTAATCTATTAAATTCTTTATCAAATGCCACCAAAGGAACAAATAAGATATCAGGGTAAACTCTATTGGTGGTCTCTGGTTCTGGTATACCATATTTATTTATTAACAAAGGATCATTTTTATACCATTTATAAAATTCCATTTGACTTTTTTGTTTAATTTTGGGTAGTGAAATTTTAGAGCCTCTTTTAAAAAAATAATTTAAAATTTCTAAATCGTTAATCTCATAATTTGTTGGATAATACCCCCCTATAATTTTCAAATTATATTTTTTTTTTTTGAGATATGAATAAATATTGCTTGGATTTATATTAATTGACTTTTTTGTTTTACTTTCTCTTAATTTTAAAACTTTATCTCTTAACTTTGATTTAATCACAAATTTATTGGGATAGATTATCTATTTTTGCCTTTTTGACAAAATTTGATATTTGATCAGCTGCTTCATCAATTAACTGCTCATATTTTTTTTGATTATTTTCAATCTCAATTTTGAAATCTTCATGATTTAAATTAAGTTTTTTTATCTCATCCTCTTTCTTATCTCGATATTCATAAATTAAAGATTTAAGTTCTTTAAATTTATTTGATAAATCTTTGAATTCATTTTTTCTTTGCTCGACTTTCTTTTTAGTCTCATAATACTCATCCATTATTTTCACTGCTGTAATTAATAGAAGTTTATTTTCACCTAGATTGCCTAAATCATTTTTTAAATTATTAAACTTTTGGCTAATTTGGATTAGTAATTCTTCTAAATGTTCTTCTTGTCCATCCTCACAGGATAATATGAATTCTTTATTATTAAATTTAATAGTTACATTTCCCATTTATCAATTTCTTCCAATAAAGTATCTGTTTCTTGGTTTAATTCATCAATTTTTTCAGAAAATTCGATTTGTTTTCTTTCTTCTTGTTTTTCTTTATTTTTAATTTCATCTAATTTCTTCGATAACGAGCCATGCTCCTCTAGTAGTTCATTATACTTAATTTCTAACTCATTTTTTTCAATTTCTAATTGATTTTTTTGCTTACTTAGATTTTCAATATTATTTTGTAATTCTGGATTAGTTAGGTCTAAATTTTTTAATTCATCTAAAACTGAAATTAATTTTTTTTCTTTTTCGTTTATAGAATTCATATATATAGATATAGTATTAAATAGATTCTTCTTAGTCTAGTCAGGATAATTTTGAATAAAGTACATAATGATTTAGCAAATTGCATCAGATTTTTGTCAATAGATGCGGTTCAAAAAGCTAATTCTGGACACCCAGGTATGCCAATGGGTATGGCGGATGTTGTAACGGTACTTTTTAAGAATTTTTTAAGATTTAATCCTAAAAATCCAAATTGGATGAATAGAGACAGATTCGTTTTATCTGCAGGTCATGGATCAATGCTTTTATACTCTTTACTATTTTTAACTGGATATAAGAGTATTTCATTAAATAGTATAAAAAATTTCAGACAGATAAACTCAATATGTGCCGGTCATCCTGAATACCATCCAAATTCAGGTATCGAAACAACAACTGGACCTCTAGGACAAGGAATAGCAAATGCAGTGGGATTTGCAATTTCAGAGGAAATTTTAAAAAAAAAATTAGGAAATGATTTAATTAATCACAAAACTTATGTTTTGGCCGGAGATGGATGTTTAATGGAAGGAATAAGTCATGAGGCAATGAGTTTAGCGGGACATTTAAAGCTTAAAAATTTAGTACTGCTTTTTGATAACAATTCAATTTCAATTGATGGTCCAACTGATCTTGCTGTTTCAGATAATTTTAAAAAAAGATTTGAGGGTTATGGTTGGGATTATATTTTAATAAATGGACATAATGAAAAAGAAATATTTAAAGCATTAAAAAATGTTCAAAAAGCAAAAAAACCAACTGTTATTTCATGTAAAACAAAAATTGGATATGGCTCACCAAATAAATCAGGTAAAGCGTCCTCCCATGGAAGTCCCCTAGGTTTAGAGGAGATTGGACTTGTTAGAAAAGCCCTAAATTGGAATAATAAACCTTTTAATATTCCAAATAAATTTTTGAAAGAGTGGAGAAAAATTGGTCAAAGAGGTGAAATTCAAGAAAAAAAATGGATTAAAATACTTAACAAAAATAAAACAAAATTTAAAAATTTAAAAAATAATAATTTAATAAGTATTTTAAAAAGAGAAAAAAGAAATGCGATTTTAGAGCCTAAAAGTTTGGCTACAAGAAAATGTTCTGAGATGACACTTAATGCATTAACAAACCAAAATCATAACTTAATTGGTGGCTCTGCTGATTTGGCAGGATCTAACAATACAAAAACAAAAAATCAAAAAATAATTAAGCCTGGAGATTTTAGTGGAGATTATATTCACTACGGAGTAAGAGAGCATGCAATGAGTGGAATAATGAATGGTATTGCACTCTATGGAAATTTAATTCCATATGGTGGAACTTTTTTAATTTTTTCTGATTATTGTAAACCTTCAATTAGATTATCTGCGTTGATGCAAAAAAGAGTGATATATGTGATGACGCATGACTCTATAGGACTTGGAGAGGATGGGCCAACCCATCAGCCAATTGAGCAGCTCTCAGGTTTACGATCGATTCCAAATTTAAATGTTTTTAGGCCAGCAGATAGAATTGAAACAATTGAATGTTGGGAACATGCTTTAAAAAGTTCTAAAACTCCAAGTATTTTATCTTTAACAAGACAAGGCCTAAATCCAATAAGAAAATCATTTACAAATATAAATAAATGTTCCTTGGGAGCCTATGAAGTTTTGAGAACTAACAATAAAATTAATTTAACAATATTTGCAAGCGGGTCAGAGGTTAATTTGGCAATCGAAACTAGTCATAAATTAGCCAAAGATAAAATATACTGTAAAGTTATATCAATGCCGTCTATGGAGCTTTTCGATCTACAATCAAGATTATATAAAAATAAAATTTTAAACGAAACTAAATTTAAAATTTCAATAGAGGCAGGATCAAGTGATTGTTGGAAAAAATATGTAGGGAGTTCAAGTCTAACATTTGGAATTAATGAATTTGGAAAGAGCGCGCCATACAAAGATATTTTTAAACACTTTGGACTGACAGTTTCAAATATTACCAGTAAAACTAAAAAAATGATGAGAAATTAAATATGGCAATCAAAATTGGAATTAATGGAATGGGTAGAATTGGTCGTATGATTGTCAGGTCAATTTTTGAAAGTCGAAATAAAAATTTAAAGATTAAGCATATTAATAACAGATCAAATTCAGAGGTTACAGGTAAATTAATTAGATACGATTCTATCCACGGAAAATTTAATGCTGATATTAAATTTCATGAAAATCAGTTAATAATAAATAAACAAAAAATTTCATTTTCTCATGAGCCTAAGATCGAAAAAATTAATTGGAAAAAATATGATGTTGACTATGTTTTAGAATGTACAGGTAAATTCAACTCAAGAGAAAAACTTGAAGCCCATATTAAAAATGGTGCAAAAAAAGTAATTGTTTCTGCTCCATGCAAAAATGCAGACAAAACAATAGTTTTTGGTGTTAACGAAAACACATTATCTAAAAAAGATAAAATAATCTCAGCTGCCTCATGTACTACGAATTGTTTGGCACCAGTTGTAGATGTCATTCACAAAAAATTTGAAATTGAAAAAGGTTTTATGACTACGATTCATTCATTTACTAGTGACCAAAGAATTTTGGACAACTCTCATAAAGACCCAAGAAGAGCTCGATCTGCAAGTCAGTCGATTGTTCCTACATCAACCGGAGCATCAAAAGCAATAGGTGAAATAATTCCAAGTTTAAAAGGAAAATTAGAAGGTGTGGCGATGAGAGTACCTACACCAAATGTTTCTCTTGTAGAATTAGTTTTTTGTACGAAAAAAGAAATTAATATAAAAAATATAAATAATGAATTTGAATTAGCTTCAAAAAGAGAATTAAAAAAAATTTTAGAAGTTACGTATGAAAAATTAGTTTCTGTTGATTTCAATCATCATTCAGCATCTGCAATAGTTGATGCGTCTTTAACAAGCGTGGTTGGAGTAAATATGGGTAAAATTTCAGCTTGGTACGACAACGAATGGGGTTTTTCCAACAGAATGTGTGATATAGCTGAAAATTTACATAAAATCTCTTAATGAGAAGTATAAAAAACGAAAAGAATCTTAATAATAAAAAAATATTACTAAGATTGGACCTAAACGTTCCTTTAGATAATGGAAAAATAATTGACACAACAAGAATAGATAAAATTCTACCTACTTTAAAGTTTCTTAATAAACAAAAAGCTAAAATTATAATTTTATCACATGTAGGTAGGCCAAAAGGAGAGACTTTAAAAGAACTTTCGTTAAAGCCAATTTGTGAAAATTTACAGGAACAATTAGGATTAAATGTGAAATTAATTACACAAAATATTAATGAAATTAAAAATAAGGATTTCTTCGATAATTTTGATGAGGAAATCCTAATGTTAGAAAATATTAGGTTTTATGCGGAAGAAGAAAAAAATGACAATAAGTTTGCAGAGCACTTAGCAGGTTTTGGTGATATTTATGTTAATGATGCTTTCTCTTGTTCTCATCGTTCACATGCTTCAATTGTTAAAATTTCTAAATTTCTGCCATCATTTTCTGGATTGCAAATAGATTTGGAAATTGATGCTCTTACCAAAATTACATCTGAAATCACAAAGCCAATATCCTGTATAATTGGGGGATCTAAAATTTCCACTAAAATTGATATTATTAAAAATCTAATACCTAAATTTGACAATATTATTATTGTTGGTGGTATGGCTAATAATTTTATTGAGTACTTCGGTCACAATATTGGCAAATCAATTAAAGAAAAAAATTGTGACCCAATAATTAAAGAAATTATTTCGCTTTCGAAAAAAGAAAAATGTGAAATAACTTATCCAGAAGATGTGCTTGTATCTAAAGATTTAAATGGATCATGTAAAAAAAAAGAATTAAATGAAATTTCGAGTGATGAAATGATTTTAGACATCGGCCCAAAAACTATAGATAGAGTAACAAACATTATTAATTCAAGTAAGACCATATTATGGAATGGACCAGCTGGATATTTTGAAAACCCTAACTTTGCAAACGGCAGCATTGAAATAGCAAAAACCATAATTAAAAATAATAAAGTAAACAAAATTTTTTCAGTTGTTGGTGGAGGAGATACTGTCTCATTATTAAACAGTATAAAGGCTGTTAATGATTTTAACTTTGTTTCAACCGCAGGTGGAGCTTTTTTAGAATATCTTGAAGGCAAAAAGCTTCCTGGTATAACCGCGTTAAATCAATAAATGTCAGAACTAAATAAAATTGCACTGAAAATAATTTCTAAAGGTAAAGGTATACTTGCTGCAGATGAAAGTAATGGCACTATGACTAATAGACTTACTGCGGTAAGTGTAAATTCAACTCCTGAAAATAGACTATTGTTTAGGGAAATTCTTTTTTCATCTGAATGCATGAAAGATTGTATTGGAGGTGTAATTCTTTATGATGAAACAATAAACCAAACTTCTAGTTTTGGAAAATCAATCCCTGACCTAATTTCAGCCTCAGGCGCTGTGCCAGGAATTAAAGTTGATACAGGTGCTAAAGAATTAGCAAACTCTCCTGAAGAAAAAATTACTGAGGGTTTAGATGGCCTCAGAGATAGATTGAAAAAATATTATAAACTTGGAGCAAGATTTACTAAATGGAGAGGGGTTTACTCTATTAGTAATAAAAATCCAACTAAGATAGCAATAAATAGTAATGCTCATGCACTTGCGAGATACTCGGCCCTAGTCCAAGAAAGTGGTATGGTTCCAATAGTAGAGCCTGAGGTATTAATGGATGGAGCACATTCTGTAGATGTTTGTTTAAAAAAGACATCAGAGGTTATAAAAAAATGTTTTGAAGAACTAATCTTACATAAAGTTGATCTTTCAGGAATTATTCTTAAACCAAATATGATATTGTCTGGTAATAAATCAAAAGAAAAAATCTCTAGTGAAGAAGTTTCAAAAAAAACACTTGAGTGTCTTAAAAATTCAGTTCCAATTAATGTGCCTGGAATTGCCTTTTTATCAGGAGGTCAGTCTGAGTTAGAAGCTACAGAAAATTTAAATTTGATAAATAAAAACAATAATACAAATTTTATTATAACATACTCATATGGAAGAGCTCTTCAGCAAAGTGCTCTTAAAGTGTGGTCTAAAAATATAAAAGACATAGAAGCAACTCAAAAAACTTTTAATCATAGAGCTAAAATGTGTACATTGGCTGCTCAGGGCAAATGGGTGAGAGAACTTGAGAATAAATAAAAATAAATTTATTTATCTTATTTCCCCTAACAAAATATATAAAAAATTTTTCAAAGATCTTAAAGAAATTCTAGAAACAAGAAAAATTTGTTTTTTTCAATTGAGGCTCAAAAAGTATTCTTTCAAACAAAAAATTCTTATTGGACAAAAAATTAAAAATATCTGTAAAAAAAATGAAGTAAAATTTTTAATCAATGATGATCCAAAACTTGCAATAAAATTGGATGCCGATGGTTGTCATTTAGGCCAAAAAGATACGAATATTAAAGAAACTAGGAAAATAATTGGTAAAAAAATTATAGGTATTACCTGCAATAATTCTATAACCTTAGCAAAGAAAGCTATTAAGGCTAAAGCAAGTTATTTAGCGTTTGGAGCTTTTTATCCTTCTAAAACTAAAAAGACTAACCACATAGCGCATATCAAAATATTAAAAAAGATTAAAAAAATTACCAACATCCCAATTGTAGCAATTGGAGGTATTAATTCTGAAAACTATAAAAATCTGTTGTTGAACAATGCAAATTTTTTAGCTATCTCAGGCTACGTTTGGGGTAATAAAAAATATAAACCCTTGGAGGCAATAAAGAAATTAAAATGAAAATTAATGCTGGAGAGATAAGAGTTGGAATGCTTTTAGAATATAAAAATGATTTATGGCAAGTTTTAAAAACTCAGCATGTTAAACCTGGTAAAGGTGGTGCCTTTGCCCAAGTTGAAATGAAAAGTGTGGGGAAAAATACAAAGTTAAATGAAAGATTTAGATCAAGTGAAACTGTTGAAAAGGCTTCCCTAGAGGAAACAAAATTTAATTATCTTTATGAGGATGAAAGTTATTATTATTTCATGAACCCAAAAAGTTTTGAACAAATAGAAATTAAAAAAGATATTGTTGGAGATCAGGGAAAACTTTTATCAGAAAATCTTGAAGTTTCTGTAAATTTCTATAATGAAAATCCAATTTCGGTTGAACTTCCTAACCAAGTAAAGTGTAAAATAGAAACAACTGATGCAGCTTTAAAAGGACAAACAGTTTCGTCATCATACAAACCTGCAACTCTTGATAATGGATTAAATATTCAAGTACCTCCATTTATCAATTCAGGAGATGAAGTAGTAATTGATACAAGAAATTTAGAATACATAAAAAAAATTTAAAATATGATTTCAATATCTTCAAATCTTAACATTATGATAAAAGCTGTGGAGAAAGCATCTAAGTTAGTAATAAGAGATTTTGGAGAAGTTGAAAAATTACAAATATCTAAAAAGGGTCCTCGAGATTTTGTTACTAAAACAGATAAACGTGTTGAAAATATTATTATTGAGGAACTTAGTAAGACAAAAAAGAATTACTCTTTCCTCTCTGAAGAGATTGGAAAAATAAAAAATAATGATGAGGATAATATATGGATTATCGATCCAATCGATGGAACAACAAACTTTCTTCATGGTATTCCACATTTTGCAATTTGTATTGCTTTACAGTCAAATAGAGAAATAGTTAGTGGTTTAATTTTTGATCCTATCAAAGACGAATTGTTTTTTGCTGAAAAAAACAAAGGTTCTTATCTTAATAACCAAAGATTAAGAGTATCAAAAAAAAATGTCATAGATGATTGTTTGTTTTCGAGTAATCATGATGGAGTAAAATTTAGTAATTTTAATATGCGCTACACTGGTTGTGCAGCTTTAGATCTAGCTTATGTGGCTGCTGGAAGATTTGATGGATTCTTTCATAATAATATAAATCTTTGGGATGTGGCAGCTGGATCACTTATGGTGCTAGAAGCTGGTGGGATAGTAAATGATATAAATAGATTCAACTATAATTCTATTGATATTAAAGCCTCAAGTGATGGAATCAATGATAAAATGCTTAAAGAATTAGAGAACTTTTAATTGTGTTCTGAATTTCCTTTGCTATAAGTCTCGTTATGAAAAAAGATATTCACCCAAACTACCACACAATTAAAGTAGAAATGACAGATGGTAGTCAATTTGAAACCAAGTCCACATGGGGCGCTGAAGGAGACTTGTTGAAGTTAGAAATTGATCCTAAATCCCATTCTGCGTGGACAGGTGGAAAACAAAAATTAATGGATAAAGGTAGAATTAGTAAATTTAATAAAAAATTCCAAAATTTCAAATCAGAAAAAAATAGTTAAATGTCAAATGCACCCTTGATGCCAATGGCTACTGCTGTTTGGCTAGTTGAAAACACAACATTAACATTCAAACAAATTGCAGATTTTTGCCAATTACATGAAGTAGAAATTCAAGGAATAGCAGATGGTGAGGTAGCAAAAGGTATTAAAGCTTACAACCCTATAATATCAGGTCAGTTGTCAAGAGAAGAAATTGAATTATCTTCAAAAAATGAAAGCAGACCATTGCAAATTAAAGGTAGCGATATTGAAATATCGAATTTTGAAAAAAAAGTAAAAAAATATGTACCACTTTCAAAAAGACAAGATAAACCAGACTCTGCATTATGGCTTATTAGGCAGCATAATTTGCTAAAAGACTCTCAAATTGCAAAACTCGTTGGAATAACAAAAAATTCAGTTACTTCAATCAGAAACAAAAGCTATTGGAATTATAATAATTTAAATCCAAAAGATCCTGTCGCATTAAATTTATTTACTCAAAAAGATTTGTTAGATGCTGTAGAAAAAGCTGAAAGAAGAATAAAAAGAGAAAAGAAACAGAAGGAAAAAGAAAAACTCAGCAATCTTGTATCTGTGTAATGAATAAAATTTATAGACATAAAATTATAAAAGTGTTAGTTAACCACTTTTTTGGAGGTAGTTATTAAAATAGAAGTAAAAGATAATAATATTGAACAAGCCTTAAGAGTTTTAAAGAGGAAACTTCAAAGAGATGGTTTTTTTAAAGTAATAAAATTAAAAAATACCTATGAAAAACCTTCAGAAAAGAAAAAAAGAATTCTTCAAGAAAATATAAAGAGAGTTAAAAAATTAAACAAACTTAAAAATAGAATTTAAGTACATCGCGGGGTGGAGCAGTCTGGTAGCTCGTCAGGCTCATAACCTGAAGGTCGGCGGTTCAAATCCGTCCCCCGCAACCAATTCAAAATTAAATTTTAAAATTAGATTTCTTACTGTCAACTAGAAAAGCTTTTACTGTTTCTTTCGTAAGTTGATCAAATGATTTACCAAAATTATCTATTTTTTCAATAATTGCTGGTGGCACAGTAATGATATGGCATCCTAATTGTTTTGCTTGTATGTAGTTATAGGGCTCTCTAACACTTGCCCATAGTATCTCAACGTTTTTAAATTTTTTAGCTAATTTTATACTTTTAACAAATTCTGGCACAGGATCTTTTCCTACATCTCCTGCTCTTCCGGCAAAAATAGATATGATCACTCTGGTTTTTTTATTAATAGAATTTAAAATTTTTTTGGTTTGTTTAGCACTATAAACTGCTGTTATATTAAGTTTAATATTTTGATCATTTAATTCTCTAATAATTTGACCCATAAATTTACCCTTAGAATTTGTAACTGGTACTTTTACATAAACATTTTTTCCCCAAGTATTTATCTTCATTGCTTGAATTTTCATCTCACTATATTCATCAGCAAATACTTCAAGAGAGACAGGTTTATTATCACAAATTTTTAGGATTTTTTTTGAATATAATTTATAATCTTTTGCTCCAGCTTTTCTCATTAAGCTTGGATTAGTAGTAAATCCTTTAACAATTTTTTTTTTATTAAATTTTTTAATTTGTTCTAATTCTGCAATGTCACAAAATATTTTAGTATTCAAGTTTATACCTATAGATTTTTAGTGATATCTTCTGTCATTTTTTTGGCATCTGCAAACAACATTAAAGTATTTTCTTTATAAAATAGGTCATTATCAATTCCAGCATAACCAGGAGATAAACTTCTTTTTACAAATAATACTGATTTACATTTTTCAACATCAAGAACTGGCATTCCATAAATTGGGCTTTGTGGGTCTGTTTTTGCAACTGGGTTTGTTACATCATTAGCACCTATTACAAATGCTACATCTGCATTTGCAAAATCATTATTAATTTCCTCTAATTCAAATACTTCATCGTATGGCACATTTGCTTCTGCTAATAATACATTCATGTGTCCTGGCATTCGTCCTGCTACAGGGTGAATTGCATAGGAAACTTTTATGTCATTTTTTTTTAAGGTATCAACCATCTCTCTTAAAGCGTGTTGTGCTTGTGCAACAGCCATACCATAACCTGGAACAATTATTACTGATGAAGCATTTTTCATTAAAAAAGCAGCATCATCTGCATTTCCACTTTTAACTGGTCTTTGTTCTTTATTTTGTGCTGAAGCTGATTGTTCGGTTGCACCAAATCCTCCTAAGATCACATTAAAGAATGATCTATTCATTCCTTTGCACATTATATAAGATAAAATTGCTCCAGAGGAACCTACTAACGCACCAGTAATTATTAATGCGGTATTTTCTAAAGTAAATCCAATACCAGCTGCAGCCCAACCTGAGTATGAATTTAGCATTGAAATCACCACTGGCATGTCTGCACCACCAATTGGAATTATTAATAAAAAACCAATTAAAAACGATATAGCAAGTAATATCCAAAATAAATTTGAAGATTGAGTTGAACAAAGTAGATAAGTAATAACAATTATAGAAATTAAAATTAGAGCATTTAATGGATGCTGACCTTTAAATGTTATAGGAGAACCTGACATTATTCCCTGAAGTTTTAAAAAAGCAATAATGGAACCTGAAAAAGTTATTGCACCAACTGCTGCACCAATTGACATTTCAATTAAACTACCAAGTTTAATTTTACCAGGTGATCCTAAATTAAAGGCATCTGGATTTAAAAAAGCAGCTATTGCAACAAATACAGCTGCAAGACCAACTAAACTGTGAAAACCGGCAACTAATTCTGGCATTGCTGTCATTGGAATTTTATAAGCAATAAATGCACCAATTAATCCTCCTATTAAAAGAAATATTAAAACGACTACAAATCCAGTTGAAAAATTTCCAATTGATAAAAATGTAACTGAAACCGCAATGGCCATTCCTAATATTCCAAAGAAATTTCCTTGTCTTGACGTTTCTGGTGAAGAAAGACCTCTTAAGGCCAGAATAAATAATACTCCTGAAATTAAATAAAATATAGCTGATAAATTTGCTGATATCATTATTTACCCTTTTTCTTTTTTTTATACATTGCAAGCATTCTTTGCGTAACTAGAAAGCCTCCAAAAATATTAATTGCCGCTAATGATATTGCTAAAAACCCAAATATACTTGAGGTATTAAATATAGTCTCAGAATTTCCAGCTAAGCCCGCAATAATTGCTCCAACAATTATCACAGATGAAATTGCATTAGTAACTGACATTAAAGGAGTGTGCAGTGATGGAGTTACACTCCAAACTACATAGTATCCTATAAAAATTGAAAGGATAAAAATACTTAATCTAAATATAAAAGGGTCTATTTCCATGTTTTTATTTTATTAATGTTTTCTCAATTATTTCATCTTCTAAATTTATATTTATTATTTTATTTTCTTTATCATATAAATTTGAGACAAAATTAAATACATTTTTTGCATATAAATTAGATGCGGATGTTGGAAGTCTATTTAAAATATTACTTTCTCCCATAATTTTGACACCATTTTTATCAACAATTTGATCCACTTTAGTGTGTGCTGTGTTTCCACCTTGTATCGCAGCAAGATCATAAATTATTGAACCAGCATTCATGTTGTTGACCATGTCTTCTTTAATTATCACTGGAGCTTTTTTTCCAGGAATTAATGCAGTACAAACTACAATATCAATCTTCTTTAATGTTTCGGATAACAGTTCTTCTTGTCTTTTTTTGAAATCGTCTGATGCTTCTTTAGCATAACCTCCTTCGGTCTCAAGATTTTCTGCACCTTCAACTGTTAGAAATTTTCCTCCTAAGCTCTCAACTTGTTCTTTTGATGCCATTCTAACATCAGTAGCAAATACGATTGCTCCCATTCTTTTTGCAGTTGCAATAGCTTGTAATCCTGCAACTCCTGCACCAACAACCAGTACTTTTGCTGCAGGAATAGTACCTGCTGCTGTCATCATCATTGGAATTGCTTTTTCAAAATTAGCAAACGACTCGACTACTGCTTTATAACCTGCAAGGTTTGCTTGGGAAGATAATATATCCATAGATTGAGCTCTTGTAATCCTAGGAAGTAATTCAAGTGAAAAAGTATTAATTTTTTTTTTTACTAAATTATCTATTTTATCTTTATTATCATATGGATTTAAGACCCCAATGAATGTTTGATTTTCTTTCAATAAAGAATTTTTATCATCACTTAATAAACCTAATTGAACAATAATATCTGAATTATTTAGAATTTCTTTTTCATCATTTGAAACAGAAACTCCTAAATCTTTATATTCCTCATCTTTAATTCCAAGATGATTTCCATAATTTGCAGATAATGAAACTTCTAAACCAAGTGATATGTATTTTTTTGCAATCTCAGGAGTAATTGCTATTCTTTTTTCAATTTTTTGATTTTCTAAAATAGAAGCAATTTTCATAAGTTTATTTTATAGTAAGAATATTGCCATTAAAACTAAAACACTAATAACTGCTACCGTTCCCCACAACACAAACTTTGTAAAATTATTCCAAGTATTCTTATGGTTTTTATTATCCACAAAAATTACTTTTGTCTTGCTTTAAATTTTGGATTTGTCTTATTTATAATATAAACCCTACCTCTTCTTCTAACAAGTTTAGAGTTCAAATCTCTTTTTTTAATTGACTTTAGCGAACTTTTTATTTTCATAATTAAAATTTATAGCCGGCGATGTCCTACTCTTCCATGTCTTAAGACAAAGTACCATTGGCGCTTAAGGGCTTAACTTCCGAGTTCGGAAAGGGATCGGGTGTAACACCTTCGCAATAATCACCGGCAATGGTGTTATACTTATTTAATTCATATTGTAAATGATAGTTTCTTAAAAAAAATAAGGTTATTTAGTAATGTTTTTTATATAATTTTTTAGCTGTAAATCGCCATATAATTGATAAACTTTTTTAGATAGATACATTTTTGTTAGTGCTGAAGCATATCGCTCACCTTTTCTAACTGGTAGATATTTTATTTTTCTTTTGAACATTTTAGCTACTTCTAAAATTGAATAGTGATTTTTGTTAGATATGCTGTAATGCCTACATTTATTATGTTTCCAGGCAAGGTAACATACATTTACTGTATCATATACATGAGTAAAAGATCTAGTTTGATTTCCTGGTCTTACAACTGTTAATTTTTTTTTTTGCCTATATTGTCTCTCAAAAATACCAATTACTGTGGCCATATCACCCTTGGTTATTTGGTTTGGGCCATAAACATTATAGAAATATATTATTTCAAATTTAAAACTAAACCACTTTCTTAAATTTTCCAAAATTTCTAGATTTTTTGCTTTTGTAAATGCGTAGGGTGAAAGATTTTTATCATTTCCATTATGCCCTATGCTGGCAGAGGTAGCTGAATATATTAATTTAATTTTATTTAATAAACAGAAATTAAAAACAGCGTTTGATCCAACAGTATTTGAATTTAAGCAATCTTCAATTTTTAAGAAACTTTGATAAATTCTAGAAAACTCCCCAAAATGAAAAATGGTATGAATTTTATTTTTAATTTTATTCAAAGTTTTCTTTATGTCAGATGTATCACAATTTAAGTATTTGACCCTTTTATTATTTAAATGATTTTTTTTTTTTCCTGAAGTATAATTATCTAGACTTATTATATTAAATTTTGTTTTATCTAGAAGATGACCAATTAAATTAGATCCTATAAATCCTGCACCACCAGTTACTACTATTATTTTTTTCATATAAAAGCTTTATATTTAAATATAACTATTAAAACTCTTAAAGCATCATAAATACCAATTTTTTTTCCCTCATCATAACCTCTGCCTTTATAAGAGATTGGAACTTCTTGTATTTCTATATTCATATTTGATATTTTTGTTGTAACTTCAGGACAGAAAGCAAAATCATTTTCTATTGGTTTAATTTTTTTTAGTAAATTAGTTCTAAAAACTTTATAACAAGTATGCGCATCTGTTAATGATTGTTTATTTATTAAATTAGATATGGTTGATAACACATGGTTTGAAAAAACTCTAAAATTTACAAATATATTTTTTTTAATTGAATACCTTTTTTTATTTAACACTCTAGATCCATAAACTACTTTAATATTTTTGTCAGAAAATAATTTAATTAATTTTTTATAATCTTTTGGATTATATTCTAGATCAGCGTCCTGAATAATCGTAATTTCACTATCTATATACTTAAGAGCAGATTTTATACATGCTCCTTTACCCATGTTTTTATGATGATAAATTTTTTTTTTAATTAACTTGCTTTTAAATTTTTTTATTTTTTGTCTACTTCCATCTGTAGAAAAATCATCTACCAAAATTATTTCAATGTTTAGTTTAGTTCCAATTACTCTTTTTATTATTTTTATAATTGTAGTATTCTCGTTATAACAAGGTATTATTACACTTAGCTTTTTTTTTAAAATGGAATTCATTAAGATATATTTATTTTGCTTTTTAACCTCTTACTGCATTTTCGCATATGGTTTTGCATCAAATAAATTACTATTTAAACTTAAAAGCGATAATACTGCAGAAATTATATTAATTGGAATAATTTTTTTAACTTTTTTTTCTTTATTATTAAATTTTGTTTTAAGTTTAAACATCTATCTAAACACAATTTTATTTTTTGCTGGTTATATACTTTTGTTTTTGATGAAAAAAAATATCAATTTTTATGAAGTTACAAAAGTTATTATAATTGTTAGTTTTATTGGTTTTTTTACTTTTCTATTAGATCATTCAAATAGACCAGATGCTGGGTTATATCATCTACCTTATATAAGTATTTTGAATGAAGAAAAAATATTAATAGGTTCGGTCAATTTACATTTTAGATTTGGTCATATTTCCTCTCTTCAATATTTTTTTTCAATTTTTAATAATATAATTTTTGGAGATAATGGTATTTTAATTCCACTTACAATAATTTTTGGAACTGTCATTGTCTATTTTTATAAAGAATTTTTAAATAATAAAATCTTAGTTATAAAACTTTTTTCATTATTTTCGCTAATTTTTATTTTAACTTCAATGAATAGATATAGTGGTTTTGGAAACGATGATCCAGCACATATGTTTTATTTAATTGCAACTTGCTATTTTTTGAAATTTTACTTAGAAGAAACTAATAAACAAATAAATTTTAATATACTATCGATATATTGTTTATATACATTTTCAATAAAACAATTTTATGCTTTAATTGTTTTTTTACCCTTATTTTTAATTGTTTCTAATTACAAAAAAATTAAAATCTTTAGTAAATCAAATATATTTGCAGCATTCTTTTTATGTTTGTGGTTATTAAAAAATATTTTGGCTACATCATGTATTCTATACCCCATTAATTTTACATGTCTTGAGACACTAAAATGGTCCCCAAAAAACTCATTTTCAAGTGCAGAAAGAGTGAGTATTTCAAGTGAAGCGTGGGCTAAAGCATTTCCAGATAGGTTAGATAAAAGTAGAAATTACATTGATCATTTAAGTGATTATAAGTGGATAGAAGGATGGTATAAAAATCATTTTAAAGTTGTAATGAAAAAAATACTTCCACTAATTTTGATTATAATTACCTTTTTTGTCTGGTTTTTAATAAATAAAAAAATAAAAAAAACAAAAAAATTAAATAGATCAATATATTTAATTTTGTTATTTAATTTATTGTTTATTGTTATTTGGTTTTTTAAATTTCCTACGTATAGGTACGGAGCTGCTTATATTGGAACTTTTTTTATAATTAATGGATTGATTTTTCTAAATGATGAAAATTTTCTTAATATTTCAAAGAAATTAATAAATTCTGTTTTGATTATTTTAACAATTTTTATTTTAACAAAGAACTCAAATAGAATTATAAACAATTACGATTTAAAATACCAAGATTATCCATGGCCAAAGAAAAATTCATTTACAAAATATAATAAAAAGAATCAAAATTTACCTGTTATGAAAAATAATACTACTATTTATTATACAGCATACCCTTACACATTATGTATGTATAGTAAATCGCCATGTACTTCATTTAGAGATCTTAAAATTAGCAGAGAGATAACAAAATTTAATTATAAAATTTTTTCAACAGAAAATTAAAAATATTAATTATTTTTAAAAATTTAAAATAAATTTATTTTTCTATCTTTTTCCCATATAAATATAATGATAAATAACAAAATAAAGATAACAATAAAGATATAAAAAAACTTTCATAGATATAGAAAGTTATTATTGGAATAAAAATAGAAGATTGAATTAACACATTAGATTTTACTGCTCCTAATTTGTAAATTAAATAGTGTTGAATATGCTCATTATCTGGGCTAAACATATGTTTTCCTTTTGAAAGTCTGCTCAATGAAACTCTGATTAAATCATATCCTGGAATTGCCATACATAAGAAGATTTCATCAACAAAAAATAATTCTTCTTTGGAATATGATCCAATAAAAAATACTGATAGAAGTATTGATAAAAATAATGTGCCATTATTTCCAATAAATATTTTTCTTCGATAATTATTAATTAAAAAAAATATTGAAGTTAGTATTATTGCATATTGAAAGTTTATCATGAAGCCCTTGTAAATAAAAATTGTAGATAGAATAATAAGATATATTCCAAATTGAAGATCTATCCCATCAAACATATTGCAGGCATTTACAAAACAAAGTATACATATAACTGTAAATAATATTGAAAATTCACCTAAAACGATTTGTTTCTCAGTAAAACTAAAATTAAGGTACTTAATTGAAAAATTTGTATTTAATAAAACCAAACAAAAGCTAAACAAAATCATTAAGTATAATTTTGTGTTTGAACCTAGAACAAATTTATCATCAATAATTCCCATAAAAAAGAAGATACTTGAAATAATAATTAAAGAAATATTTTCTCTAAATGTAAAAATGTTTTCATTAAAACTAAATATGTCAATATTGTATAAAATAAATATAAAATAAAATAAAATTCCACCAGATGCTGCAATTTTTTGTTTATGAATTTTTCTAGAAAAATCCGGTATATCGTATAAATTTAATACTCTTGAAATTTTAGCGTAAGTCAAAATAAATAACAAATTTAAGATTATTACCGTTGTTAAGAATGGTAAACTAATATTCATTTTTGTAAAAATCTAAATTTGTCATTAAATAAAATCCTACTGGAAAAAAGTTTAAAATAGAAATCCAATTATTAAAAAAATTTCCTGCAGGTAAAAAAGGCATTAACGATATAATTAGCGCTACTAAAAAAAATAATTTTGATTTAATAAGGTTGTTATATAAATTTCCAACTCCTATTTTTAAATTTATGAAAAAGAATTTTAAGATATAAAGAAGACTTGCAAAATAAAAGATTATTCCAATAATTCCAGTTTCAGATAAAAACTGCATTATAGTATTATGAGGATGAGTTGAACATGTAAAAACATTAACATTATATCTTTTATCACAAATAACTCTGAACATTTTTACTCCAGAACCAAAAATGATATTTTCCTTGAAAATTTTATATGAAGCAATTATGTGATTATGATGGTGAATACTGAATAGATATTTTTCTCCATCTCCTGTTTTTTCAAGTTTGTTTTGTGTGATACCAACCTGATAAAGTGTAGTTTCAATTAATCTATTTTTTACATCTTTGTTAAAAAAAATAACTGAAAATAAAATTAAAAATCCAATTATAATTTTATTTAAAAATTTTTTTATTGGTAATTGAAGGAAAAATAAACCTAACAAAAAAGAGATTGACATAAAAAATAATGCAACTCTTTCACCTGATAATAAAACTAAAATGATAGCTAACGAAAGAAGTATAAATATAAAAAAATCATTATTTTTGATAAATTTATTATGCAGACTGTAAAAATATACACCTAAATAAAGTGGAAAAATTCTTGAAATAAAACTACCTAAAATTAGTTCGTCTTTAAAAAACCCACTTAGCCTAACATTCCCATTATAAAATATGGTAATTGGATAATTAAGTATATTTTTTTTGAAAAAATATTGAATATATCCGTCCAAAATCAGTGATATTAAACAAAAACTTAAAGCCAAAAAGAAGTAGTAAGTGTATTTTTTATTATTACTAAATAAGTACCAAATGGCTACTGAAAATACTCCAAATCTTATGTAGGGCAAAGAAGATTTTAAAGAAAAATACAAATCTTCTGAAAAGATAGATCTACAAACAATAATAATCCAAAAAATAAAAAAAAACTTAAAAAAAAAATTATTAAAGTGATTTTTTTTATCTAAAAAAGATTGAGACAAAAACAATATACATATTAAAACCAAAAAAAAATCTGCTAAAAATCTGCTAAAAATTAAACATAAAGGTATTAGACAAACTAAAACTAATTGTATTGAAGTTATATTTAATTTTTCTTTAGTCAAAATCATATTTTGAAAATAGAATTTTGATTATTTTTTTAGATACATTTGGAGTAATATACTCTCTGACATCTTCTTCTGATCCACTTAACTCTGTAGCGATTTTGATTTGTTTTTTTATATTTTTTTTTGAACTACCTACAAGAATTGAAGATCCAGCTTCTATTGTTTCTGGCCTTTCAGTAGTGTCTCTAATAATTAAATTAGGTTTTTTTAAAATTGAAGCCTCTTCCTGAACTGTACCGCTATCTGTGATTATACAATAACAATTAATTTCCAAATATGAAAAATCAAAAAAATTTACAGGGGAAATTAATTTTATATTTTTATTTAATTTTAATTTCATTTTTTTAATTCTTATTTTGGATCTTGGGTGTATTGGCCATATGATTGGAATTTTTTTAATAGAAATTAGTTCGTTTAATAATTCAATTATTGATTTTAATTTTATATAATTATCAACATTTTCTTGACGATGGGAGGTAAGAAGAAAAAAGTTTTCCTTAGAAACTTTAAGTTTTTTTAAAATTTTTGATGAATTTATCTCTTTTTCATAAAATTTCATTACCTCAAAAATAGGATTTCCAGTTACATAAATTCTTTTACGCTCTATACCTTCTCTAATCAAATTTTCACAACTTCTTTGAGTATATGGCAACAATACATCACTTGAATGATCTATTAATCTTCTATTTACCTCTTCAGGCACTATATCATTGTACTGTCTGTTTCCTGCCTCCATGTGAAAAACAGGAATACCTAATCTTTTTGCAATAATTGCCCCTAAACTACTATTAGTATCCCCTAATACTAAAAACCGATCTGGCTCTAAATCTATTAATATTTTTTCTAATTTCTTAAATATAATAGATACTTGATTCCCAAAACTTTTTTTAGCATTTAAGAAATAATCAGGTTTTCTTATTTTGAAATTTTTAAAAAAAATTTTATCTAAGTTGTAATCATAATTTTGACCAGTATGAATAATTGTGTGATCTGAATATTTATCTAACAATGGTAATATTCTAGAAAGTCTTATAAACTCTGGTCTTGTTCCAACAATTGTTACAATTTTCATTATCTCTTTATTAATGACGATAATTGATTAATCTTAATTTTTTCTTTAATTAAATTATTGTAATTATAGTAAATTTCTTGATTAAGCAAATTATCAATATTTTTTTTATTAAATATTTTAAATTTACACAAAAGGTTAATAAAAAAAAGTGGCAAATGTATTTTAAACAAGTTTTTATTTTTTATCTTGCCGATATAATCAATAAAAGTATTAAAATTCATCAACTCTCCAGAAAAAAAATTTACCTTCTTGTTTAATAAAATATCTTCTTTCACTAATAAAAATATAAAATTTGTAATATCTTCTATAAAACAATAAGTAAATAAGTACTTCCCATCTCCTATTATTGGAATAGGTAGATTGTAATTAAAAATTTTTTCAAACAAACTAAAGCTGTTTCCATCTCTTCCACCACTGAGATTTTTTTGAGAGTCTATTGAAATAATTGTTGACGGTCTAACAATAATAAAATTATTAAAATTATTAAATAAACATTCGACCCTATATTTTACATGTGCATAAGAGAGAGACTCATTTTCAGAAGCATTTATAGAGGATAAATAAATAAATTTATTAATATTTTGTATTTTTGCAAAGAATAGCATATTTTCATAAACTTTAGTATTGAGTAAAAGTTCATCTTTAAATTTGTCTTTGTGTATGTGAAGACAAGAAATAATTACATCTATTTTTGGATATTTTGAAAAATATTTTTCATAAAAATTTTTTTTACTCAATGAATAAATATCATCTTCATTAAAATAACTCTCTAAAAAGAACATGTTTAAATAATTATTTTTTTGTCCTAACTCTTTAATTTTTTTACCTAAAAAGGATTTATGACCAACTAATAAAATATTTTTAATCAAATTTTTCCTTTTTCGTTTAGATCATTAATGATTCTTGCAGCATTAACACAAACATTAAAAGTTGTGGGATGACCTGGCATATCTGGCAATATAGAAGCGTCTAATAAATAAATATTTTCGTTATTATTTAATTCTCCATCTAAATTTGTGTGATCTTTGAAAGAGTCGGAAGAATTACTCATTGGAAAACTTGAGCCATAATGATAACTGGCGCCTGTTAAATTTATATTGGTTAAATTATTAAATATATAAAAATCTTCTTTAAGATTTTCTTTAAGATGTGAAGTGATTTTATTTACTGCATCATTAACTAATTCATTTTTCTCAAAAGATAATGAATACTGATATTTTCCAGACTCTTGATTGGGCAATGAAGTCATAATTATTTTGTTAGAATAATCAGAGTGTAAATAACCAATTAATAGATTTACTCTTCCAAATATAAAAGGGAAAAATTTTGGAAATAGATAAACATATTTTCCAAAAAATTTTTCTAAAGGTTTTAAAAAAATATCAACAAATGAATAATATTGTAAATGAACACTTTTAGATAATAACTTTTTATCGTAAATTTCTAAGTAAAGTTCTGATAGAACGTTTTTGTCTTGTGATGTGCTATTTTTAATATGATTTTTATTAAAAATTGGTAAGAAAAATCTTTGTGACTCTTTGAATGTTACTTTATTAGCCTTAACTAAATTACTTCTAAATAGTAAAGCTGCAGTTGATATAGGTCCACAACAGATAAATATATTTTTTGAAGAAAAAATTGTTTGTTCTTTTGTTATTGTGTCTATGCACTCAACTAAATTGAGTGAATCTTTTTTAATAATTTTACTCGCAAATTTATTGTTTAAGTACAAGAAGTTTTTATTTGATTTAATAATATCAAACAATTGTGATGAATTAAACATACAGTCATAGGGGCAACCATAATGACATAATCCACACTCTTGACATTCCACATTATTGTTTGAATAATAATTTCCTACGGCAACCTTGCTTCTTCCAAAAAATAAACCATTATTGTTTAAAAAATCTTTTTTTTTAGTCATATTTTCAAAAAAAGTTTTTGCAGGGTTTGATAGTTTAAATTTGTGATCTTTACCAAAATTTATTCCAAAAAAATCTTCCAAATTATCCTTGCTACTTGATATGGGAATAATATTTTCTGTATCTGATTTACTTTTATAAAAATCTTTAAATCCAATGTCCCAATTTTCGATATCTTTATGAAAAAAGGGAGATACCATTGTTCCCCAAATATTAGATAATCCTCCATATGCATTTGAAAGAATATAATCTAAATTTTTAGGTCCAAAAAAATTTTCATAATTATTTTTTTGAAAAACAAATTCTGACCCAAAAGGAAATTTAAGATGTGGGTTTTTATATTTATTTAAGATTTTATTTTTTCTTATAGAATTTAAAAATTCTTTTTTATTTTTTGTATGAAGATACTCATTTTTAATTTCTAAATTTTTTTTTTCTATAGTATTTCCAATATCAATAATTGTTACTTTTTTATTAAGTTTTAAAAGTTTATCAGCAATTGTAGCTGATGTTGGTCCAGAGCCAATTATTATATTTTCGCAAATCATATTTTTATTTTAAGAGTTTTAAATTTAATATAAAGAGTTTAAAATTTTTATAATTAAAAATAAATTAAATGATTATTTCTATTATCATACCTACATTAAATGAAGAAAAAAATATATTTAAACTATACGAGGCTATTAAAAAGAAGTTTAAATGTAAAAGCTATGAAATAATTTATGTTGATGACGACTCTTCTGACAAAACGCAATCCAAAATTTTATCACTTAAAAAACAAAAAAAAAATGTAAGATATATATTTAGAAAAGAAAGAAATCTTTCAACTGCATTTTTGGATGGTGTAAAAATTTCGAGGGGAAAATATATAGTTTTAATGGATGCAGATTTACAACACTCACCTAATGACATAAATAAATTATATAATGAAATTACAAAAAAAAATTTAGATATAGTTATTGGAAGTAGATTTTTAAAGAACTCTTCAAATTATTCAAAATCACTAAAAAGTATTATAAGGTTATTACTAAGTAAATTGTTTATTGCAATAATTAACTACCTTTTTAAACTTAATGTAACTGATCCACTTGCTGGTTTTTTTATTTGTAAAAGAACATCTTTAAAAAATAATAAACTTTTATATAAAAAGGGCTTTAAAATTTTATTAGATTATTTAATTGTAAATAGAAAAAAAATTAAATTAAAAGAAGTTCCAATTAAGGTTAATAAGAGACATTATGGCAATAGCAAGTTAAATATAAAAATTTTTTTGTTATTTGTAAGGCAGTGTTTTTTCCATCTTTTAAAATGAAAATAATTAATAAGATTGCATATAGGTCAATTGAACTTATCGATAAATATATCCATAAGAAAAAAATAATTTTTTATTTAGAAAAAATATTAAAAAAACCAAAATATATAATAGATATTGGTGCCCATAAAGGAAGTTACACAGACTTATTTTTAATTTTTAATAAAAATTTAAAATTGGTATTATTTGAACCTAATATTTATCTATACAGAAAATTGCTAAAAAAATACAAAAATAAAAAAAATCTAAAAATTTTTAATAATGGAATAGGAGAAAAAAATTCAAAAAGGAAGTTTTTGCTGAACAAAAACAGTGATTATATTTCTTCATTTTCAAAAATAAATAATCAATCAAATTATTTATTTATAAGAAACTTAGTACTTGGCTCACTTAAAAATAAGATTGAAGAAAAAAAAGTAAATGTAAAAAAACTCGATTCTTTTCAATATTTAAAAAAAATAAATATAGATTTAATAAAAGTCGATGTAGAGGGTTATGAAGAGCAGGTTATAGATGGTGGAAAAATAATCTTAAGAAAGACAAAAATTCTTTTAATAGAATTTCATAAGGACGATATGTATAAAAATTTTAATTACAAAAGACTTCATAAAAAAATATTAAAACTTGGTTTTAAACTTTATAAAACAATTAAATTTCCCCTAATGGAATGGGAAGACAGAATTTATATAAGATAGATTTATGAAAATTAAATATTCAATATTAGTTTTTGGATTATTTACAATAAGTTTACATTTACTATCTCTTAATTTTTTTCCAATAAATTATGAATACACTTTTTCTGAAGGCTCAAAATATTTTAATTCATTTGAAAGCAAGTATAGTGAATTTTATTTTAAAAATCAGGCTAATACACTTTTTTATTCATTAATTATAAATTTTATTGATAGAATAACACTAGGAACTATAGAGAGCTTAGTAATTTCTAGGCTTATATCGTTTTCTTCCTATATTTTTCTCATATACGGACTTTTCTATCATTTCAAATTTTTTAAGATTCATAAATCATTACAATCTCTTGTAATAATTTTATTTTTATTTAACCCTATAGTTTGGACACTAAGCTTTCGATCAACTCCAGATTTAATATCTTCTGCTTTAGGTTTTTATGCAAGCGGCTTATTATTATACAAATTTAAAAATATCAGATTTAGGCGAGCGTCCTATCTTATGCTAGGTGCATCTATTGCTTTGAAACCTTTTGCTTTTATATATTTATTGTATTTAATTTGTTTTATAGATTTTAAAAAAATACCAAAATTTGATAAAAAATATTTTATCGATTTAGTATTTTTATTAATTATTCCTTTTATCTATTATTTTTCTGTAAAATATTTTTTTGGTTTCTATTTACTATCAGATCATTTTGCATCAGACCATGAATTGAAAAAAAATATAAAAATTATTATTCAAAACTTTATTGGATATTTTTGTTTTTTAAGCATTTTTATTTTTCCATTAACATTTAGTATAAAGAGAAGAATTGGTATCAAAATTATCATATTATACCTATTGACTGTAGTAATAGGTGTTTATTATTTAAATTTTTTAAATTCAGGCGAGCTTAATTTTGGTTTTTTTGGTTTATATTTTCACGAGTCAATTTTTTTATTTATCTCTTTTTCAAGTTTTTTTATTTTTTTACTAAAAATTTACGAAATATTAGAATATACAAAAAATAAATTTTTATTTAATAAAATAATAATTTTATTACTTTTATTTATATTTATTTTATCTTTATCCAAACCAGTCCAAAGATACCTGATTTTTATTTTGCCTATAATATTTATTTTGTTTGTAAACTTCATCGACCAAAAAAAAATAAAATATTTAATGGTGATTGGAATTCTGTTGTATTTTCCAATAAATATATTGTCTTTTATCAATTCTTATTATAATTCGAAATTTTACAATAATATGTTCTTAATTCTAAAACAAAATGAAATTGAAAAAATTACAGATTTCAAAACACTTGATCACGCATTTGGATTTCTTTATTTAGATAATCAACTTTCAAAGAAATATTATATTACAAGAGAAGCAGGGGATTATTTTTTAAAATTTCAAAATACTTTTTTCGGTTTTAAAACTAAATATTATTTAATTAATAAAAAAAATTAGAATTAAATTTTCCTCAAGTAGAATTTCTTTTCTAAAAAATAAATATTTTTTTTAAATTCTTTGATATTATTTTTTGGGTCTCTAGTTATAATGTAATTTTTATCATTTTTTGAATAAAAGAAATGATAACTATGAGGGTATAAAGGACCAGGGAGTGTATTCTTTAAAATATCCTCTTGAGTTAAATATTCAACTATTGTTTTATTAATACTTGAATTTAAATAAAAATTTATACTTAAAAAAATATTGAAAGATGTATGTAATAAAATTATAGGAAAAAAGATTGTCTTTTTCTTAAAATTACCTGTTATTAAGAAAAATATCATCATAATTGGTAAAATAATAATTAAGTATCTTTGTGATGGCCTAGTTAACGAGAGAATTAAAATATAAACAAAAACTGTTATTAAAAACTCAAGTTTATTTACTTGTTTATTCTTGATATAATCAAATAAATACAAGAATAATATAAAAAGTGAAATTGATCCTATAAAAAAAATAATCTCATCTCCAACTAAATGGTTTAAAGATCCAAAATTTAATTCTGCTTGAGGACTATTTATAATAAAACCTAAATAAAATGATAGAGGTAATAATATAAAAATTATGAATAAAATATTTTTTATATTTACAAAATAATTTTTAAATGAAAGTGGAAATATGAATATTGATAAAATAATAAAATAACCTAGAAAATTATTTATAAAACCACCTTTTAAAAAACTAACTTCACTAGAAAACTTTTCAGGTATCAAATAAAATCCATAATTTATTTTAATTATTAAAAAATATATAAATGGTAAAAATAGTGAGATTGAAAATGGTAAGAAAAATTTTTTAAAACTTTTAAAAATATCATTATTGTATTCTAATAAAAAAATGAGTCCAAGGTAAATAAGACAAAAAGGTTTTAGACATATTGAAATTCCTAATAATAAAAATCCAACATAATTTTTTTTGCTTTTGATTTCTTTTTTTTCTAAAATAGATGCAAAAGAATAAAAAGCTATTGAGACAGCAAATAGATCAGGAATACCTCTATGACCATACGTCCATATCAAAGGATTTAAAAAAAAAAATATAAGGAAGAAAAAACAACTAAATTTTATCTTATAATATCTAAATATTTTTACAAAACCAATTCCTAAAAATATATAAGATGTTCCCGATATTAACTTAGCGCTTATTAGCGTATCATTAATCATTAAAGATTTATTAATTAAACCAATTATAAGAGGAAATACAAACGTGTTTGCTTGATTAAAAAAATATTCATCAATTACTTTTTGATCAAAATTATCAATAAATTTTGCGCCTTCTGAAAAACTAAATTCAAAATTTACTGGATAATATTTTATAGTTAATAAATGTAAGAGGAAAGTAAAGATAGATAACAAAAGGCAATTTCTCTCTTCAGTATTATTTCTTAACATTACAAATTTCTATCTAGTGCTTTTCTATTAATCAATTGCTTCTCTTAAAAGAAATTCTATAGTTGGAGTTTTTTTATAACCTGCACTTTTCCAAATTTTATTATTTAAAATTTTATGGGAAGTTTTTAATGTTCTATTTATTTTAACATTTGAATTTTTCGGTTTTAATTTAATATCTGACCTTAATAAAAGTTTTTTAAATACCTTAAGTAATTCAAACTTATTTAATTGATTTTTTGGGGTTAAATGTATTAATTTTGGTAATTTAATATCATCTTTTATTATGCCACAAATAACTTTGCCAAAGGCATTTGTAGTAACACCATTCCAATTATGATTTTTAAACCCAAAGGCTTTAGAATTGGTAGGTAAAAATTTAAACCAGTCTAATAATGATTTGTGCCCACTTAATTCTGGTCCAATTATTGAACAACGAATATTAAAAAAATTTTCTGCTTTAATCTCACCTAAACTTTTTGTTTTACCATAAACATCTTCTGGATTATGAATGTCACTCTCACTATAGTTGCCATTTTTACCATCAAATACACAATCAGTAGCTATTTGAAAAATTTTTGTGTTTTTTTTTACTTGTAATAAAGTGTGAGGAAACAACGAATTTACTTTGATCGCATTATGTATTGAAGATTGACTATTTTCATCTATGTAAGGTTTTATTGTCCCTATACAATTTATGATAAAATCAAAATTTAAATAGTTTGATTTAACAGTTTTATTAATATCAAATTTTGTAAAATTAACGTTCTTTTTAATTTTTACTCTTTTTCTTAATAATGATAACTTGACTTTACTTTTATATGTGGCGAGTATTTTAAAATTTTTTAATTCTTGAAGATTTTTTAAAACTTGCCAGCCTAACATTCCAGTTGATCCCAAAAGTAAGATTTTCTTCATTAAAATAATTTTTTATCTTCGGATTATTTTCCAAGGGTTCCAATAATCAGCTTTATATCTAAAGTCATCTTTTAAGCTATCCTTTAAAGATGATGTTGAGAAAATCAAAAGTTCAGAATTTTCCTCAAGAGACATTGAGCCATTAGCGTATCCCTTTGGTATATGGACAAAATTATTGTTACTTTGATTTAAAAAAAAATTGAAAATTTTGTTTTTTTTATTTGGTCTTTTTACATTATTAATTTTAACTGCAGAAATCTGAAAAGTTCCTTTAATACATCCAATAAATTTTTCTTCTTTTAGGTGTCCATGCCATGCCCTTATAAAATTTTTATTATAATTATGAACTATATAAAATCTTTTAATACCTTTAAATTGTAATTCATTGCTAAACCTTAATGACCCTCTGTTATCATATACCCTACTTCCATTAATTAATTTTGGTTCCATTTTAAATAGTTTCTTTAAAGATTTCTAAATACTTCTGATTTGTGTATCTGGGATCATTAAAATTTTTAATTCTTTTTTCTATCAAAAGTTTTTTTAATTCCAAAATACCATATTTTAAATTATATTTTGCTTTAAATGAAAGATCTTTAGAGGCTTTAATATTTCTTACTTTGTAATTTCTAGCATCTTGAAATTTTATTTTTGTCTTTATAATTTTTGTATTTTTAAAATACTTTTGAATTTCTTTAGCGATATCTATAATTTTCATATTTTTGTAAGATAAATTATATATACCCCTTTTTTTTGATTTTATTGCAATTTCAATAGCTCTGGCAACATCTTTTACATGTAGTAAAGGTCTAAATTGCTCTCCCCCAAATACAGACATTTTTTTTTCAAAGAAGGCTTTGGCACTTAAAGTATTAACTACTAGATCCATTCTAATTCTAGAATAATTATCACTTACTCCAAATAATGTTCCTAATCTGAATATTATTGAGTTTTTATTTTTTAAAATACTTTCACACTTTAATTTTGAACTGGCATAATGTGATAAAGGATTAACAGACGAATTTTCGTCTAAAAAACCATTTTGAGCACCATACACTGAGCATGTTGATATGAAAATTATTCTTTTTTTATATTTGTTAGATAATTTTTTTAATGTCTGAAAATTTATTTCATCTGTAAGTCCAGGATTAATTGCACAAGCTCCATCACCTACTAATGCAGCCAACCAAACTATAACATCATATTTGTTTAAGCTTTTTTTGTAAAATTTTTTATCTCTTATATCTCCACTTATAAATTTACAGTTTTTTCTGTAACTATCCTCGTACAAAAGATTATCAAAAACTGTTACATCATAATTCTTTCTAGATAAAAGTAGATCAACAATAACCCCTCCGACGTAACCAGCACCACCAACAACTAAAATTTTTTTCTTCATATCAAAATTAACTATTATATAAATTTGTCTTATGTCACGATTTTTGGATATGGCAAGGGAATAATAAATTTCCCTCTATAACCCTTTTTCCTTAACACATGTTTTAATTCCTTATAAATATGCCATGAAAATATCAAAAGGTAATCATACTTGTTTAAATCTTTTTTTGTTTCTTCAACTACTGGTATAAGGGTTCCAGGAAGATAGCTACCAATTTTATAAGACCCACTAATTTCAAATATACATTCAACTATTTTTTTTTCTATACCAACATAATTAATTAAAGTTGCAGCTCTAGATGGTGCACTTATTCCTGCAATTCTTAAATTTGATTTTTTTATATTTGATAATATTTTTAAAAGCTGAAGTTTTGATAAAACAACATTATTTTCAAATTTTCTAAAAAAATTATAATTTAGATATTTTTTTTCATTTTTCAAAAAACTTTTGACACTTTTTTTTACTTTAAATTTATTTTTATAAGAACAGTAAACTCTAATTGATCCACCGTGTGTTGGAATTTTTTCAACGTCAAATATTTGTAGACCGTGTTTAAAGAATAGTTTTTTCAAACTTGTAACAGAGTAATATCTTAAATGCTCGTGATAAACAGTGTCGTATTGTGTCTCTTTTAATAAAGGTATCAAATAATGTGACTCAGTAATAAAAACACCGTTCTTATCAAGACATTTTTTTATACCTTTCATAATTTCATCTAAATTATCCATATGTGCGAATACATTTGTGGCTGTTATAATTTTAGCCCTTTTATATTTTTTAATTATTAAATTTGCAGTCTTAAGATTAAAATAATTTAAAATAGTGGGTATGCCCTTTTTTATTGCAATTTTTCCAATGCTTTCTGGTGTTACTCCTAAAACTTTAAAGTTATCTTTAAAATTTGATAATAAATTTCCATCATTTGAACCTATATCTATAACCAAATCACTTGATTTAAATTTGAAATTTTCTTGAATTTTCAAAAATAAATTATGAAAATTTTGTCTTAGAATTTTAGTTGTGCTACTAGTGTAAGGGTACTCTATTGGAAACAAAATTTTTTGATTTACCACTAAGCTTAATTGTACAAGTTTACAATTATTACAAAATAGTAGTTCTGCAGGATAACTTTCCTCCTGTTTTGGTTTTGTGTTTACTTTTATAAATTTATTTACTGGGGGCAAGTACCCTAAGAATAGTATTGAATTTAGATTTTTTGATTTACATATTTGGCATGTTGTTACTAATTTTGAACTATTCATTTTGAAATAAAATTTATTTTAAGTATCTATAAATTCAATATTAATACATTTATTCAATGTCAATTAAAAGATCTTAAATTTACAAACATTTTATTTAGAAAAATTCATATTAATTTTTTTAAAGACTAGGTTTTCTAATAGTATATAAATTATAATAAAAATTAATTAATTTTTCAAAAAAAGTAAATATTAATGAGTTTTAACAGAACTTTATCTATAATTGGAGGAGCAGGCCATGTTGGTTTTCCTTTAGCCTTAGCATTCGCGAATAAAAACTATAACGTTAATATAATTGATTTAAACCAAAAAAATTTAAATAAAATTAAAAAAGGAATTACACCATTTTATGAACTTGGGGCAGAAAAAATATTAAAGAAATCTTTAAAAAGTAAAAAACTTTTCTTCTCAAATACTTTAGAATCTATAAAACTAAGCAAGTACGTTATTATCTGCATTGGAACTCCCATTAACTCTAAGATGCAACCTAAAACGAAAGTATTTTATAATTTTTTTTATAAATTATTTAAATACATAAATAAAAATCATACTATAATTATAAGAAGTTCAGTATTTCCGGGCATTATAGAAAAAATTGCAAAAAAATTCAAAAGTCAGAATAATAATATTTCCTATTGTCCAGAAAGAATTGTACAAAGCAAAGCTTTAATTGAACTCCCAATTTTACCCCAAATAATTTCTGGAACATCTGATAAAGCAATAAGTGACTCTGTAAATCTTTTTAAAAAAATAACTAAAAAGATTATGATATCTACAATAAAAGAAGCAGAAATAATTAAATTATATTCTAATGCAAATAGATATATTAATTTTGCAATTGCTAATCAATTGTACCTATTGTGTGAAAAACAGAATGTGAGCTTTGAAAGAGTAAGAAATTTAATGCAAATAGGCTACGAAAGAAATATAAATCTACCCTCTGCTGGGTTTTCAGCAGGCCCATGTTTATTAAAAGATACCATGCAACTTAGATCTTTTTATCGAGGTAATTTTGAACTAGGTCTGGCCGCGATGAAAATTAATGAAAGGAATATTGTCGATCTAATTATAAAGAAAGTAAAAGATATAAAAAATTATAAAACAAAAACAATAGGATTAATGGGTGTAGCGTTTAAAGCAGAAACAGATGATACGAGAGACTCTTTATCAATAAAAATAATTAAAAAACTTATGAGAATTAAATTAAAAGTTATTTACACAGATGAATATTACTCAGATAGAAAAACTTATGAAATTAAAACTTTTTTAAACAAATCAGATGTAATCATAATCGGTGCTCCTCACAAAAAATATAAAAAAATTAAGTTCCCAAAAGATAAAAAATATATAGATATTTGGAATATTGTAAAAAAATGAAGAAATTAGATTTTATATTTATTGGTGGTAGAAATCTAGGTTATGAAACACTTAATTACAAATTTCCAAAAAAAATTAATACCAAATATAAGAAAAAACATTTTCCAAATAATGGGAAAATCAAGTGGAAATGGGATAAAATATATAACTTTATAAGACCGATGATAAATGAATCATTTCCTCAATCAATGAAAGATTTAGGGTCAAAGTCGTATTTTTTAGTTAGCAAAAAATATTTAAATGAAACTAGATTTTTAAAATCAACGAAATGAGTGAAATCATATTATCAAATCCTATTATTGATTTAAAAGAAACAAAAAAAAATTTAAATAGTGTTTTAAATAGTAATTTTATTAATGAAGGAAAACAAACAAAACAATTTGAAAATAAAATTTGTAAGTTTTTAAAAATAAAATACGCAGTAACTACAACTAGTGGAACAACGGCTCTATTCTTAGCTTTAAAGGCTGCAGGCATAAAAGAAAACGATGATGTTTTAGTTCCAAATATTACTTTTCCTGCAACGGCAAATGCAATTAAAATGGCGGGTGGTAATCCAGTTTTGGTAGATGTAGATCCGGTAAATATATTAATTAATGAAAACTCTTTAAAAAAAAAAATTACTAAAAAAACAAAGTTTTTGATACCTGTCCATGTATCTGGGAGAGGAAGTAATATAAAAAAAATTATCAAATTGTGTAAAAAAAATTCAATAAAGGTTATCGAAGATGCAGCTGAAGCATTTGGATCTAAAATAAATAATAAAAATCTTGGTTCTTTTGGTATAGCTGGTTGTTTTTCTTTTGCTCCAAATAAAATCATAACAACTGGTCAAGGTGGAGCTGTTGTTACAAATAATAAGAATATTTATAAAAAACTTAAAATATTAAAAGATCAGGGAAGAGTTGGGCCGACAACAGGTGGTGAAGACAAATATGTTTCAAATGGGTATAATTTTAAATTTACGAATTTACAAGCATCTTTAGGTTTATCTCAAATTAAAAATATTGAATGGAGAAAAAAAAAGTTAAATCAAATCCACAATTATTATTTAAAAAATATAAATCAAAACAAATATTTCAAAATAATAAAATTTGAAATTAAGAACGGGGAAACTCCACTGTGGACTGATGTATGGTGTGCAAATAGAGACAAACTTTACAAATTTCTAAAAGGTAGAAATGTTGTTTGCAGATATTACTGGAAACCTTTAAATGTAACGTATCCCTATTTAAAATCTTTCAGCGGTTTAAAAGAGTCAAAAAAACTTCAGAAAAAATTAATGTGGTTACCCTCCTCACTTAATATGAGTATAGCGGATCAAAAAAAAGTATGTAATCTTATAAACTCTTTCTATTCTTAAATTATGACTAAAAAAGAAATTTCAATAATTTTGCCAATTCATAATGAGAAAGATAGTTTACCAATCATGGTTAGACTTCTTGAATCATCAATTAAATTTGATAAAGAAATATTAATTGTTCATGATTCTCAAAATGATAATGCCTTAGAAGTAGCTAGGGAATTAAGCGAAGAATTTAATAACGTACATGTAATTCATAACAATATTGCTAGGGGTGTTAAATTTGCAGTTGACGCTGGTGTGTCTAAAGCTAAGTACGATACTATAATTATATTTGCAGTTGATGAAATTTTTCCAATTATTGCAATTGATAAAATGATAGATTTATTAATAAACAATAATTTAGATTTTGTAAGCGGAACAAGATATAGCAAAGGTGGGTTAAGATTAGGAGGATCTTTTATTGGATCTATATTTTCTATTACCGCTAACAAAATATTTAAATTAATAACTAAAATACCATTTTCTGATTGTACCACAGGAATAAAGATGATGAAAAAAGAAGTATGGAATGATGTAAATTTACAAGCTCAGCCTATCGGATGGGCCTACTCTTTTGAATTAGCAATAAAAGTATATCTCAAAGGTTATAAGATAGATGAGTATCCATTAAAGTCAGTAGATAGACTGTTTGGAGGTTCATCAACATTTAAATTTGGACCATGGTTAAAAGAATATTTAAAATGGTTTTTCTGGGGCATAAAAAAAATAAAACATGAAAAATAAAAAAACCTTTTTGGTAACAGGTGGCACTGGATTTATAGGAAGAAATATTGTTAATCTTTTATTGAAAAAGAATTACAAAATTTTAGTTTTAGATGACGGTTCTAGAGGAGTATTCAACAAAACAATCAATAAAAACATTAAATATATAAAAGGTGATATTAGAGAAAAAAAATTATTATATAAATGTCTAAAAAAAGTTGATGCTGTTATACACTTGGCTTACATAAATGGAACAAGATACTTCTATGAAAAGCCAGATGTTATATTAGATGTAGCTATAAAAGGGTTGATAAATGTTTTCGATGGATGCAAGAAATATAAAATTAAAGAGTTATATCTTGCATCAAGTTCAGAGGTTTATCAAACACCATTAAAAATCCCTACAGATGAAAATGAAATGCTAAAAATTCCTGACATATATAACCCAAGATACTCTTATGGAGGTGGGAAAATACTAACTGAGCTTATGGGAATTAATTATGGAAAAAAATTTTTTAAAAAACTAATAATTTTTAGACCACATAATGTTTATGGACCAAATATGGGTAATGAACATGTAATTCCAGAATTTATAAAAAAGATAAAATCTATTAAAAACAAAAATTTTAAAATTCAAGGTAGTGGAAATGAAATAAGATCTTTTATTTATATTGAAGACTTTATTAATGCATTTGACTTAATTTTACATAAAGGGAAACATCTAAACATTTATAATATTGGAACTAATGAAAAAATAAAAATTAAAGAACTTGCAAAAAAAATAGCGAAAATAATTAACAAAAAAATTATAATTAGAAAGTCACCTTTGAAAGAGGGTGGAACAAAAATAAGGGTTCCGAATATTAAGAAAATAAAGATGCTAGGATTTAAAACAAAATTTACTTTAAATAATGGATTAAATAAAATTTTAAAATTAAATGTATAATAAATTAAAGTGAAACAGTATCTTAACAATTATCAATTAAGGAAAAAAGGTTTTTTAAAAATAGGAAAGAACAATAAAATTAGTAAATCTCTTAAGACTTATAACTTTAAAGGAAATATAGGTTCAAACAATAGAATTGATGAGGACGTTGTATTGAAGGGTAACATAAATCTTAAAAACAATATTCATTTAGCTCGTGGATGCACATTGTCAGGAAATTTATATTTAATAGATATTCAAGATTTTGTAAGTTTATCAAATTATGTTCAAGTATTTAGTATTTCTGATGATTATAAAGCACCAGCATTAACTGGTGGAACATTAAATCAAAAAGAAAGAGATAAATTCTCAAAATCATATGGAGGAAATGTAAAGATCGGGAAATTTTCTATAATAGGACCGTTTTCTATAATATTACCAAATTCAAATATTGAAGAATTTGTTTCAGTATCACCTTACAGTGTTATTTTTGGTAGGCTAAAAAAGGGAATTTATTACGCAAGTTCAAAAAAAAAAAATTTCATGAAGGATCACACAGAAATTAAGAAAATTTATAATAAATATAAGAAATATTTAAAATCAAAAAAGTGAGATCTCATTAAATATTAATTTCAAAACTAGGCAATATTTCTATTTATTTTGATTTATTGAAAATGCTAAGTTTCTTTTCTTTCAATATATAAATACTATTTTCGAAATTTTTATAATGTTCTTTTTTAAAGTCATAAAATGTTAAATAAAACATTTCAGGTAAACAAACATTATTATTTTCATTCTGCTTTAAGCATTCCATAACAGTCTTGTAGATATAATTTTTTCCAAGAGCAAATGATATTCCTTGATGTGGAATAAACAAATTCAATAAATATAAAAAGATAAATATTAAGATTATAATTTTTTTTATAATAAAGTTTTTTAATTTGTTAAAAAAATTGTTCTTGATTATGAATATAAAAAATCCCAATTGGAATAAAAGTGGGAATGTTAAATATCTAGACTGATTATAATCCTCTCTTACGAAGCTAATTAACAAACATCCCAAAACACCAATTACTATATATGGATTTATTATTAAAAAATTTCTAATATTATCTAAATTTTTATGGGTTTTTGAAAAAATTTTTTTTATTATAAAAATATATTGAGCTATTACAGAAGTTATTGCTAAATATTTGAGTGGAAAAATAAATGGAGTAAAAACTAAAGCATGTAATGCAATAAAGTTAAAAATTAATGTAAAATAATTTATGTTGAAAAAATGTTTTTCTAAAGCAATATTAAGAGAACTGACATCTTTTAATTCATCAATTGAATTAACTATTAAAAAATTATTTATTAGATAAAATAAAATTATGGGAGAAATTATATAAAATAATCTATTCCTCAAGTTATCTTTACATATAACTCCATATATAATTGAGTAAATAAACAAAACTATACCAGCTTTAAAATTTAAAATAGAGCATATAAGTAAAAAAATTAAAGAGATTTTTTTTATATAAATGTTTTTTATTTGTTGGATATAAATAAATAATACTATTATAAAAAAATTAAACGTCCAGACAATGTTTACAGGTTCATAAAAATGAACAAACCACTTGCCATTAAAATATATTAAAATAAAAAAAATTATATAATTTCTTAAATTTAATTTTTCTAAATATTTTATTATTAAAAAAATAGAAAATACAAAAAATAAAAAGTTAATATTTATAATTATATAATAATTTAAATCAAAAAATTTATATACTAAAACATGTAAAAGTCTGAAAAGAAAAAAAAGAAAACCTTCTGAATATTTAACATCGAACAGATAGTTTTTAATATTGTTTGAAAATAATAAATTTAGTTCGTTGTAAGTATCTGTAAAAGGTATGTTTAATGGAAAAATTAATATTATTAAATAAAATACAAATATATTAATAAATAAAATTAAATAATATGCTTTTTGCCTTTTTAAATTAAAGTAGAAAAGTAAGATTATTACAACAATAAAAACTACAACTATAATTAAATTATTAATTGAAATTAAAAGTAAATAATCTAAATTTTTGATTAATTGATCAATATAAAAATCGTTTTTAGGATTATTATCAAAAAAAGAATTATAAAAAAAAAATATAAAACTCTTTATAATTTCCATATCACTCAATATTTTTCAAAATTTTATAAAAAAAATAGCCTTTTTCTTTATTTTCTAAGATTTTTTTTAAATCAGTATTTTTGTAATTTAATAAAACATTTTCTATTTTTTGAGATGAGTAATCGTAATTTTCACCTGAAATATCTATAAAAATATGTGAAGCTTTATATTTCTCTATCTCTTGATTTAATCTATTCCTTGTATTATGTCCATCTCGCGCAATATCATGTACGACTTTTCTACCCGTTGCACACCAAACATCAGGAACAGCCACTGAATACATAATAACACTATTTTTATTTGTTTTTTCCTGGATTTTTTTTCCAAATTTGTAAAAATGGCTATCATCTTTTTCCCAGTATGAGGTTTTGTATTCAATTCCAGTTACCGTTATTAAGGCAGCTATAAAAATTAATGAAAATGTTATTTTATTATTTATAAAATTTTCTTTTTTTTTATTAACAAAACTTATAATTGGAATGATACCAGAAGCAAGTAGCAATGAGATTGCTGCTTGCAATGGTAAGAAATGCCTTGGCCAAAGATTGCCACCTAATCCATATGATGCAAAAGAAAGACCAAAAAAATAGATTATTGAAAAAAATATTAAAATAAATCCAATTTTTTTTAATTTATATGCCCCAAATATACAGAATGGAATTAATAGAAAAAAAAGAAAAAATACAAAAGTAGGTGATAATACTAAACTACCCTTATAAATATTTTGTATTAACCAATTAAAATGGTTTAATAAGTATTCATGTAAATTAATTGAGCTCCAAAAATTATCAATTTGCGGTAATCCCCTATCTACCATCATTTTACTCCATCCAGATACATATGGATAATAATCTAAATTTGAGTAATAAAATTTTCCAAAATATTTCTTTGTTATAATAATCCAATAACCACTTGTAATTATGAAACCAAATAAAAAAGAGAAAATATATGTAAATGAAAATTTATTTTTTTTAATAATTAAATATAAAATTAAAATTAAAATATATATTGGCCAGACTCCTGAAGTAATTGATATATATCCAACTATTAAGCCTATTAAAAAAAATAATAATTTTCTTTTATCTAAATAAATTAATAATAAAAAAAACAACTGGGTTAAAAGTAAAGTGAATATTTCTCTCATAACAACTGTTGAATTTTCGATATGGAAAAAATTTATTGATATAAAAAAAGCACTTAATAATCCGAGAGTCTTAGAATGAATTTTTTTTCCTATAAAATAAGCAATTAGTATTGATAGAATTCCAATAGTGAAATTAGCTATTCTTAAATTGAAAAAATTATCATTAATAAATAAAAAGCAGCTTAAAAAAAGTGCATAACCAGGTCCGTATAAATCAACATAAGCTGGGATTTCGGGATGGTAAAACCAATAAGAAAAAATAAAACTCGTTTTTGGTCCTATGCCATTTGCAATATTGTAGGCAACATTGTAATGATAGCATGGATCGCCACCTAAATTTGGAATAAATAGATCGCCCGATTTTCTTATTAGATAATATGCTCTTAAAAAAGCTCCTAGAAAAAGTATCCAAAATAGATATAAATTATTTTTATAAATTTGAATAATTCTGTTCATATTTTACAACTTTTAGCTCGTAATATTTTCTTATACGATTAATAATGTTTTATAAATGTTAAATCTAATAAAATGTGGGATAGGTAATATTGGTTCTGTCAAAAATGCTTTAAATGCAATCGGTGTTGAGCCAACTATTATTCAAAAGCCATCTGAGATAAATCATAAGTATAAAAAAATTATATTACCAGGTGTAGGTAGCTTCGACTCATTTATAAACTCCTTAAGGAAAGCTGAATTATATGATCAAATCAAAAAATTAGTTTTAATAGATAAATATAAAATACTAGGTATTTGTGTTGGAATGCAAAGTTTTTTTAAAAGCAGTGAAGAAGGTATTGAGGAAGGACTTGATATCATAAAAGGAAATTTGATTAAATTTGATGTAAGAAAAGAATTTAAAGTTCCACATATGGGATGGAACAATTTAAAAATTTTAAATTCAAAAAGTTTATTAAGTAATTTACCAAAAACGAAATTTTATTTTGCACATTCTTATCATGCAGCTAATGTTGAGAAAAATGTTATATTAAGTGAGACAGAGCATGGTGTTTCTTTTCCAGCATGCATTAATTATAAAAATATTTATGGGGTTCAGTTCCATCCAGAAAAAAGTTTTTTTCAAGGTCAAAAAATATTAAAAAATTTTATAGACTTGTGTTAAAAAAAAGAATAATTCCAACGCTTCTTATTAAAGGTGATGAACTAGTCAAGTCTACTAGATATAAAAACCATAGTTATGTTGGTGATCCTATTAATGTTATTAAAATTTTTAATGAAAAACAAGTTGATGAAATAATAATTTTAGACATAGAAAAGTCCATTTCTAACAAAGATCCTAATTACGAGTTAATTCAAGATTTAGCAAGTGAATGCTATATGCCTTTAACTTATGGTGGTGGTATTAAAAGTATTGAACAAGCTGAAAAATTATTTTCCATAGGTATTGAAAAAATAACTTTAAACTCAATTAACTATAAAAATTTAAATCTTATGAAAGAAATAACAAATAAATTTGGCTCTCAAAGTGTTATTGCTGCAGTTGATTTAAACAAAAATATTTTTAATAAACTTTACTTGTATGATTGGATCAAAAAAAAAAATATCAAGCTCAGTATTAAAGAGCATATACAACAATGTATTAAATATGGAGCTGGAGAATTATTAATTAATTTTGTATTTAATGAGGGAACATTATGTGGATTTAATAAAAGATTAGTAGACTTTATAGATTTTGAAATCCCAATTCCTTTAATTATTAATGGAGGAATTAATTCTAAAAAGAATATAAGCGAGTGTTTAAATTTTTCAAAAATAGACGCCGTTGGAATTGGTGCTTATTTTATATATTATGGGCCTCATAAAGCTGTTTTAATTTCATATATTACTGATAAGGAAGAATAAATTTATGAATAAAAGTTATTTTAAGTATCAGTCTTGTAATAGATGCTTAATGGATACAACAACAAGTAAAATAGTGTTTAATGAAAATGGTTTTTGTAATTTTTGTACAGATTTTATAGTTAGACAAAAGAATACAGAAAAAACAGTATCAGATTTAGATAAATTAATTTCTGAAATTAAATCTGACGGAAAAAATAAAAAATATGACTGCATAGTAGGTGTTTCCGGTGGTGTAGATAGCTGTTTTGCATTAATTAGGGCTGTCGAATGTGGTCTAAGACCATTAGCAGTTCATATGGATAATGGATGGAATAGCGAGCTAGCTCAAAACAATATATCAAACCTGATAAGATCTCTTAATGTGGACTTACATACCCATGTTATTAATTGGGAGGAGTATAAAAATTTGCAAGAAGCTTTTTTAAAAGCCAATGTAATTGATATTGAACTTTTATATGATAATGCAATGGCAGCAGTAAATTATAAATTAGCAAATAAATTTAATATAAAATATATTTTATCTGGAATGAATACTTCCACGGAAGGATTTAAAATTCCAGATGATTGGGTATGGTTCAAAAATGATGCAAGAAATATAAAAAAAATAACTAAAAAATTTTCAAATCAAAAAATAAAAACATTTCCACTTTTTGGAACATTTGATTTCATTTACTATGAAATAGTAAAAAAAATTAAATGGATATTATTCCCTGATTATTTTAATTATAAAAAAGATGAAGCCGTTAAAGAGTTAGAAGAAAAGTCGAATTTTAAAAAATATCCCTACAAACATTATGATAATGTTTTTACAAGATTTTACCAAGGATATATATTACCAAAAAAATTTGGAGTAGATAAAAGAAAACTTCACTTAAGCAATTTAATTATTTCAAATCAAATGGATAAAAATGAAGCATTGAGAATTATGCAAAAACCGGTTTATGAAAATTTAGAGGATGAGAAAAAAGATAAAGAATATTTTTTAAAAAAAATGAAATGGAGCGAAAAAGAATTAGAAAATTATTTATTCGAAAAAGAAGTTAGTCACAGTTTTTATGGTTCAGAGAGAGAATTATGGAATTCACTACATAAAATTTATATTAATTTAAAAAAAATAAAAAAATTATTTGGGTAAATAAAATGATTAAATTTATTAATCACGCCAGCTTTATAGTGAAAAATAAAAATTTTAATCTTCTTATTGATCCATGGTTTTCTGGATCTTCTTTTAACAATGGATGGGATTTAATAAGTAAAACAAAGGTTGAAGATAAGGAATTGAAGGAAATTACTCATATATGGTTTTCACACGAACATCCAGATCATTTTTCAGTAAAAGATTTGAAATACATATACAGTTTAAATAAAGATATTAAAATTTTATTTCAAGAAACACTTGATAAAAGAGTTATTAATTTTTGTAAAAATTTAGGCTTTACTGTTGTAGAAGTAAAAAATTTTCAAAAATATTTCTTTGATAAAAATTCATATATTCAAATAATAAAATGTGGTTTGTTAGATTCTTTTGCCATTATAAAAGATAGTAATCACTTGATTGTAAATATGAATGATTGTGTTCCACAAAATGAGTTATACAAAATTAAAAATATCATCAATGATATTAATATTGATGTATTATTTACACAGTTTAGTTATGCTGATTGGAATGGTAATTCTGCGGAGGGTTATCTTAGAAAAAATGCAATTAAAAAAAAATTTCAACAAATTAAAGACCAAATAAATTTTTTCAAACCTAAATATATTGTTCCATTTGCAAGCTACATATATTTCTCAAATAAGGAAAATTTTTTTATGAATGATGAAATACCAAAAATATCTTTAGTAGAAAAAATGATAAATAAAAATTTTTTATCAACTTCTCCCATCATCTTGTATCCAAATGATGATTGGGATTATAATTTGAGAAAAAATGTAGAGTCTATAGAAAAATATGAGAATGACTTTTCACAAATTTCGATAAAGCATATCCCAACAAAAGTTAATATTAATGAATTAATAAATCTGTCTAAGTTACAAGTAAAAAAAATAAAAAAAATAAATGGTAATTTATTTATGTTTATAATTTTTTTGTACCAAAAATTATTTAAGAAAGGTTTTCAATCTATTAATATTTATATAAAGGATATAGACACATATGTTTATTACGATTTTTATTTTGGATTGAAGGTAATTGAAAAATGTCATAAAAGAATTATTATTAATAGTGAGGCCTTGAGCACAATCTTAAAATTTGAATGGGGTATTGGTACCATCATAATTAATGGAAGATTTTTTTTAGAAAATATGATTTATTTAAACAATCTGAGGAGTGCTTTTTCAATACCAATAATAAATTCAAATGGCATCACTGTATTTAAATATTATCTTAATAAAATTTTAAATAAAAAAAATCTAAATATTATTGATGATTATAGAGTAAATTTAGATATTGATTAACTTCAAATTATTTTTTTTCCAACCACGAGATACTTTTATACTTTTTCAAATTAGGTGATTTTACTGTATAAACCAAAGAAGAAAAATTAGATGTAATTGGTAATCCACAAACAGAACCGATATATCTAGGTGCTTTAATTTTTGATAAGCCAACTGATACTCTTATATTTTTTTACGTTTGGATCCTTAATAGTGTATCCCAAAGAAGAATATGAAAATGATATTGGCACCCCACAACCTGACCCAATATAACCTGGTGCCTTGCTATTTATATTTTTTTTCCACCAATTATTATCAAACCAAACCTTTACTACATCCAAATCACACGCGTCATCAGAATAACAATAACCACCATCGACCAAGAATTTCCATAAATTTAAAATACAATCTTTTGTTGAGCTAACTAAATCAACATCTAAAAATAAAAAATCAATTTTTTCTTTGTGACTGTGTAAAACTTTATTAAAATATCCTTTTCTTAGTATGCATGACTCCAGATTACCAAACATTAGTAAGTTTTTTTTGACCTCATCAATTGATCCTTTGTACATCCCTTTTTGATAAGAGCCCGTTACTTGTAAATGGGGATAATACCGTCTTGGTATTGATTTCTCGCCTGATGGCAATCCCTCAAACGAGTCGTAGAGAATTAGTTTTCTTCCTGTAATTTTTGCCCCTATAGATAAAGGTATACTTGTTGCTCCTTTAAATACACCACATTCAACAATATATCCTTTGCTTTTAGGATCAAGTTCTAAAATTTTTTTTATTAGTATTAAGTGGATATTAATATCAGTTGCTGAGTCAATTTTCGAAACAGAAAATTTAAGGCGTTTAATAATATTTTTTTTATCTTTAATTGTTAATTTATAATTTTTTCCTATTTCATTATTAAAAATAAAATCATTTTCAATATTACTGTAAAATTGAGCGCTTAATTTTGAAATTATATTTTTTAAACTATTCGGGAGTTTATAAAAAATTTGCTTAAGTATCATTTTTTTTTGTATTATTAAATATACTAATTAAATTAGTTATATTTTTTTTAATTTCAAAGTGTTTCATATATAGATCTTTACTGTTTTTATATATTTTTTTCTTTTTAGATAATGACATTTTTTTAAGCTTAATTAAGTTACTATATAGTTTTCTGTAATCACCAGGATTGTTTGATAATCCAATACCAGAATTTAATATTATATTTTTGGATACCCCAACTGAATTTGAAATTATAGGCTTGCCAAAAGATAGATAAGTTTGAAATTTGCCTGGTATAGTATTATCTAAAGCTTCACCTCTGTTTAGGGTTAAAAATAGAGCATCAGAATTAAAAAGAATTTTATTTAACTTTTTTCCTTTAATATATTTATAAAGATGTATGTTTTCAGTCAATTTATTTTTTGAAATATAATTTTTTAAATAATTAAATTTTTTTCCAATTCCAATTAATTTAAAAATAAAGTTTTTTTTAATCTCGGCAAATTTTAAAACTCTTAATAATGTTTCAAAATCTTGAGCATTTCCAAAATTTCCTGAATATGTGACTATAATTTTTTTATTATTACACTTCTTGAATTTTTGAAATTTCAATTCAGATAAATTGTAATAGGTTATTATTTTTTTATTTATTCTAAAGTCTTTTTTAATTTTTTTTTTAAAATTATTAGACTGTACTAATAATAAATCTGACAATAAATAATTTATTTTGACTAAAAATTTTAAGATGAATAATATATATTTATTTTTAATATAACCCGTATCTTTCAACGACTCTGGCCATAGATCTTGGATCCATAAAATTATAGGTTTTTTTATTAAAAATGAAAAATATATTGCTGGAATGGATTGAAAAATTGGTGATGTTCCAAAAACAAAAATTAAGTCATATTTTTTTTTTACTAGAAAATGGCAATAAAAAAAGCAGCTGATAAAGTGAGATAAATAATTCATAAATATATTTATAAAACTGAAATTTTTTTTTTTATAAACTGGCAAATAGAAGATCTTAATACCATTCCAAATTTTTTTATTTAAAAAAAAATTATTTTTATATCTATTAGAATTTTTATAATGGTAATGAGGGTTAGATGTGAGAACATTTATATCGTAACCTTTTTTTACTAATTCTTTTGCAATGATATTAATTTTAAAATTGTCAGGGTAAAAATGTTTTGAAAATATAATTAATTTAGTCATTTAATATTTGAAAAAAATCTTTTTTTTTTAAAAAAAATTCCAAATTTTTAATTTTTGTATTTTTTTTTTTTTTAATTTTATTATGATAAATATTTTTTATATATTTTTGAATTGAAACATCTGAATTAACATTAAAAAGAACATCCGGTTCTATAAATTGTTTCGCATAATTTTTATTAGAAGTTGCGACAAGAAGATTGTTATTGTATCCTTCTATTATTGGTAGCCCTATTGTTTCTTGCTCTGATGGAAAAAACAAGCATTTTGACTGCTGCATCTTTTTGATAAATTTTAACCTATTATTAAAGTCATCAAAATTATGTATATTAATTTTTTTTTTTAGGTCTTGGAAATTTATTTTTCTCTTTTCTTTATCAGTTAGTGTAAATAAAAAAGACGGTTTTATATTTTGCTTAGACAAATTAATTAAGGCATTAATAATCTTATCATGATTTTTATGTCTTTTTAGGTCTGCAGGATAGATAAAATCGTAATATTTCTTATATTTTTTTTTGTTTTTATAAATTTCAAAGAAAAATAATTTTACAATGTTTTGATAGAAACCTAAATTTTTAGAGAGTGCTTGAAAAGCTTCCTCAGATAAAACAAACCAAGTCTGAACTTTTAAACGACCAAATTTAAAAAATATGAATCTCAAAAAGTCACTAGAAAAAATCCATATTAATAAACTAAAAAAATTTTTTGGAGGAAAAATATTTAAATTCTGGTACAAGACAAAGGTATTGCTATCTAATTTTAACAATGGAGGCAAGCCATTGATAAAAAATATGTTTTTTTTTAATTTTTTTAATTGAAGTTGCATAAGAATTATATTTACTAAACCTTGCTTAATAATTTTATAATTTTTAATAACTTTGTAATGAATTGGATCTAGTCTACTATCAAATATGTAATAAAAATTTTTATTTAATTGAATAAATTCTTTTAAGACTTGAAGACCACCTCCTTTATATATTCCTACTGCATAAATTATAACATTACTTTTCATTTATAAGTTTTTGGAGTTTAAGTAAATTTTTTAACCATCAATTCTTTTTAATAATTTTGCTGGGTTGCCAGCGTAAATACCTTTAGTTATTATATTTTTAGTGACGACCGCTCCTGCACCTATTACAGCACCACTACATATTTTTACTGGTAAAATCGTGGCATTAGAACCAATTAAAACTTTTTTTCCTATTTTTGCTCCTTTCCATTTTTTTTTATCACCAAATGATCTTTTACCATCTTTAAATAAATCATTAATAAACATTACACCATGTGAAATAAAACAATCATCATCGATTCTGGTTTTTTCACAAATAAAAGAATGAGATTGAATTCTACAATTTTTTCCTATTTTAACATCACCTTGTATTTCAACAAATGGTCCGACAAATGAATTGTCATCTATAAAGCAATTATATAGATTACTTGGATTATAAATCTTAACATTCTTACCTAGTTTTAAATTTTTGATATTTATATTTTTTATTTTAAGGTTATTTTTCAGTTTTTTCATAATCATTTTTTTTAAAACTTTGGTAATTTAAAATAAAAGTAAATATAATACACAAAACAAATCCACCATTGAAATAACCTGCTGCACGTGCAAGCTGAGTTATAATAATTCCTCCGAATAAAATTCTTTGAGAAACTGGTATATTTTTATTTAATATGAAATATAGTAAATTAAAAAAAATTAGAAATGAAAATATTCCAAATTCAACAAATAATTTTATAGAATTGTTTGATCCATCATTGTAATTTAAATAATATATTTCAAAAAATGGAGGTGTGATCGCCTCAAGCATATACTTATTAAAAGCCATTTGATAATTATTAAATCCCCATCCAAGAGGTTTTTCTTTTATAGATAAAAATGCTACATTAAGAGCATTTAATAATACTGCAGTCGTATGATCATTTATTTTACTCTTATTTTCTATAGGAAATTTAGTAACATTTTTTTTAATTAAATAATTTATCTCAACTGCAGAAAAGTTTTCTAATTGCTGGGCTATTTTCTTTTTATGTAAGTTTTTTCTTAATTCTATAAATTGATATTTTTTTTTGTAAAGTTCATCATATTTTTTTTTTTCATTATTAATAATGCCTTCTTTATTAAGTGTTGAAACAACATCTATACCATCTAACTCTATCTCTCGCATAATTTCAGTAATTTTATCAATTATATTCGTTACTTGAACTATCTGAGCAGAAATATTTAGTTTATCAATTTTGATTATATCTAAAATATTTGGCTCATCAATATTGGTTAGATCTAAAATATTTAGCTCATCAATTTTGGTTAAATCTAAAAATTTTTTGTCTATTTTTAGTTTTTCAAAATTACTTTCAAATCCTTTGCCATTTGAACTATCACTAATATTAGATAAATTTTCAAAAGTATGTGATACTTTGTAAAAGCAGCTATTCAAGAAAAAGGGGACTATTAATATTGAAAATTGACATAAAAAAAATAATTTATTACGCAAGAAAAAACGATAATCAATAACTAACATTATAAAAAAGCTTATAAGTGTTGAGAATAATAATGTTACTGAATAGAAGAAAATAAATATAAAAATTTGAAACAGTAATAGTACTAATTTTTGATATATATTTATTTTATTTACTTTAAAGATAAAGTAATAAAAGGGTGTTAAAACCATACCA
>CACNRD010000001.1 GCA_902622795.1 uncultured Pelagibacteraceae bacterium | reverse complement strand
TCATCAAGCTTAAGAATTTTTTCATCAGTCGATTTTAGTTCAAATGGAACAGCTTTTTTACCAAAATCACATATTGGAGTTTGTATTGGCATAATGTAATAATATATAAATTATGTTTTACGATTTAAAAGATAAAAAACCAAAAAACTCTGGCGAAAATTGGGTAGCACCTAATGCAACTATAATAGGTGATGTTACTCTAGAGAAAAACACAAGTATTTGGTTTAATGCAGTTTTAAGAGGGGATGTTGAAAACATATTCATAGGTGAAGGTTCAAACGTTCAGGATGGGAGCGTTTTACACACTGATCCAGGGTGCCCTCTAAAAGTGGGTAAAGATGTAACTATAGGCCATATGGTTATGCTTCATGGATGCACAATTGGTGATAATAGTTTGATCGGTATTGGAGCAGTTATTTTAAACAATGCTAAAATTGGAAAAAATTGTATTATTGGAGCCAAAGCTTTAATAACAGAAAATAAAGAAATACCAGATAATTCATTGGTTATTGGTTCACCTGGTAAAGTTATAAGAGAAGTTACTAACGAAGAAAAAAAAACAATAATTGAAAATACCAAGCATTATCAAGATAACTGGAAAAAATATTCAAAATCTATATTCTAGTTTAAATGCCTACTTATACAGTAACTAATTCAAATTTTACTTTAAGCTCAAAACAGCAAAAAAATTTAGCTAAAGGAATTACAAAGGTTCATAATGTTGTAACAGGAGCAAATACTTATTTTGCACAAGTAATATTTAATAAAACAAAAAATAATAATCATTTCATGGGAGGTAAAAAAGTAAAAGAGCCTTCAATATTTTTACTAGGTCAAATTAGAGCTGGTAGACCAAAAAAAACAAAAGATAAATTAATTTCTTATCTTAGAGATATTATAGTTAAAAATTCTAAACTCGATGAAACTCAAGTTTGGGTCTATATTATTGATTTACCTCCGTCTCAAATGATCGAGTATGGAGAAGTATTACCTGAGTCAGGAAAAGAAAAATCATGGTTCTCTAAACTTTCAAAAAAATTAAAAAAAAAATTGTCCAAAATAGGTAATTAGAAATTAAATAATTATTTTATTATTTAACAAGCAAAATAGTACAACTACAGATTGAAGTCATAATTGTTTTGTTTACAATATCTTTTAATAGGTTTTTAATTTCAATTATATAAATGGCTAAAAAGCTTAAAAAAACCAAAAAGAAAAAAAAGAAATTAGTCAAAACTTCTAGAAAAATAAAAAGCAAACAAAAAATTAAGACTAAAAAAGTTGGAACCAAAAAGTCTGCGACTAAGAAGTCTTTAAATAAATCTAGAAGATCAAATAATATAAAAAATAATAAACTAAGAGGAGAGAAAAAAATGAGTGCAGAAGCATTAAAAGTGTCATCAGCTCTAGACACATCTCATTTAAAAGTAGAATTTCCATATAAAGCAAAATATGGAAACTTTATAAATGGGAAATTTGTAGAGCCTTTATCTGGCAAATATTTTGATAATCCGAGCCCGATATCAAATGAAATTATCTGTTCAGTTGCTAGATCAAATGAAAAAGATGTTGAAGCAGCATTAGATGCAGCTCATGCAGCTTTTCCAGAATGGGGAAAAACAGATATTACGACAAGATCAATCATTCTTAACAAAATAGCAGATGTTCTTGAGCAAAATAAAGACATGCTTGCAGTTGCTGAATGTTTAGACAACGGTAAACCAATTAGAGAATGTATGGCCGCAGATATAGCTTTAGTGATTGATCACTGGAGATATTTTGCTGGAGTAATTAGAGCAGAAGAGGGATCTGTTGCTGAAATAAGTAACTCACAATACTCTTACAATATACCTGAGCCTTTAGGAGTTGTAGCTCAAATAGTTCCATGGAACTTCCCATTATTAATGGCGACATGGAAATTAGCTCCAGCTTTAGCTGCAGGAAATTGTTCAGTTCTTAAACCAGCAGAACAAACACCAGCATCAATTATGGTTATGATGGAATTAATTGGAGATTTATTACCTCCAGGAGTTGTAAACATTGTTAGCGGTTTTGGTTTAGAAGCTGGAAAACCTTTAGCTTCATCTAAAAGAGTCGCTAAAGTTGCATTCACTGGTGAAACTACAACTGGAAGATTGATCATGCAGTATGCTGCACAAAACATTATTCCAATCACTCTTGAGTTAGGTGGTAAATCTCCTAACATTTTCTTTGAGGACATCATGGATAAAGATGATGATTTTTTAGATAAGTGTGTTGAAGGTTTTGTAATGTTCAATCTAAACCAAGGTGAGGTTTGTACTTGTCCAAGTAGAGCATTAGTTCAAGAATCTATTTATGATAAATTCATGGAAAAATGTATCGCTAGAACAAAAGCTGTTATCCAAGATAATCCATTGAAAATGGAGACTATGATTGGAGCACAAGCTTCAGTTGAGCAAATGGAGAAGATTAAATCTTATCTAGATCTTGGTAAAAAAGAGGGCGCTAAAGTTCTTGCTGGAGGAGAAGTTGGAAAACTTAATAGTGGACTGGAAAAAGGAAATTATATCCAACCAACTATTTTTGAAACCAATAACAAATCTAGGATTTCACAAGAAGAAATCTTTGGACCCGTAGTATCTGTAATTAAATTTAAAGATGAGGCAGAAGCATTAGAAATTGCTAATGATACTCTTTATGGTTTAGGCGCAGGTGTTTGGACTAGAAATGGAAATATTGCTTACAGAATGGGTAGAGCAATACAAGCAGGAATAGTATGGACAAATTGTTATCATGCTTATCCAGCTCACTCTCCATTTGGTGGTTACAAACAATCAGGTGTGGGTAGAGAAACTCACAAAATGATGCTTGATCATTACAGACAAAATAAGAACTTACATGTTTCTTATGCTGAGAAGAAATTAGGCTTCTTTTAATAAATAATAATATATACTGGCCCATGATTCTAAATCATGGGCCGTAGTTTAAAAATGAAAGTATCCGCAACTAATTCAGCATTAAATCTATTATCTGAGCTGCAAGAAAAATATGGTGAAAAATTAATGTTTCATCAATCTGGTGGCTGTTGTGATGGTAGTGCGCCAATGTGTTTTCAAGAAGGTGAATTTCCATTAGGCGACAATGATTTGAAATTAGGTGAAATTGGTGGAGTCCCTTTTTATATGAATGCAGATCAATATGAAAAGTGGAAACATACTGATTTAACAATAGATGCTGTTAAAGGAATAGGTGGCATGTTCTCATTAGATAATGGAACAGGTCGCAGATTTCTGACTAAATCAGAAATCTGCTTAGTAGTCGATAACGACAAAAAAAATTAATCAATCTTAATTATTGACCTGGCGCTTTATATGCACCTGAAGCAACTTCACTTGCTTTAGTTGTAGCTTTATTAAAATCTATTGCTTCTAACATTGTTAAATTTTTAACAGCACCTGAAGCTTCCACTACAAGCTTAACTGCTGCAAAATCTTCAAAACTAGTTAATTCATTTACAACAACAAAGTCATATGAACCACGAACGATGTCCATACTATGCATTGTTCCACCCATTGCTTTTGTTAATTGTTCTACAACTGCTTTTCTATCACTTTTAGGATCTTTTAAAAAACCTTGAAAAGCTTTTTCAGTGTAGTTTCCCATTATATATGCTTTCATTATTTCCTCCTTTAAAACTAATAACCTAGCATGAGATGATACAATTTTCTTTTACAAATTGTCTCAATAAAAATTCTATAAATACTGTTTTTTTTGAGATTTTTCTGATTTAATATCTTTGATATGAAAAAGTTTATTATAATTTTATTTTCCTTATTTTTAACAAACAATATTTTTGCAGAAATTAAAGTCCCAGGTTCAGGAGAGATTCATTATTGGAATGATTTTGAAGAATGGTACAAAAAACAACTTAAGAAATCTCAAAAAAAGAAACAAAAATTAATTTTTTATGGATCAACAAGTGAAGGAGGATGGGCAACTGGATTTAAAATTGTAAAAGAAATAAATGATAAAGCACATGAACAAGCATACAAAAACTGTATGAAAGGAGCAAAAAAGTACACTCAAAATGAATGTTTTTTGTTTGCAATTAACGACAAAATTGTTTGGACAAAAATTGATGAACCTGTTGCAAGTGCAAATATGAATTTGGAAATTGATGAAAATGACAAAAAACCTGGAAGATTTTTTGAGGATCAACCTGATGTAAATGATGATTACCAAATTCATTTTAACTATCTATTAGCCAAAGATAGTGAAGATAGAGAATTAGATATAAATGGGAAAATGGAAAAAATTATTTTAATGGCAAATAAATGGATGGAAATTTCTACTAGTAAAAATAAAAAAGGCGACAAGGTTCCACGTAAATACAAGCTAGATTATAGATCAGATGGAAAATTAGATATTACTTTTATAAGAATGGATAAAAACTTTAAAAATCTTCATAAATACGCCAACAATAGCATAACACCTTTTTTATATAAAAAAAAAGGTCAAACAAATAATAAAAAAATTTATTTTAATTTCGCTGATATCAATAGTGTCGACGGTGGAGAGGCAGGAGTAGGATTTGGTTCAATATTTTTACGAAATAAATCTGTTGGTACTGACAAAAGAAAAGCTGCAATTGCATTGCACGAATTACTTCATACTCAAGGGATGGGGACAAATTGTATACCAGGTATAAAAAACAATCATTATGCAAACAGAGACTCAAGGTTAATGTTAAATTCAGTAGATCCTAGTAGTCCTAGAATTGGAAAAATCTATGCGCACGATATAGAGATGTGTCCACAATTAATGGACTCAGTTTACATAACACCTACTAGAGAAAATCCATATGATCCGTATAAAATTTTTTGCTTATTTGAGCTTGGAAAATATAAGCATCCAAATTATTTAAAAATCATAAATAAATTAAAAGAAGCTGGAAGATATAATTGGAAGACAAGATTTGGTCCAAGTTGCTCTACGAGAAATTTCAGTAAAGATAGCCAAGGTTATTATCTCTTAGGTGTTGAAGGGAATATTTTACAAAAAATTAATTATTAATAATAAGGAAGCAAAATTGAGTAGTGTACTCTTAAGCTAACTAAGTACACTAAAAAGGACTAATTTAAAAAATGGAAAAAATAGAAACAATTGCAAATAAAATCTTACAAGATTATGACTTAAAAAATCCAGGAACAATTTTTAAAGAAAAAAAAATTATAAGTAATGAGGAGGCGCTTCTAATCCAATCAAATGTTGCAAGATTAAGACAGAAGAGAGGTGAGGAGATAATTGGTTATAAAATTGGTTGTGTTTCTAAGGATACACAAAAGAAAATGGGGTTTACCCAACCTGCTTGTGGCTATCTCTGGAAAAATGAATTGCACAATAGTGGAGTAATCTTGAATAAAAAAGATTATACAAATCCTGCTATGGAGGCAGAATTTGGAGTTATATTAAATCGTGATATTAAACCTGATTTAGCATCTTTTGACTACATTCTACAATCTTTAGAGGGGGTTTATCCCCTTATTGAAATTCATAATTTAGTCTTTTATGGAAGCGAACCATATGGAGCAGAACTTTTAGCAAATAACGCAATTCATGCGGGGATTGTAATAGGTCCTGAAACAAAAATATCCCATGAAAAGATCGAGACTGATCTTAAACTAATCTATGATAAAGAAATAATAGATACTTGGACTAATAAAATATGGCCAAATGATATGCTTTCAGAATTAGACTGGTTAATTAAAGAACAAGAAAAAAAAAATAATTATTTAAAAAAAGGAGATTTAATTTTAACTGGAGCTTATGGTTTTCCAATTCCAATTAATGAAAATAAATTCATTCAGGTCACATCCTCTGCTTTTGGTAAAGTTGAAGCTACCTTTAATTAAGGAACTAACCAACTATTTTTATTATTATCTAAATCAAACTTGGCCCTACGGTGACCTTTGGCTGCCAGATAAAGCCATTCCATAGATTTTATTTTACACTGAATAACTGTAAAATTTTTATAACCTTTTTCACTTTGCTCTTTACTATAATCAAAATTGTCAAGCTCAGGTTTTAAACCTGAAGTTGGAATTGCAGACTCTGTTCCTGGCCCATTATCAACTAAATAACACTTTCTACTTATGTGCTGTGTTTTTTCCCAAGATTCTTTTGTAATATTGTTTTCATGATTAATGATACATTCAATTTTTAATCTTACTTGGATTTTTTCTTCTTTGTCGTAAAATAACATTGCAGCGTCTGAATTTTTTTTTATTATTTCGATTTTATCAGATCTAATATCGCTATGAAATTGAACTAAATTATTTTGTCTATCTACTTTTCTTAAAACAACAATTCTTCCATTTATATCCGAATTAAAACCACAAATAAAAGTTGGAATTCTAAACTGAGAGTTGCGGTTTGAAACTGCATCCTCTAACATTATCCAAATTTTTTTTTTTATTTCACTAAAATCTTCGTAATATGCAGGTTGCATACTACTACTTTCTAAATCTTCTAATTAAGCTTGAAGTATCCCATCTGTTTCCACCCAGTTCCTGAACCTCTCCGTAATATTTATCAACCAACTCAGTTATAGGTAGCAGAGAGCCATTGTTTTTAGCTTCTTCCATAGCAATTTTAAGATCTTTTCTCATCCAATCTACTGCAAACCCAAATTCAAACTTATCATCAATCATGGTTTTGTATCTATTTTCCATTTGCCACGATTGAGCAGCGCCTTTTGAAATAACTTCAATAACATCTTCCATATTTAATCCAGCTCTCATTCCGAAATTGATAGCTTCTGACAGACCTTGGACTAAACCAGCTATACAAATTTGGTTAACCATTTTTGCCAGTTGACCATTACCAGGACCTCCCAATAATTTCATTTTTTTACTGTAACAATCAATTTTATCTTTCGCTTTTTCGAAATCAGCTTGATCTCCACCAATCATAACTGTAAGTGCACCATTTTCAGCTCCAGCTTGCCCACCTGAAACTGGCGCATCTAAAGAACCAAAACCATTTTTTTTTGCATATTCATGAATTTCTCTAGCTATTGTGGCTGAAGCAGTGGTGTTATCAATGTAAACTGACCCCTTTTTAATAGTTTTGAATGCTCCGTTGTCACCAAATGTAACTTCTCTTAAATCGTTATCATTACCAACGCACGTAAAAATATATTCAGAGTCTTTTGCTGCCTCAGCTGGTGTTTCAGCCATTTTACCTTTGTATTCATTTATCCATTTTTCAGCTTTTGATTTAGTTCTATTAAAAACAGTTACATTGTGTCCGGCTTTTGATATATAACCAGCCATCGGGTAACCCATGACCCCAAGACCTATGAAAGCAACATTACAAGTCATAATTTTTATCTATGTTTAAAAGTTTAAGTTTAAAAGTAATTCTATTTGGTTTTATTTTTACATTTTTTTCTAGTTTTGGACAGAGTTTTTTTCTTGGTTTATTTAATTCAAGTATTAGGGATGCTTTATCTATTACACATGGACAATTTGGCTCAATCTATGCATCTGCAACATTATTAAGTAGTATTGTTTTAGTTTGGATTGGAAAAAAAATAGATGATGTGAATATATTAAAATTTGCATCTTATGTAATTATATTTTTATCAATTTCTTGTTTCATATTTTCAAAAATTTCCTCTGTTATTTTTTTGTTTATTGGAATCTTTTTAATGCGATTATCAGGACAAGGTTTATCAAGCCATACTGCAACTACAACAATTTCTCGGTTTTTTGAAAAAAATCGAGGTAGAGCTTTAAGCATAGGTTGGTTAGGTTTATCTTTAGCAGAATTTATATTACCTGTTTTAATTGTTTTTTTACTTACATTTATTCACTGGAGAGATATTTGGGTTTCTATTTCTGTTTTAGTAATTATAGTTTTACCAATTGCTACATATTTTTTAGTCAAAGAAGTTAAACTTGATACCAGAGAAGAAAGCAATAATGAAATCATCACCAAACCGATAAAACAATGGAAAAGAATTGAAGTTTTGAAAGATTACAGATTTTATATTATTTGTATGACCATGTTAGCTATGCCCTGGATTGCAACAGGCACATTTGTTTACCAATCTTTTATAACCAGTTCAAAAGGTTGGGGCCCATATGTAATTGCACAATCCTTCATGGTTTACTCAATATTATCTGTGGTAACATTATTTATTTCAGGTTTCTTGATTGATAAATTTACTAGCAGAAAATTATTGATTTATATGAATGTTCCTCTTTTTTTTTCAACTGTAGTCCTTTTCTATTTTGATGTTGAGATTTCATCATTTTTTTTCTTTGGTTTGTTAGGTATTACTAACGGCCTAGCTAATGTTTTAGGATCATCTACATGGGCTGAAATTTATGGTGTTAAGCATATTGGATCTATTAAAGCTCTCACAACAGCTTTAATGGTATTTGCTACTGCTTTTGGAACAGCTTTATTTGGTCTTCTTATAGATATTAATTTTTCAATTGAGCAAATAGCTATAGTTTCAGGTGCCTATATTTTGACCTCAATAATTCTGCTTTATTTAGTTAGAAGTAAGCTAAATCCTCAATATATATAAAAAACTGCTTGATTTTATAGGGTTCACTGTATAGATACTGCGCATGGCAAGAGTAACTGTAGAAGACTGCATCGATAAAGTAGATAGCCCCTATGAATTAGTATTAGTAGCGAAAGAGAGAGCCACTCAATTAAATGCTGGTATAGAACCAACAATTGATAGAGATAATGATAAAAATACAGTTATTTCGTTAAGAGAAATTGCAGAAGAAAAAATTCAAGTATCTGATTTAACCGATAGTGCAGTTTATAAACTTAGAAAACATGTTGAACAAGTTGATGACACTGCAGAAGATGATGAAGATATAGGTGATGATTTTGAAAATTTATACAAAGGTGAAATTTCTAAAAGTGGAACCCCAATTCTTCCATCAAAAAGAGCAAGAAAAACTCCAGAAAAAATTCAAGTTACAAAAGAAGATTTAGCAGAATTATCTGAAACTGCAAAAGCTGATGTTGATAGTATAAATGGTGAAGAAACTATGAGTGAAGATGGTGAAGTATCTTTAGATGAAATTTCAGATAGTGAAGAGCCAGCTAAAGAAGATACTCAAGAAGATCAATAAATTTTAATTTACAAATTCTTTTATTATTTTTTCTCGGTGTTCATCTAGATCAGGGATGTCACCTCTTTTATCAGGATCATCATATGTAGACATTTTAATAGGGTTTCCTGCCAATTTAAAATCTCCTATTACTTTATGATAAGCTTTTACAATCATGTTTCTTGCTTCAACTTGTGGATTTTCAACCGCTTCTTTAATATTAAATATAGGACCACAAGGAATTTTATCTTTCTCCATTTGACTAACCCATTCATTGGTTGATTTAGTAGAAAGTTTACTTTCAAGAATACTTTTAAGTTCATCCATATGTTTTGCCCTGGAAGAATTTGAGTTAAATTTTTCACTACTAAACATTTCAGGAACTTCTAAAATGTTACAAAGCTTTTCAAATAACTTATCATTACCAGCAGCAATGATTATATAGCTGTCTTTAGTTTTAAATGCTTCAAACGGAGCTATAGAAGGGTGTCTTGAGCCCATTGGTTTAGGTATTTCATTTTTAGATAAATATCTTGCAATTGCATTTTCAAGAATTGCAATTTGACAGTCAAGCATGGAAACATCTATATACATTCCTTTACCTGTTTTTTGTCTATCATACAAAGCTGCATTAATTCCAATTGTTGTAAATAATCCAGCAGTAATATCTCCAATTGAAGTACCAACTCTTGTAGGTTCTGAATTTGGTTGACCGGTTACACTCATCAATCCGCCCATTCCTTGAACTACCATATCATAGGCAGGTAATTCTTTTAAGGGACCTGTTTGTCCAAAACCTGATGCTGAAGCATAAATTAATTTAGGAAACTTTTTATTAACTTCTTCCCAACCGTATCCCCATTTTTTTAAGGTTCCTGGTTTAAAGTTCTCAACTAAGATATCTGCTTTAGATAAAATTTTATCAAATATTTTTTTATCATCTGAATTTTTTAAATTTAAAGCTATGCTTTCTTTTCCTCTGTTAAGAGACATAAAATAGGCTGAGTAATCCTCAACAAAAGGACCAAATTTTCTAGAGTCATCACCAATTTCAGGAGCCTCAACTTTTATTACCCTTGCACCCAAATCTGATAAAATCATTGTGCAATATGGTCCAACTAAAACTCTTGTTAAATCAACTACCAATAAGTTTTTAAGTGGTCCATCCATAATAAGTATTAAAAATTAATTGTATCTTTTGTTAACTTGACTCTTTCCGATATCTTTATTTTAATACAACTATCACAAATAACAATAGAGGGAGAATTAAATGTTAAAAAAAATATCTTTATGTTTAACTTCATTTGTTCTTGCGTTCACTTTAATTGGTTCTGCTTATGCCGTAACTTTAAAAGCAAGTCACCAATGGCCAGGAACTCCAAGAGCTGACGGTTCATTTGATCCAAGACACGAAATGGTTCAAATAATTGCAGATGAAGTTAAAAAAGCAAACGTTGGAATAGATATAAGAATCTACCCAGCAAAATCTTTATACAAACCAAAAGAACAGTGGAAACCAATGACAACTGGTCAATTGGATATTTCTGCATTTCCTTTAGCGTATGCTTCTAAATTCCATCCAGAATTTGATGCAACTTTAATGCCAGGAACTGTAAAAAATCATGATCACGCATTAAGATTTAACAAAGGTCCTATGATGACTGAAATTAAAAGAATTATAACTGATGCAGGTGTAGTTGTTTTATCAGATGCTTGGTTAGGTGGCGGATTTGCCTCTAAGTCTCAATGTATCAAAAATCCAAGCGATGCAAAAGGACAGGTTATGAGAGCTGCAGGAAAAGCATTTAACCAAATGTTAGAAGCAGCTGGTGCAGGTATTCAAAGTATGCCTTCATCTGAAATTTATACTGGTCTTCAAACAGGTGTATTAACAGGTGCAAATACTAGTTCAGGAAGTTTTGTAAGTTATAAAATTTATGAGCAAGTAACTTGTGCGACACCTCCAGGAAAATTTGGATTATGGTTTATGTATGAACCAATTTTAATGTCTAAAAAATCATATGATGCTTTAAATTCAAAACAACAAAAAGCACTTATGGCTGCTGGTAAAGTAGCTGAAAAATATATGACAGCTCAAGTAGAGAATTTAGATAAAAAGTTTGAGGATGCATATAAAGCTGCAGGCGTTAAATTAGTCTACATGGATGAGAAAGATCATGCTGCATGGGTAGAGATTGCAAAGAAATCTTCTCATAAGGCTTTTGCTGAAAAAGTTCCAGGTGGAGATAAACTAATGGAAATGGCTTTGGCAGTTAAATAAAGTAATATATAAAGAACCCCTATTTATCAAAAATAAGTAGGGGTTTTTTTTTATGAAAAATAAATATTTAAAATTCTGTGATTTTACAGCCAAAGCTTGTGGAGCATTTGCTGTTCTTGCTTTACTTTTATCAATTCTTGTAATTGTCGAATTAGTATTTGAAAGGTATTTTTTCCAAAGAGCAATAACATGGCAAACTGAACTTGTAACAATGTTGTTAGTTGCATCTACTTTCATTGGCAGCGCTTATGTTTTAAGTGAAAAAGCACATGTTAGTATGGAGTGGATATATGATTTTTTGTCCTCAAAAAATGTTATAAGATTAAAAATTTTTACATCGTTATTAAGTTTATTATTTTTTTTAATTCTATTTTATTTTGGTTTCCTAATGGTTGAAGAGGCATTTACTAAAAATTACTCAACTGGCACAGTTTGGGACCCTCCACTATGGATACCTTATTCATCAATGATGGTTGGAGCTATTTTAATGATACTTCAGTACATTGCAGAAATTATTAAGTTAACCGACGAGACAGACTAGAAAATGGACCCATTAATAATAGCTATTATTGTTGCAGTATTTACTCTGATAGTACTTTTTTCAGGAATTCCAATTGCATTTGGTTTAAGTTTTGTATCAATTGTTCTTTTAGTGTCATTTGAAGGTTTTCAAATGTTAGATGTATTTGCAGAAACGTTTTATGCAGGACTAAATTCATTTGTCTTACTTTCGATACCAATGTTTATTTTAATGGGTATGGCAGTAGCCAATTCTCCTGCGGGAAAAGATTTATATACTGGTTTAGATAGATGGCTGTGGAGGCTTCCAGGTGGTTTGGTTATTTCTAATATTGGAGCTTGTTCAATTTTTGCAGCTTTAAGCGGATCTAGTCCAGCAACATGTGCAGCAATTGGAACAATGGGGATACCAGAGATGAGAAAGAGAGGCTACTCTGACCAAATTGCTACAGGCACTATAGCAGCTGGAGGAACATTAGGAGTTTTAATTCCTCCAAGTATAGTTTTAATAGTTTATGGAATCGCAACCGGTACATCGATTGGTAGATTATTTTTATGTGGATTAGTACCTGGTTTTATGTTGGCAGGTATGTTTGCAATTTGGGCTCTTATTCATAGCTACTTTATTGATAAAGATGCTGCAAAAGCTTTAAGGAATAGAACACCTCCAACTTTAAGAGAAAAACTTGAAGTATTACCTAGAGTTCTTCCATTCTTAGCAATTATAGCAGGTGTTTTATATGTGTTATATGGGGGTGTAGCAACTCCATCAGAGGCGTCTGGTGTTGGAGCATTTTTAGTTTTTGTATTAATCGCTATAGTTTACAAAATTTATCAACCAAAAAAAATATGGAATATTGTTAAAGTTTCAATGAAAGAAAGTGTCATGATAATGTTTATCATTGCAGCTTCTTATCTTTTTGCATTTACACTTTCACAACTTTATGTAACTCAGTCTTTAGCTCAGAGCATGGTAGAATTAAGCTCTAATAAATGGGTTGTATTTCTTTTAATAAATATATTTCTTTTAATAGCTGGTTTCTTTTTACCTCCTGTTGCGGTTATCGTTATGACTTCTGCTATATTATTACCTGTAATTACTACATTAGGTTTTGATCCATATTGGTTTGCAATTGTATTTACTATTAATATGGAGATAGGATTAATAACTCCACCCGTTGGATTAAATCTTTATATAATAAAAGGCATTACCCCAGATGTGAGTTTGTCAGAAATTTTAAAAGGCTCTATACCATTTATGATTATAATGGCATTAGCAATTTTAATTTTATGTATCTTTCCTGAAATAGTTACATGGCTTCCTGACAAAATAATGGGTAAACCTCTTGGATACTAATAATACAATTAATAGAAAAGTTTCTGTTGCCCCAATGATGGATTGTACAGATAGACATGATCGTTTTTTCTTAAGATTGATGAGTAAAAAAGTAATGCTTTATACTGAAATGGTTGCTACAAAATCTGCAATACATGGGGATAGAAAAAAAATCTTATCTTATAGTCCTGAGGAAAAACCTCTAGCATTACAGGTTGGTGGATCAAATAAAGGGGAGCTAGCTGAAGTTGCGAAGATCGCAGAGGATATGGGCTATGATGAAATTAATATTAATTTAGGTTGTCCTAGTAAAAAGGTTCAAAAAAATATGTTTGGTGCTTGTTTAATGAAAGAGCCAGATCTAGTTGCCGAATGTATAAATGCAATGGTTAAATCATGCAATATTCCAGTTACAGCAAAAACTAGAATTGGATTTGATGATGTAGAAAGTTTTGAATATCTAAATAGTTTTATTCACAAAATGAGAGATGCTGGCACTAAAACATTTATTTTGCATGCAAGAAAAGCAATGCTAACTGGTCTTTCACCAAAGCAAAATCTAAATATTCCAAAACTCAATTACAACATGGTTTATGAAGTTAAAAAACAAAATCCAGATTTAGAAATAATTATCAATGGAGGTATTTCTAAAATAGATGAAATAAATAAACATCTAAATATTTGTGATGGAGTAATGATTGGAAGATCTATATATCAAAACCCATATTCATTAATAGAAATTGAAAAAGAAATATTTAATACAAAAATTAATCCTACTAGAGAGCAAGTAGCTGAGCAGCTTCTAGAGTATGTTGAAAAAGAAGTTAAACTAGGAACAAAAGTTAATCATATTATGAGACATACGGTAGGTTTGTATCATGGCCAAATAGGATCAAAGGAATGGAAAAGATATTTAAGTGACAATTTAATGGCTCGTGAATCTGATTTCCAAAAAACAAAACATATTATGGCAATTGTTCAAAATAATGAAAAAGCCAATCAGGCAAATACATAATGGATATCTCAAATATTAATGAAATAATAAATTTATTAGTTGTGTTAGCTATTGCTGCTGCAGTTGCTGGTTTTATGGCAGGCTTACTAGGTGTTGGTGGAGGAATAATAATGGTTCCAGCGTTGTATTACGCTTTTTCGGTTTTAGATTTTGATATTGTCACTAGAATGCATCTTTCAGTTGGAACCTCATTAGCAATCATTGTCCCAACCTCAATAATCTCAACAAAGACACATATGGAACATGATGCTGTAGATTTTAAGATGGTTAAATCATTTGGTATATTTATTTTATTTGGGGTAATAGCTGGAACTTTTTTAGCAGTTAATTTAAAGACACCAGCATTAGTTTTATTTTTTTCAATTTTTGCTTTTTTAGTCGGAGTATTTTTTATTTTTTTAAGAGAGAAGCTTGTTGAAAATCCAAAGAAAATTTCAGATTTAATTAAAAATATCTCTGGAATTATAATTGGGTTTATTTCTGTACCACTTGGAATAGGTGGTGGATCATTAATGGTTCCTTTTATGAGAACTTTTGGTTACGACATTAGAAAATCTATTGGAACTGCAGCAGCAGTTGGTTTTTTGATTGCTGTTACTGGAACCACTACAATGATAATTAGTGGTAAAATAATTAATAACATTAATACACCTTTTAGTCTGGGGTACATAAATCTATTAGGTTTTATTGTATTTGTGCCTGTGACGATGTTAATGGCGCGTATAGGTGCTAAAGCAGTATATAAAATTAACAAGGGTTTATTGAGTAAAATTTTTGGCTCATTTTTAATAATTGTTTCAATAAGATCTTTTTATGAATATTTAAGTATAAATTAGATATGAAAAATATTTTCAACTTAAAAGATATCATTTCATCCATTGCTGATGTAGGTCAAAAACTCTTCAAGAAAAAGGAACTTAAAAAAAATGATTTAGAGACAATACTTTCACTATGTGATGATTTAATCTCAAACAAAGGCGCAGCTTTTGGAATTACCGTTGCAAGGGATGTGACAGATCTTTATCAAAGTCTTACACCTGAGAACAAACTAGCTTTTTTTAAGAAAATTAATGAGAAATTTAAGCCTAGTCACACTAAGGTATCAGAAGCTATAGAGATTTATCAAAAAACTAAGAATGATAAAAATTTATTTAATTTATTTATAGTATCTGAGGGAAAGAGGAGAGAATTATTTAGAAGAATGAATATGGCTCCAAATGGCATCTCTACTATAGTCTCATTAAGAGAAGATTTATTGAAAGTATTAAAAGAGAATTTGGAATTAAAACCCTTGGATAATGATTTAAGAGAATTATTTAAGTCGTGGTTTAATCCTGGGTTTTTAAGATTAGCAAAAATTACTTGGGATACCAAAGCTGCAGTTTTAGAAAAAATTATGAAATATGAGAGAGTTCATAAAATTAAAGATATGGATGAACTTAAGAGAAGACTAGGGGAGGATAGAAGGTTTTTTTCATATTTTCACCCAGCACTTGAAGACGAGCCCATAATATTTGTTCAAGTAGCACTTACAAATGGTCTAGGTAAATCGATACAAGAAATTACAAAGCCACACTCAACTGGGAATAAAAATTATGATACTGCAACATTCTATTCTATAAGTAACTGTCAAGAGGGTTTATCAAGAGTTACTTTAGGAAATTTTTTAATCAAAAGAGTTGTTTATGAAATCCAAGAAGAATTGCCTAACGTAAAACACTTTGGAACCTTGTCACCTATTCCAGGTTTTAGAGATTGGTTTTCATATTTAGAGGACAATAAAATAAAAAATATTCTAGGAAACATTCCTTTAGAAAATATATCTTTCTTAAAATCTCCAGATTTAAAAATTGGTGACACTAGAATTGTATCCAATAAGGATGCTATTTTAAAACTAGTAGCTCATTATTTAATAAATGAAAAAAATCATAAACAATTACCGATTAATGATGTAACTAGATTTCACTTAGGCAATGGAGCTACAATTGAGGACATTAATATAAATGCAAATGTATCTGAGGTTGGTTTTAATAGATCATTTGGTGTTATGGTAAATTATCTTTATGAGCTTAAGAATATTGAAAAAAATCATGAAGATTATATCAATAATAAAAAAGTAATAATCTCAGATAAACTCAAAAAGTTTATTTAATTGGTGCCCCATTTAACTTTGTTCCAAATTCTTTCATGAAAGTAATAGAAAAAAAGAGGAATAATTGATCCGACTCCTAATATTCCTGCTCCAATAAATGTACCAGTATATATGTAGCCGAATATCACCCAATAAATAAAAATAAAAAGTCTCCAAGAAAAAGTTTTTGCAACTGATCTTATTTTTTTATCTGCCATTATTTAGATATATATGAAAATTAGAGTTTATAAATTACTCAAAAAAAAGAGGTGATTTCAGTCTCCCTCCATCACCTCATAATTAACATTAGTTGATTCTTTTGATTTTTATTAACACTTAATAGTTGTAAAAGTATTTTATTAACTAATTTAATCATCAACAATCTTAAGTTGTATTTGATTTTATAAAAAACTCAATTTTGACACACATAATATTTAGTGTTTTAATTCTAATTGGTACTTTTAAAAATGGTCTCAATAAAAGATAGTAATAGAAAAATTAAAAAAATTTTATTTGATCCAATTGATAAAACAAAAAATAAATTTTCCTCGATTTTAAATGATTTTAAAAAAAACAAGGTTAAAAAAGATTTAGCATTAAAAAAACAATTAGAAAAAGAAAAAAAAAGAGAATTAATTCTTGAAAAAAAATTAGTAAAAAAAGCCAAACAGGATGAAGTAAGAGAAGAAAGAAAGAAAATTCTTTTACAAAAAAAATTAATTATTGAAAATGAAAAACAAAAGAAAAAAAATGAGGAAAAAAGACAAAAAATAGAAGCTCAAAGAATTAAAATAGAACAGAAAAAAATAAAAGACGAAGAAACTAAAAAACTTAGAGAAGAAGCCAGAAAGCTTAAACAAGAGGATTTAAGGTTAAAAATGCTTGAGAGACAAAGAATTAGAGAAGAAAATTTTAAGATTAAAGAGGAGCAGCTAAAAAATAGAGAACTTGAAATTCAAAAGATAAGAGATGAAAAAGAAAAGGAAAGACAAGAAAAACTAAGATTAAAAGAAATTGAAAGAAAAAATCGACTTGAGGAAGAACAAAGATTAAGAGAGGCAGCTAGAAAATTGAAATATGAGCAAGAAAAACTCAAAGAGATGGAGCAAAGATTAAGAGATCTAGAAAATGAAAGACAGCAAGAAATTCAAAGGCAGATTTTAAAAGAAGAGACCGAACAAAGAGCCAAGGAAGAGGAATTAAGAATTAAAGAAAAAGAACTTAAAGAAGCAGAACGTGAAAGAATAAGTAAAGAAAATGAAAGGCGTCAAAGAGAAAGAGAATTGAAAATGGAGGAGGAAAGACAAAAAAGAATTGAAGAAGAAGACGAAAGAATTCGATTAAGTGAAATGGCTCAAAAACAGAGAATTGATGAGGAAAATAGACGAATGAAGGAGTGGGAAAAAAAATTTGACGAAGAGCAAAGATTAAAAGAGGAAGAGTTAGTTAAAAAATTTTATAGTGAAGAAATTTCTGAACAAGAAAATAATCAAAATGATGATAACCTAGAAACTAAAACTGATTACGATAATGTAAAAAATTAAATTTTCTGGTCATATTCACCAACCTTACCTGTTTTTTGAAGTAAATCGTCTATAAAATCAAAGATTTTTTTTTTCCTTTCATTCGATGTTGGACTTTCAGTAACGACTACTAAAGAAGGTTTATTTGATGATGCTCTGATTAAACCCCATGAGCCATCCTCAAAAGAAAATCTAATTCCATTAACTGTTAAAATCTCTGCAATAATTTGATTATCAATTGGTATTTTATTATTTTTAACTTGCTCAACTTGTTTTACCAATTCTTCAACTACTTGATATTTTTCTTCATCTTTGCAAAAAGGGGCCATAGTAGGGGATTGATAGGTTATTGGTAATTCTTCAATAATTTTACTCATTTCTTTGTTTTGATTATTTAATAAATGACATACTTGAATTGCTGAATTAATCCCATCATCATATCCATAACCTAATGGTTGATTAAAAAAGAAATGTCCACTTTTTTCAAAGCCAGCTAAAGCTTTTTCTGTGTTAACTTTTCTTTTAATATGTGAATGACCTGTTTTCCAATAAATGGTACTACATTTGTTTTCTAATAATACCTTATCTTTTGAGTATAAGCCTGTAGATTTAACGTCTACTACAAACTTTGAATTCTGATGTTTTTTAGATAAATTTCTAGCAATTAATAAACCAATTTTATCTGAGAATATTTCATTACCTTTGTTGTCTATCACTCCAACTCTGTCACCGTCTCCATCAAAACCAAAGCCAATATCTGCATTATTTTCTTTTACAGATTTTGCTATCTCATGAAGCATCTCTAAATCTTCAGGATTAGGATTATACTTTGGAAAGTTCCAGTCTAGATTGCAATCTAGTTCGATTACTTCACAACCTATACCTCTTAATATATCTGGAGCGAATATACCAGCAGTTCCATTACCACATGCAACAACTACTTTTATTTTTTTATTAATTTTATTATTTTCGATTAAATCTCCCTTGTAAACTTGTTGGAAATTTTCAATTACTTTTTCACTTCCTTGACCTGATATAAATTTTTGATTTAATGTTATTTCTTTTAGTTCCTTCATTTCTTCAGGCGCATGAGTTAATCCTTTTTTGATACCCATTTTAACTCCAGTCCACCCATTTTCATTATGACTTGCGGTCACCATTGCAACAGCATCAGAGTTTAAATTAAATTGAGCAAAATAAACCATAGGTGACAACGATAATCCAACATCTTCGACATTACACCCAGTTGATAGCAATCCTTTTTTAAGAGCTGTTTTTATTTCCTCGCTATAAGAACGATAGTCATGACCAACTATAACGGTAGGATTATTTTTTTTGGTATGATTAATTATCTGTGTTCCTAAACCTTTTCCAAGATTCTCTATTCCTGCTTTATTTATGCTTTCTTCGTACAACCACCGAGCGTCATATTCTCTGAAACCATAGGGATCAATTTTAATATTTTGTGTCATTTGTTAATTTCTTATCTCTTTTATGTTAATTAACTGTAATTTTTTAATTTTTTTTATTGAAATATAATTTTTCATGTTCTATAAATGTTCTGTTGATTTACTGTTTATATAGTATATTAACACTAAACGCCTACAACATGTAGTTGTTTTCGTTAAATAAACAAATTATAATAAAAGTTATGAACAAAATTTTATCGCAGGCCCTAAAGAAAGCTGTCTCTGAATACATCCCTCAAGTTAGTGAGGTTTCAAAAGATAAAAGACCTGATCTTTTCTCATTAAATAACGAAACAGAACTATTTCAAAATGACAAGGGTATTATTATTAAGATTGATCGTTCAAAAGATGCAAATTTAACTGACTTTGGTAAAGCAACTTTAAAAGATAGATATCTTGGTCACAACGAATCTTATCAAGATTTATTTGCTAGAGTTGCAAGCTCATATGCTGATGACAACCTTCATGCACAAAGAATTTATAATTATATAAGTAATCTTTGGTTTATGCCTGCAACACCTGTTCTATCAAATGGTGGAACTAAAAGGGGTTTACCTATTTCTTGTTTTTTAAATGAAGCATCAGATAGTTTAGGTGGTATTTTAGATTTATGGAGTGAAAATGTGTGGCTTGCAGCAAAAGGTGGTGGTATTGGAAGTTATTGGGGCAACCTAAGATCTATTGGCGAAAAAATTGGTAAAGTTGGAAAGACTTCAGGAATAATTCCATTTATTAAAGTTATGGACTCATTAACTATGGCGATTAGCCAAGGTTCTTTAAGAAGAGGTTCTGCTGCTTGTTACCTTCCAATTGATCATCCTGAAATAGAAGAATTTATAGAAATGAGAAGACCAACAGGGGGTGATCCAAATAGAAAAGCATTAAATTTACATCACGGTGTTTTAGTTTCAGATGCATTCATGAGAGCTGTTGAAACTGATGAACAGTGGGCACTAAAAAGTCCTGCAGATGGAACAATCCAACAAACCATTTCTGCAAGAAATTTATGGATAAGACTATTAACTGCAAGAATTGAAACTGGTGAACCATATATAATTTATATTGATACGGTTAATAGACAAATTCCTCAGCATCACAAGTTAGCAAATCTAACAGTTAAAACTTCTAATCTATGTAGTGAAATTACTTTGCCGACAGGAATAGATAAAGATGGTAGAGATAGAACTGCAGTTTGTTGCTTATCATCTTTAAATTTAGAAAAATATGATGAGTGGAAAGATGATCCAAACATGATTAATGATGTTATGAGATTTTTGGACAATGTTTTATCTGATTTCATAAACAAAGCACCAGATCAATTTAAAGATGCAAAGTACTCAGCTGAAAGAGAGCGAAGTGTTGGATTAGGTGTAATGGGTTTCCATTCTTTTCTTCAAAAAAATAGAATTCCTTTAGAATCTGTAATGGCCAAGTCTTGGAATAAAAAAATATTTAAAGATATAGATGCTAAAGTAAATCAAGCTTCCAAAGATTTAGCAGAAGAAAGAGGAGCATGTCCTGATGCTGCAGAATATGGTTATCAAGAGAGATTTTCTAACAAAACTGCAATAGCACCAACAGCTTCAATATCTATTATTTGTGGTGGAGCATCACCAGGAGTAGAACCTATTGCCGCTAATAGCTACACACATAAAACTTTGTCAGGCTCGTTCAATGTAAAAAATAGATATTTAGAGGAAATATTAGAAAGCCACGGCAAAAATGATGATGAAACTTGGTCAAGTATTACAACTAATCAAGGTTCAATATCACATTTAGATTTCTTAACTGATTTAGAAAAAGATGTTTTTAAAACAGCATTTGAGTTAAACCAAAATTGGATTATAGAGTTAAGTGGAGACAGAACTCCATTTATATCTCAAGCTCAATCAGTGAACTTATTCTTACCTGCCGATGTTCATAAGAAAGAACTTCATAAAATTCATTTTGATGCTTGGAAAAAAGGCCTGAAGAGTCTTTATTATTGTAGATCAAAATCAATTCAAAGAGCTGAAAATATCAATGATGCAAAATCAACAGATATTATGGCAAATGTTTACAAAAATAAATCAACCAAAACTGAAGAAACAGAATACGAGGAGTGTCTATCATGTCAGTAGCTGAAAAAATAAGTTCAGGAATTATTCAATCTGAAAAAAAGGAAATTGTTCAACCAAAAAAAATGGGATTATTAGTAGAGAACCCAGTTTATAAACCATTTAGATATCCTTGGTGTTATGACGCCTGGTTAACTCAACAAAGAATCCACTGGTTACCTGAAGAAGTTCCTTTAGGAGACGATGTAAGAGATTGGCAAAAAAATTTATCACAGTCAGAAAAAAATCTATTAACGCAAATTTTTAGATTTTTCACTCAAGCTGATGTTGAAGTAAACAATTGTTATTTGAGACACTATACAACAGTCTTCAAACCTACGGAAGTTTTAATGATGATGACTGCTTTTGCATCAATGGAAACAGTTCATGTTGCAGCTTATTCACATCTTTTAGATACAATTGGAATGCCTGAGTCTGAATATTCTGCTTTTATGAAGTATAAAGAAATGAAAGATAAATATGATTACATGCAAAATTTTAATGTAAATTCCAAAGAGGATATTGCAAAAACGGTTGCTGTATTTAGTGCATTCACAGAAGGCTTACAGCTATTTGCAAGTTTTGCAATTTTGCTAAACTTTCCAAGACATAACAAAATGAAAGGTATGGGCCAAATTGTTACTTGGTCAGTCAGAGATGAAACTCTTCACTGTAATTCTATGATTAGAGTTTTTAAAGAATTCATTAATGAAAATCCTGAAATATGGACACCAAAGTTGAAAAAAGAACTTTACGAAGCTTGTAGAACAATCATTGAGCATGAGGATGCTTTTATTGATTTAGCTTTTGAAATGGGTCCAATGGAGGGTTTAACTGCAAAAGATGTTAAGGATTATATTCGATTTATAGCTAATAGAAGACTAGTTCAACTTGGTTTAGAGGCAATTTATGATGTTGATAAGAATCCTCTAGGCTGGTTAGATACTATGCTTAATGCTGTAGAGCATATGAACTTTTTTGAAGGTCGCGCAACAGAATACTCTAAAGCATCTACTCAAGGAACATGGGTCGAAGCATTTAGTTAATTTGAGATACAAAAAGTACTTTCGAAAAACTAGCTTAAAGCAAAAAGGAGTAGGTGACTTTTTTTTAAGTGAAATAGCTCAAAAAAAACCGAAAACTTTTCTTGAGGTAGGAGTTTTTCATGGCGTTACAGCACGTAATGTCTGTGAGCTTCTATATTCTATACATGGAAATGATTTCAATTATATAGGGCTAGATTTGTTTGAAGAAAAAGACGAAACCATAAATGAAGTTATACCTAATACAAAATTTAAAAATCCTTTAAAAACAATTTATTTTAATTACATAAAAAGACTAGATCCATACAGTATCGAGGGAGTGGAGGATTTGCTTAAAAAATTTAAAAATAATGTTTCTTTGATAAAAGGAAATTCCAATACAATATTAAAAAAAATAGATATGTCTAAAATTGATTATGTATTTCTTGATGGTGGACATGATTATTTAACAGTGATGAATGATTTAGATTGTTGTAATGAAGTTTTAATCAATAATGGAATTATTCTATGTGATGATTATGATTTAAGCTATGCCCCAGGCGTTAAACAGGCAATAGACGAATTCACAATAGCTAATAAATTAAAATGTCAGATTATTTGCAACGACAGATTTGCAAAAATAGAAAAAAACTAAACTATCTTTGATTTAATTCTAAAACTTTTCTGTGTTTATTACCTTTATAACTGGCTAAAGGTCTAATAAGTTTATTTGCAGCATGTTGCTCCATAATATGCGCAGACCAACCAGTTATTCTCGAAATAACAAATATTGGTGTAAAAAAATCTGTATCAAAACCCATCAAATGATAAGTTGGACCTGTTGGATAATCAACATTGGGGTGAATATTTTTTTCTTTGATCATTACTTTTTCAACAATGTCATATATTTTTTCAAATTTTTTATCTTTTTTAAGTTTTGCAACTTTTCCAAAATATTGTCTCATTGTAGGAACTCTAGAGTCTCCAGATTTATAAACTCTGTGACCAAAACCCATGACAACTTCCTTATTTTTTAAAGCATCATTTATCCATTTAAGAGCATTTTCTGGTTTTTTAATTTTGCTCATCATGTGCATTACTTCTTCATTTGCACCACCATGCAACGGTCCTTTTAAACTTGCGATGGCTCCTGTAATAGCACCGTGGATATCAGATAAACTACTTGTAATAGTTCTTGCAGTAAAAGTTGAAACATTAAAACTATGTTCAGCATATAATATTAAAGACACATCAAAAGCCTTAACAATTTCTTTTTGTGGAACTTTTCCAAAGCACATATAAAAAAAGTTTTCTGCAAAAGTCAGATTTTTTTTTGGTTTAATTATCTTTTTCCCTTTTCTAATTCTATAAAAAGCAGCTAATGCGGTTGGAGTTTTTGCAAAAATTCTTAATGCTTTCCTCATATTAGCTTCATGTGAAGAATCTTGAGTTTCTTTGTCTTCTAATCCCATAACACTTACAGCTGTTCTAGCAACATCCATAGGGTGAGATTTTTTTGGCATGTGCTTGATTATTTCATACAAGTTTTTTGATAGTTCTCTGTTATTTTTTTCTTCCTTTTCAAATTTTCTTAGCTGAATAGTATTCGGTAGATCCTTATTTAGTATTAAGTATGCAACTTCTTCAAACCTGCAATATTCACATAAATCCTGAGCAGCATATCCTCTGTAAGTAAGAGAATTGATTTCAGGCATAACTTTAGATACTTCGGTTTCATCAACTACTATACCTAACAAACCTTTTTTTATATCTTCACTCATTATTCATGTCCTTCCGTACTAAAATTATAAATTTTTTCATCTAATGAATTATATTTTTCATATTCAACAAGCTCATAAAGTCTTTTCCTAGTTTGCATCTTATCTATAATATTATTTTGATGTCCACTAGCATAAATGTCTCTCAATCCGTCTTCTACATTTTTCATTGCTAATCTTTGAGTGGTTACAGGATAAATTACAATATTAAATCCTATATTTTCTAATTCTTTAAAATTAAATAATTTAGATTTTCCGAACTCAGTCATATTGGCTAGTAAATAACAACTCAATTCTTTTCTTACTTTTTCAAAGTCTTTTTCATCCCACAAAGCTTCAGGAAAAATAATCTCAGCTCCAGCATCAACATATGCTTTACATCTCTCAATCATTTTATCCATACCCTCTACACTTTTTGCATCAGATCTCGCGATAATTTTGAAATTTGGATCTTTTTTAGCAGCAACACATTCTTTAATTTTTTTAACCATTGCTTCTGTTGAAATCAATTCTTTGTTATCTAAATGTCCACATCTTTTTCTCTCTATTTGATCTTCTAAATGTACTCCTGTAATTCCAAATTCTTCAAATGTTTCAATAGTTTCTTTGCAAGATTTAAATCCCGTATCAATATCAACAATAGTTGGAAGGTTTGTTACTCTTGATATTAAGTAAGATCTTGTGCTTACATCTTGTAAAGTTGTAAGTCCAATGTCAGGAAAACCAAGATCATTTGCCATAACTCCACCTGATACATAAACAGCGTCGTATCCAATTTCTTCAATTAATTTTGCTGTTAAAGGATTATAAGCACCTGGAACTCTCAGTATTTTATTTGATTTCAATTTTTCATTAAAATCTATTCTTTTTTGAGCAGGCTCTTTTTCTACAAAATGCAATTTCTTAATCCCTTAAATATTAAGCTTTTGTTTTAATGGTAAAAAAAATTTAATCAATATTAAAGATATTTAGTTATTATTTTCTCAATTCCTATGAAGTCTTTGATTAGGTAATTATGATAAATGTCATCAATTTTTTTTTCTGTATAACCATCTTCTAATAATATCATAGGTATTTCTGCAGATTTAGCTGCATTAGCGTCAGTTTCACTGTCACCAATCATTATTGTTTTGTTTAATTCTCCATCTAAAATTTCTACAACTGATGTTAAGTGTCTAGGATCTGGTTTACAATAATCAAAAGTATCTGAACCAGCAACATATTCAAAATAATCATAAATTCCTATTTTTTTTAAAAGATCATTTGATAAGTGCTCTTGTTTGTTCGTACATACAGCCATAGATATATTTTTATTTTTACACCATTTTAAAAAGTCTTTGACCCCGTGAATCAATGTACTTTCATTAATTATATTTTTCCCATAAAAATCTACAAATTCTCTAACCATTTCTTTTTTAATTTTTTCATCATTGACTTTACTAAATTCTTTTTTAGCTTGACCCCAAATAGATCTACCAATCATAGCTCCCGCACCTTTTCCAACTAAATTTCTTATTTGTTCTGTAGATTTAGTTGGATAACCAAATTTTTTCATTACATGATTATGAGCAAGCATTAAATCTGGTGCAGTATCAACAAGAGTACCGTCTAGATCAAATAAAATGGTGAATATTTGTTTCATTATAAAAGTATTTTAAAGAAATAATTTGTGAATTAATTAAGTCATATACATAATGTAAACAAAATTTAAATGAAACCCTTAAATTCACAAAAAATTCAAATTAAATTAAGAAATAAATTTTTAAAAGCAGGTGTTAAAATGTTAGGACCTGAGACAATTTTCTTTTCAATGGATACAAAAATTGGAAGAAATGTTTCGATTGAGCCTTATGTTGTTTTTGGTCCAAAAGTAAAAATTGGAAACAATGTTATAATTAAATCTTTTTCACATTTACAAGCCTGTAAAATTGAAAATAAAGTTGAAATTGGCCCCTATGCACGAATAAGACCTGATACAATTCTGAAAGAGGGTTCTAAAATAGGGAATTTTGTTGAAGTTAAAAAAAGTACTGTTGGAAAAAAATCAAAGATAAGCCATTTATCTTATATCGGTGATACTGAAATTGGCAAAGCAGTAAATGTAGGTGCTGGTACCATAACTTGTAATTATGATGGTATCAAAAAAAATAAAACAAAAATTAAGGATAAAGTATTTATAGGGTCTAATTCCTCATTAGTTGCACCAGTTACTATTGAGAATGAAAGTATTGTGGGAGCAGGATCAGTTATTACAAAAAATGTAACTAAAAAATCATTAGCACTAACTAGATCTTTACAAACTGAAATCAAAAATTATAAGAGAAAAAAATAAATTATGTGTGGTATCATTGGAATTTCAAGTAATAGGTCCGTCTCTGGAAATATTATCAACTCACTTAAAAAGCTTGAATACAGAGGTTATGACTCTGCTGGTATAGCAACGCTCTTTGAAGGCGAAATAAAAGAGGTAAAGTCTGAGGGTAGAGTAGATACTCTAGAACAAAATTTTGATTTAAAAAATTTAAAAGGAAATATAGGAATTGGTCATGTTAGATGGGCCACACATGGTGTACCAAACAGTGTTAATGCTCACCCACACTCATCTCACAATGTTTCTGTTGTTCATAACGGTATCATTGAAAATTCAACAATATTAAAAAAATATTTAACAACAAAAAATCACAAATTTAAATCTCAAACTGACACTGAAGTGATAGTCCATCTAATTACGGAAAACTTAAAAACTGATGAATTAGAAGAAGCTATTACAAAAACATTAAAGCAACTTCATGGTAGCTTTGCTTTAGGTATTGTTTTTAAAGATATTCCTGATTTAATAGTTGGAGCTAGAAGGGGCTCACCTTTAGCCGTTGGCTATGGACCAAATGAAAATTATCTAGGTTCAGACTCTTATGCACTAAAGTCAATGACAAATAAAATTACATATCTTGACGATGGTGAATTTTGCATTATTAAAAAGGACCAAGTCCTTTTTTTTAATGAAGATGGGAAAAAAATAAATAAAAAAATTTTAGAACTTTCATCAGATGAAGCCAGTTATGAAAAAGGTGAATTCAAGTATTTTATGGCTAAGGAAATTGAAGAACAGCCAATAACAATTAAGACTGGAATAAAAGAATATGTAGATAAAACAAATTCAGAGATCAATATTTATAATTTCCCATGGGACATAAATAAAATTAATTCAGTTACTTTGATTGGTTGTGGTACTGCTTATCATTCCTGTCTAATGGCCAAATATTGGTTTGAAGAATTAACTCAACTTGATGTGTCTATAGATATCGCATCAGAGTTTAGATATCGAAAAAATAGATTTAAAAATGACTCTTTGTATATATTTGTCTCTCAATCTGGAGAAACGGCAGATACTTACGCAGCATTAGACCTATGTAATAAAAATAATATGAAAACTTGTGCTGTAGTTAATGTGATTGAAAGTTCGATTGCAAGAGATGCAAATTTTGTATTACCAATTCATTGTGGCCCAGAAATTGGTGTTGCATCAACAAAAGCTTTTTTAGGCCAAATCCTTATTCTATATATTTTAGCATTAAAATTAGGATTTTTGAGACGTGAAGTTAATAAAGTAAATTATAAAGAAAAGATTAAAGACTTATTAAATTTACCAAGTTTAATTGAAAAATCTTTATTAATAGATAATGATATCCAAACTATATCCTCTACCTTTAATGAAGCAAAAGGTTCAATGTTTTTAGGTAGAGGTTTTTCATACCCAATTGCTCTTGAGGGCGCTCTAAAACTAAAAGAATTATCCTATGTTCATGCGGAAGGATATCCAGCTGGCGAAATGAAACACGGTCCATTGGCATTGATCGAAAATGGAATGCCAGTTGTAGTGTTAGCCCCAAGAGATAGTTATTATAAAAAAACTATTTCAAACATGCAGGAAGTAATAGCAAGAGGAGCTAAAGTATTATTAATTACCAATAAGAGTAAAGATGAAATTATTTCTGAAAATATTTGGGAAACGATTGAAGTTGAAAATACGAATGATGACTTATTGCCTTTTCTTTTAACTATACCTCTTCAAAAACTGGCTTATTACTCAGCTCTTAAAAAAGGTTATGATATCGATAAGCCAAGAAATTTGGCTAAATCTGTCACTGTTGAATAAAGTATAAACTCTGTTAAAACACTTTCAGGTTGCACATGAAAAATTGGAAAAAAAATAGTTGGAGAAAATATCCTGTAAAACACATACCAGTTTATCCGGATAAAAAAGAATTAGATACTGTTTTGGATAAGATAAGAACGTTTCCACCATTAGTTTTTGCTGGAGAGACTAGACATTTAAAAGATCAACTTGCAGAAGTTGTAGATGGAAAAGCTTTTCTTCTTCAGGGAGGAGATTGTGCTGAAAGTTTTGCTGAATTCAATCCAGATAACATAAGAGATACATTTAAACTATTGTTACAGATGTCTTTAGTTTTAACTTATTCAGCCTCCCTACCAGTCGTGAAACTTGGAAGAATAGCTGGTCAATTTTCAAAACCAAGAAGTTCGCCAATTGAAACAAAAAATGGTGTTGAGCTTCCTAGTTATTTAGGAGACAATATTAATGGAATGGAATTTACCCAAAAAGCAAGAATTCCTGATCCTAAAAGATTATTTAAAGCTTATTCCCAATCAGCTGCAACGCTTAATCTTATTAGAGCATTTTCAAAAGGAGGCTTTGCAGATTTAAACAAAGTACATTTGTGGAACCTAGATTATATTAAAAAAAGTCCACAAGCTAAAAAATTTAAAGATCTAGAAGACAAAATTGCTGATGCTATAGCTTTTATGAGAGCATGTGGAATTACGTCAGATTTTAATAATAGACTGTACACTGTTAATTTTTGGACGTCACATGAGGCATTATTATTACCTTTTGAAGAGTCAATGACAAGAACAGATTCAACTACTGGTGAGTATCATGATACTTCAGCACATTTTGTGTGGATTGGAGATAGAACTAGGCAATTAGATGGTGGACATGTTGAATTTTGTAGAGGTATAGAAAACCCAATTGGAATTAAATGTGGACCAACATTAAAAGCTGATGATCTCGTTAATTTGTGTAATAGAATCAATCCATCAAATGAAAAAGGTAAAATTACTTTAATATCAAGATTTGGAGCAGATAACGTATCAAAACATTTGCCTAAACTTATTCGAGCAATTAAAAAAGAGGGACTTAATGTTATTTGGTCGTGTGACCCATGCCATGGAAATACTATTCAAGCAGTTACAGGTTTTAAAACTAGACCTTTCAATAGGGTTTTAAAAGAAGTTAAAGATGTTTTTGCTTGTCATCAAAGTGAGGGAAGCTATGCAGGAGGTCTTCATATTGAGCTTACTGGTCAAAATGTAACTGAATGTATCGGAGGTGCTCAAAAAATATCTGAGCAAGATCTGTCATCAAGGTATCATACCCATTGCGACCCAAGATTGAATTCAAATCAGGCTTTGGAATTAGCTTTTTTGATATCTGATGAGATTAAAAAGAATAGCTCTTATTCAAAAAATGCAAATAGAGCGGCATCTTAAAACATTGCAAAATCATAAATAATTAATATTTAAACATTATGAATTCTTCTGAAAAAGTAAAATTTATTTCTAATTGGATTAAAGATTATGCAAATAATATGCCATCAAAGGCAGAGTCTTTAGTTATAGGTATCTCTGGAGGAATAGACTCCTCTGTATCAAGTACATTAAGCGCAATGACAGGTTTAAGAACAATTGTTTTATCTATGCCAATTAAGCAAAAATCTCACCAACATGATTTAAGTTTAAAACATCAAGAATGGTTAGTAAAAAATTTTAAAAATGTTGAAGGACATACAGTTAATCTAGATGAATTATTTTTAGCTTTTAGTGCCAGTTTATCTAAATTTGATAATGAACATGGAATGGCAAATTCAAGAGCCAGATTAAGAATGACAACTCTTTATCAGGTAGCTGCAGCCAATAAAGGTATTGTTGTAGGAACAGGAAACAAAGTCGAAGACTTTGGTGTAGGATTTTATACAAAATATGGAGACGGTGGAGTTGATATATCACCTATAGCTGACTGCAATAAAACTCAAATTTGGGAATTAGGAAAAGAACTTGGAATTCTAAACGAAATAATTGAAGCTGCACCAACTGATGGATTGTGGGATGATGGCAGAACTGATGAAGGTCAACTAGGACTTAAATATGAAGAATTAGAAGAAGCTATGGCCAATCCTAATTCTCCGAATCGAGCTAAATACGAAACTATAAGAAAACAAAATATGCATAAAATGGAGCCTATTCCAGTATGCATAATTCCAAATTAATCAAATAGATTCACAAATCTATTTTTTAAGTATATTCCTAAATTCATGGGTAATGATATTTTTTTAACCAATAATCTTAGCAACAAAAAAGAAAAATTTGTTCCTATAGATGAAGAAAATATTAGAATGTATGTTTGTGGTCCAACCGTGTATGATGATCCTCATATTGGTAATGCAAGACCAATTGTTGTTTTTGATATTCTTTATAAAATTTTTAAAAAAAAATATACAAAAGTTACTTATGTTAGAAATATAACTGATGTTGATGATAAAATTATAAATTCATCAAAGGAAAAAAATATTTCAATTTCTGAATTGACCAATACAGTTATTAAGAATTTTGATAAAGATTGTAATTACTTAAATTGTGATATCCCTACACATCAACCCAAAGCAACAGAGCATATAGATATAATGATTGAAATGATTTCTGAATTAATAAAAAAAGGATTTGCTTATGAAGAAAATCAGCATGTGTATTTTGAGGTGAATAAATTTAAAGATTATGGAAAACTTTCAAATAAAAATCTTGATGAATTAATTGCCGGATCAAGAGTTGAAGTAAGTGATAATAAAAAAAATTCACAAGATTTTGTTCTGTGGAAACCCTCTAAAGATGATGAGCCTTCTTGGGTGTCACCTTGGGGCAAAGGAAGACCTGGTTGGCATTTAGAATGTTCTGCTATGTCAAAAAAACTACTTGGAAATGAGTTTGATATACATGGAGGTGGCATAGACTTATTGTTCCCGCATCATGAAAATGAAATTGCGCAATCAAGATGTGCAAATGATACAAAAGTTTTTGCAAATTACTGGTTGCATAATGCATTTATAACAATGTCGAATGAAAAAATGGCTAAATCGCAAGGAAATATTTTAAAAATAAAGGATTTTAGGAACAAGGTGAGTGGTCAAGTTTTGAGATTGGCTTTAATGAGTGCACAATACAAACAACCATTAGATTGGAATGATAAACTTTTAAATGATTGTCAAAATACAATTAGTAAATGGTATAATGTTTACTCATCTGATCATTATAAAGAAGAAGTTGATGATGAAATTCTAAAACCACTTTATGACGATTTAAATACACCAGGTTATATTGCTAACCTTCATAAATTGTATGAGAAAGCACAAAAAGGTAATTCTACTGACAAAGCATTATTTACCTCTGCATGTAATTTTATAGGTTTATTGAATGAAACAGAAATCGAATGGTTAGAATTTAAGAAAAATAAACTTTCAATAAATGAAGCTGAAATTTTAGACAAAATTGAGCAAAGAAATAAAGCTAGAGAAGATAAAAACTATAAAGAAGCTGATAAAATAAGAGAAGAGCTTTTAGACAAAGGTGTTTTAATAGAAGATAAAGATGGTAAAACCACGTGGAAATTTAAATGAGTAAAGAGCAACTATATATATTTGACACCACTCTTCGTGACGGAGCACAAACGCAAGGTGTAGACTTTTCAATTGATGACAAAGAGAAAATATCCTCTTCTCTAGATGAGCTCGGTGTTGATTATATTGAGGGAGGTTGGCCTGGAGCAAACCCAACTGATACAGAATTTTTTAACAAAGATCATAATTTTAAATCAGCTAACTTAACTGCTTTTGGAATGACCAAGAAATCAGAACATAGCGCTGAAAATGATCCAATGTTATCCTCTTTAATTAATTCAAAAAGTAAATCAGTTTGCTTGTTTGGAAAATCTTGGGATTTCCAAGTTGACGTAGCTCTTGGTATTTCAAATAAGGAAAACCTTAATAATATTAGTGAAAGTGCAAAACATATTGTTAAATCAGGTAAAGAATTTATGTTTGATGCTGAACATTTTTTTGATGGCTATAAAGCAAATGCTGATTATGCACTTGCTTGCTTAAAATCTGCTTATGATAACGGAGCAAGATGGATTGTTTTGTGTGATACAAATGGAGGAACACTTCCTCATGAGATTGAAAAAATTGTCTCAGAAATTACAAAATATATACCAGGAAAAAATTTAGGAATTCATGCTCATAATGATACAGAAAATGCTGTTGCAAATAGTTTAATTGCAGTTCAAGCCGGCGTGAGACAAGTTCAAGGAACTATAAATGGATTAGGGGAAAGATGTGGTAATGCAAACTTAACATCTCTGATCCCAACTTTTTTTTTAAAAAAAGATTTTTACGAAAATTATAAACTTAATATTAAACAAGAAAATTTGAAAAATTTAACACAATGCTCAAGGTTGTTAGATGAATTGCTCAATCGAAAACCTAATAAACACTTACCTTATGTTGGTGCATCTGCTTTTTCTCATAAAGGAGGAATGCATGTGTCTGCTGTCCAAAAAGATCCAAAAACTTACGAACACATTAATCCCAAAGAGGTGGGAAACTCTAGAAATATAGTAGTCTCAGACCAATCAGGGCAGTCTAATATTGTGTCTAGATTAAATTCTATTGGTATTAAGGTAGAGAAAAATAATCCTAAAATAAAAAAACTTCTTGAAGAGGTAAAAGATAGAGAATTTATAGGATATAGTTACGACGGTGCTGATGCTTCTTTTGAATTACTTGCAAGAAGATTAATGGGTGACATACCAAGATATATTTCAATTAACGAATATGATGTTTCTGTTAAAAAAGACAAATCAGGAGAAATTATTTCTCATGCTAAAGCTAAATTAGAAGTGGACGGCCAAAAGATATTGTGTGAGGGAGAAGGGAATGGACCTGTTAATGCTCTAGATAACGCAATTAGAAAAAACGTGAATAAACTTGATAAGTATTCTGAATATTTAAAAGATTTAAGATTAGTCGATTATAAAGTAAGAATTTTAAATACAGGAACAGAGGCGGTTACTAGAGTTAGTATTGAAAGCACAGACTCTAAAGGATTAAATTGGTTTACTATAGGAGTTTCTCCAAATATTATTGATGCATCCTTTAAAGCACTAATCGATAGTTTGGATTACAAACTATATAAAGATAAAGCACCTGCTAGTCTTTAGGCATGAAGATTAAAAAGTTTTCAAACAAACCATCAGATATTAACGAAAGAGTTGGTGCAAAAACAGTTGTTTGCTATCCAAATAACAATATTGATGAAAAAAACTTAAATATTTTACATTTAGCAAGAAAACATCTAACTAAAAAAAATGAAATTATAATTCCACCAAGAGATGCTAAAACATTTAAAGTTAAAAGTGGCGAATTCTTTAGAATAGAAAGTGTCGAAGGACCCCAGGTAGGGGACCTAAATCTTTTTAATTTGAATAACTTAAATGAAAAATTTTATTCTGGAAAAACAAGAGCACTTTATGGAACACATCTTTCAGTAGGAGATAAAATGTTTAGTTGTTTTCCTTATCTAAGATCTTTAGCAACTATTACATGGGATACGTTAGATTGGTATGATTATGATGATGACGGTGGATCAGTACACGATGTAATTGGAACTAGGTGTGATCCTTATACTTCAAAGCTTCTATCGGGTAATGACTATCATTATTGCTGTCATTCAAACCTAATTAGAGCTTTAGTTAAAGAAAAAAAACTTAAAATTGATGAAGCTGAAAAAATAGTTCACGATGTTTTAAATGTTTTTATGTTAACTGGATTTACTAATGATACTAAACAATATTTTATGAAGGCTAGTCCCGTAAGACCAGGCGACTACTTAGAATTTTTTGCAGAAACTGATTTATTAGGAGCTTTATCAGCTTGCCCTGGTGGAGATTGCGGATCTGAACATTCTTCTGATGTAGCAAAATGTTATCCATTAAAAGTGAGTATATGGCAAACAGATGAAAAACTTTTAAGAGATTTACCAACATCTGAAATTTCAAATTATGTCAGAAATCATGGCATAGATTAATTATGTCAAACAATAATATTTCATTCATTTTACACAAACCTCAATTATCAGAAAACATTGGTGCATGTGCAAGAGCTATGAAAAATTTTAATTTTCAGAAAATGATTGTTGTGGATCCTAAGACCATCTACCCAAATGATAAAATTTTAGCTACATCTGTAGGAGCAAAAAATATCATAAGTAAGAGTAAAAATTTTGATAATTTAGAGTCTGCTTTAAAAAATATTGATGTAGTAATTGCTACTTCAGCTAGGTTTAGAAATAAAAATATCAAACATATTCAATTAGAAGATTTAAAGAAGATTGATTATAAAAAAAAAGTGGCTTTCTTATTTGGATCTGAAGCTTCAGGACTTTCAAATGACGAGATAAGTTATGCAAATTATACCCTTCAGATCCCAACTAACCCAAATTTTAAATCTTTGAACCTGTCTCACAGTTTGATTATAATTGCTCAAGTTGTAAATAGCATCATTAATTCAAAGATTCCCAGTTTTAAAAAATCAAAAAAAGTAAAGTCAGCCTCAAAAAAAGAAATATTGTCAATGACTAATCTGTGTATTAAAAATTTAGAAGATATTGGGTTTTTCAAACCTAAGGAAAAAAAAGCTATAATGCTTCAGAACTTGAGAAATATTTTTTACAAGATGGAATTATCTTCAAAGGAAACACGTATTTTATCAAGTGTATTTGCGAGTTTAGGAAAAAAACGCTGATTGACAAAACAATGAGTAAGTTTATAAACCCCTCTATCAAATGACTAAAAGATTAAACTCTAAACATAAAGTAGATAGAAGATTAAAGGTTAACCTTTGGGGAAGACCAAAAAGTCCATTCAATACTAGAGCTTACGGACCAGGCCAACACGGACAAACCAGATCATCTAAACCTTCAGATTATGGAATTCAGTTACAAGCAAAGCAAAAGCTAAAATCATACTATGGCAATATTAATGAAAGACAGTTTAGAAATATTTATAAAAAGGCTGTTATGCTTAAAGGTGACACAGGCGAAAACTTAATTGGCTTACTAGAAAGAAGATTAGACGCTGTAATTTATAGAGCTAAATTTGCAACGACTATTTTTTCTTCAAGACAATTAATTAATCATGGACACGTTAAAGTAAACGGAAAAAAAGTTAATATTGGAAGCTATTTAGTTAAAGAAGAGGATTCAATTGAAATTAGAGATAAGTCCAAACAATTAGCTATTATTGATATTGCTCTTGCTAATAAAGAGAGAGAAGCTCCCGAATATATTCAGATGGACGAAAAAAACAAAAAATTTAAATTTATAAGAGTCCCTAAATTTGAAGAAGTTCCTTATCCTATAGTAATGGAACCTAATCTAGTTATTGAATATTATTCAAGATAAGAATGAAACAAGTCCAATATGATGGATTTGAACTAGAACATTTTGACTCAGCTCAAAATTTTCGAAAATACCAGTTACAATTAATTAAACCATACCTTAAAGGTTCCTTTTTAGAAGTTGGTCCTGGCCAAGGTGGCATGACTAAATTATACAAAAATTATTTAAAAAAAATAACCTTAATTGAACCTGATAAAAAACTTTATAGATCATTAAAAAAAAAATTTAAAAATAATAAAAAAATAATAATCAAAAATTCGTTATTAGAAAATATTAATCAAAAATATGATGTTATAATATATTTTGACGTTTTGGAGCATATTAAAAAAGATTTAAGAGAATTAAGAATAGCAAAAAGTAAATTAAATAAGGATGGATATTTGATTATAAATGTTCCTGCCCATCAACAGTTTTATAATGATTTTGATAAAAGTGTTGGTCATTTTAAAAGATACAATAAAAAAGACTTTTTTTTAATGTCAAAAAAAACAAAATTTAAAATCATTAACATGTCTTATTATGATAGTATTGGTTTTCTCCTACTAATAATAAGTAAGTTTTTTTCGTTAAATCAATCAAATTTAAAAACTAAAGTTAGTTTTTGGAATTTATTAATTCCTATATCAAAATTTATTGATTATTTTACATTCAATAAAATTGGTAAGTCTTTATTTTGTGTTCTTAAAAATGAAAAAATATAAAGAGATAACTTTACTATTAATTTATCTATTCATAGGAATCTATTTAAGTATAAATATTGGAATATCTCATGATGAATTTCACGAACAACTTAATTGGGAAGTAAATTTAGGGGCAATTGTAGATTTTTTTAGAACTGGAACATATAAAGATCTATTAGAATATAAAGATAGATATCACGGAATTGGTTTTAATTTTTTAAGCCAGCCATTTCAATATTTAATAAAAGATGAACTAATAAATTACTTAAATATAAGTGAATATGGATCCATACTTATATCAAAACATCCCGTTATCTTTATTTTATTTTTTATATCAGGACTTTTTTTTTTCAAAATAAGTTTAATTTTTTTTAATAATGAAAAAATCGCAATAATTTCACTTTTTTTATTTTTGCTATATCCATATTTTTTTGGTCACTCATTAATGAATCCTAAAGATATTCCTTTTTTAGCGTTCTGGATAATAAGCACATACATTTTGTGTAAGATTATAAAAAAACTTTTTAAAAAGAAAAAAATTCCTCTTAGCTTTATAATATATTTATCTGTATCCACATCATTTCTTATTTCTATTAGAATTTTAGGTATATTAATTTTATTACAATACTTAATTTTTATTTTTACTTATTGTGAAGTTAAAAAGAAAAATTTTTTCAATATTCTTAAAGATAATTACAAATATTTATTTTTATTTATTTTTTTTATTTCATTTTTTACATATTTGCTAAATCCAATTTTTTGGCATGACCCAAAAGAAATAATTAATTCTGTAAGATGGATGAGTAATTATCAACAAAATGTGAGTACTTTGACCCTTGGTGAATACATGAAGTCTCTTAATTTACCATCAAGTTATTACTTTATTTGGTTTTTTTTTAAGTTACCTATTTTAATAATTTTAGGAATTATTTTATTTCCTTTTGTAGAGAAAAAATTTTCAAAAAATGATTTAAATAAAATTTTAACTTTTTCATTAATTATTACTTGTAGTTCAATATTATTTCTTTTTATAATATTTGATGTAGCAATTTATAATGAAATTAGACATATTATGTTTCTAATTCCATTAATATTTTTAATTTCACTAAATAATTTATACATACTAAATAAAAAATTTTTTTACTTTTCAAGTATTTTTATGATTATTTTTTTTGTTATAGAAAATATATCAATCAATCCTTATCAATATACCTGGATGAATTCACTTTCCAAGATTTATAAAATTAATAAAAATTTCGAAGTAGATTATTGGGGAATTAGTAATAAGAGTTTATATACTTCAATTGTTGAACATTCTTCAAAAAATAATTTTAATAAAAATAATTGTGTTTATGGAGACTTATATTCCAAGGTTTATCTTGAGAGACAAAAATTTAAATGCTTCAAAATGTATAGTGAATTAGACGCTGCTAAAGAGCGACCTTACTATGTTATGCAAAATCATAGAAATTTAAGAAGATCTGATCCAAAGGACTGCAAACTAATTGTCTCTGAAAATTACAATTATTTATTTAGCAATCAGCGAATTAAAGTTGGATCTGCGTGGTATTGTGATTAATTTTCTTCATCTTTTAATTCAATGGCAATTTTTTGAATAAAATCTTTAATTAATTTTGCGTCTTCTTTTGATAGATATCTTTCTTTTTTAATGGCTTTTTTTAATTCATCTCTTAGTTTTTCTATTCCTTCTTTTCGTCCTTCTTTACTCAGTAAAATTTCACTTTGCTCAGTAATTTGTTTGATTTGTTTTGAAATAGTAAATTCATAAATGGCAACAATAGCAATTATTACAATAATAGTTTTATAAATGAATTGTTTCATTTTTTATGAAAGAAAAAAGTTAATTTTTACTTTTAAAATTTACACCTTTACTTGCAAATAGTTTTGCTAACTCTCCAGTTTCAAACATTTCTTTAACTATATCACATCCTCCAATAAATTCGTTTTTAACATATAATTGAGGAATAGTAGGCCAGTCACTATAAACCTTGATACCTTCTCTAAGATTTTGATTTTCTAAAACATTAATTCCTTTAAAGTTTACTTCCAATACTTTTAAAATATTGGATGTAGCCAATGAAAATCCACATTGAGGAGCATCTGGAGTTCCTTTCATAAATAGGCAAACTTCATTATTCTCAATTTCTTTTTTAATTAAATCATTTGTTTCTTGGTCCATTTTAATCTTCCTTTGTTTTTATTGCTAAAGCATGTAATTCATTACCCATTCTACCTTTTAAAGAATTATATACCATTTTATGTTGATCAATTTTGCTTTTACCTGAAAATTGAGATGAGGTTATAGTTGCAGAATAATGATTTCCATCACCAGCTAAGTCTTGTATTTCAACAATTGCATCAGGTATTGCCTCTTTAATTAAACTCTCAATTTCGTTCAAATTCATTGCCATTAATTACTCATATACTGTTTTAACCACGTTGTATTAAACCCTTTTAATTCGTCAATTGTAACTTTTGTCTTTTCATTCAAAAATAGCATATTTTCATTGATTGTTCCAAGCTCATCATAATGAACTGCATTTTTATTTAATATATCTAGGACTTTTTTTTGATCTTTTTTACTGATTTCAACAATGTATCTCCCTTGATCTTCTGCAAAAAAATATTCTATTTCACTAATTAAGTATTTTGGCTTTTTTAGTTTAATACCTTTATTACCCTTAATACACATTTTTGATAATGCAGTAATTATTCCGCCTAAAGAAATATCATGAGCACTTTTAATTAAATTATCATCAATTAACTTTAAGAGTGTTTCTCCATTATTTTTCTCGTTAAATAAATTTATTTCTGGTGGAGGGCCATTTTTTTCATTTAATATAACTCTTGCAAATAAACTTTGATCAATATGACCTTCTGTTTTACCAATAACTAAAACAACATTATCAACTTCTTTAAAATCCATAGTAATCATTTTAGTGTAATCATTTATTAGTCCAACACCGCCTATAGATGGTGTGGGCTTTATTCCCTGATCTTTTGTTTGATTATAGAAAGAAACATTTCCAGAAACGACAGGAAATTTTAAATAAGAGCTTGCTTCTCCAATACCCTGAACACATTCAACAAACTCTCCCATATTCTCTTCATTTTCAGGGCTACCAAAATTTAGACAATTTGTAATGGCAATTGGTTTTGCTCCAACAGATATTAAATTTCTAAAACTTTCACATACCACTTGTTTTCCACCTGTAAGAGGGTGAGCCCAACAATAAACTGCTGAAGAGTCTACTGATGCTGCAACTGCTTTATTGGTGCCATGAACTCTTACCACACCAGAATCTCCTCCAGGTTTTTGAATGGTGTCTCCCATCACTGTATGATCATACTGCTGCCAAATCCATTCTTTACTGCAGATATTTGGATTAGCTAAAATTTTTTTTAGGACTTCAATTATTCTTAAATTATTTATATCATTTTTATTAATTTTGTTTTTCTTTGGAAGTTTTGCTTTTTTCCATTTACGATCATACATCGGTGAATTTTCAACAAGAGTATTAACCGGAATATCTGCAACTTTTTTACTATCAAAATAAAGTTCAATTTTCTTTGATTTGGTTGTTTTTCCAATTATAGCAAAATCTAAATTCCACTTATCAAATATTGTTTTGGCTTGCTCTTCTTTTCCATTTTCTAAAACAATCAACATTCTTTCCTGACTTTCAGAAAGCATGATTTCATAAGGTGTCATTTTTGTCTCCCTACACGGGACTTTATTTAAATTAATTTCTATTCCAAGATTTCCTTTAGAAGCCATCTCAATACTTGAAGAAGTTAAACCTGCTGCACCCATATCTTGAATAGCAATGATCGAGTCTCCTGCCATTAATTCCAAACACGCCTCAAGCAAAAGTTTTTCTGTAAAGGGATCACCGACTTGAACTGTTGGTTTTTTCTCCTCAATTTTGTCATCAAAACTAGCAGATGCCATACTCGCACCGTGAATACCATCACGACCCGTTTTAGATCCGACATATATTACAGGTTTATTTAAACCAGCTGCTTTTGAGTAAAAAATCTTGTCTTTTTTGACTAATCCTAAAGTCATTGCGTTAACCAAGATATTTCCATTATAAGAGCTGTCAAAACTTGTTTGTCCTGCAATAGTTGGTACTCCCATGCAGTTCCCGTAACCTCCAATTCCATGGACAACACCTCTTAATAGATTTTTAGTTTTTTTATGTTGTGTAGAACCGAAGTGTATTGAATTTAAATTAGCTATTGGTCTTGCACCCATTGTAAACACATCTCTCATTATTCCACCAACTCCTGTGGCAGCACCTTGATAAGGCTCAATGAAAGAAGGGTGGTTATGACTTTCAATTTTAAAGACTATTGCATCATTATCTCCAATATCAACTACACCAGCATTTTCACCAGGTCCTTGAATAACTTGTTTACCTTTGGTTGGTAATTTCTTTAAGTGTAGCCTTGAAGATTTATAAGAGCAGTGTTCATTCCACATCGCAGAAAATATTCCTAATTCTGTAATGTTAGGTGTTCTTTTTAAAAGTTCACAGATTTTTTTGTATTCATCTTTTTTTAATCCATGATCTATAGCTATTATTTCGTTTACAATCATTTTAAGTTATTAATTAAGTTTTTAAAAAAATAAGAGCCATCTTCACCTGATAAAGAAGAATCAATCATTCTTTCAGGATGAGGCATCATTCCTAAAACATTTTTTTTTTTATTAAAAATTCCAGCAATATTTTTTATAGACCCATTTGGATTAAATGGTTCTTCAATTTTACCATTAGGATCACAATAATTGATCGCAACCTGGGCGTTGTCCTCAATTTCTTTTAATTGATCATTTGTACAAAAGTAGTTTCCTTCATTATGAGCGATATGTAGCTCTAATACATCGTTACTTATGTTTTTGAAATAACCATTATTTTTATTGTTAATTTTTACAAAAACGTTTTTACAAATAAATTCTAAATATTTGTTTCTTAATAAAACTCCAGGCACCAATCCTGTTTCGACTAAAATTTGGAAACCATTACAAATACCCATCACCATTCCACCTGAATTTGCAAAATTAATTACAGATTGCATAATCGTAGATTTAGAAGCCATGCTGCCACATCTTAGATAATCTCCATAAGAAAAACCACCAGGCAAAACTACTAAGTCACTTTTAGGTAACTCAACATCTTGATGCCAAACCATTTTATTTTTAAAACCAAATTTTTTTAAAGCAACATCCATATCTCTATCACAATTAGAACCTGGAAATGTAATGACTGCTGATTTCATTAATTATTGTGCATCTATAATTTTGTAATTTTCTATTACAAGATTAGCTAAAAGTTTTTTGCACATTTCTTCAACTTTATCTTTTGCTTTCTTAGAGTCGTTTTCTTTAGTATCAATCTCAAAATATTTACCTTGTCTTACTTCATTGACATCACTAAATCCCATTCCATCCAGGGCTTGATGAATAACTTTACCTTGAGGATCTAAGACATCTTTTTTTAGGGTAATAATTACTGATATTTTCATTTACGCTTTCTTTTAATTGAGGACAGTTTCGTCACATTTACCGCAGTTAGATTGGATTGTTCATGAAGAATACCAAGTCTTTTTGCAACCTCGGTGTATGCTGGGATTAAATCTCCAAGATCTTTTCTGAACCTGTCTTTGTCTAATTTTTTGTCAGTTAAACTGTCCCATAATCTACAGGTATCAGGGCTTATTTCATCAGCTAGGATAACATCTTTTTTTCCATTAGTATCCACTCTCCCAAACTCTAACTTGAAGTCTATTAGTTTTATCCCAACACCTCTAAACATTCCAATCATAAAGTCATTAATTCTTAAAATCATTTTTTTTACTTTTTCTATTTCTTTTTTAGATGCCCAATCAAATGTAAGAATATGTTCTTCAGCAATAAGTGGATCACCGAGTTTGTCATCTTTTAAGCAATATTCAATTAAAGGTTCTTTCAAAATAGTACCATCTTCTATTCCAAGACGTTTTGTTAAAGATCCAGTTGCAACATTTCTTACAATAAATTCAATGGGTATAATCTCAACAAGTTTTACAACTTGTTCTCGCATATTTAGTCTTTTAACTAAGTGATTTTTTATACCTATTTGAGAAAGGCTTGAAAGTATATGTTCAGAAATTCTATTATTTAAAACTCCTTTACCTTCAATAGTTGTTTTTTTTTGATTATTAAAAGCTGTTGCATCATCCTTAAAATATTGAATTACTAAATCTTTATCATTTGTAGCATAAATAATTTTAGCTTTTCCTTCGTATAATTTTTTTCCTTTTTTCATTATTTAAAAACTCTTCTAAATATTAAATTTACATTTTTAAAATGTTTTGAGTAACTAAAGATAGATTTTAATTTTTTTTGAGAAATTTTAGATATGATCAACTTATCTTCTAAAAGAACATCATATAAATTAAGATTTTCTGCAAAACATTTTTTTGCATAGCTTTGAACCATTTTGTAAGATTTTTCTCTACTTAACCCAGATTTTGTTAATTCTAACATTATCTCTTGAGAAAAAATTAAACCTTTGGTTATATTTAAATTTTCGAGCATTTTTTTTGGATAAACAATCATATTATCTAAAATATTTGTAAGTCTTACTAAAGCAAAGTCTGTTGTTATATTAGCATCGGGGCCAATATTTCTCTCAACGCTTGAGTGAGAAATATCTCTTTCATGCCATAGAGCAATATTTTCTAATGCAGGTATAACTGCGCTTCTTACCATTCTCGCAAGTCCTGTCAAATTTTCACTTAAAATAGGATTTTTTTTATGAGGCATTGCTGAAGAGCCTTTTTGTTTTTTTGAAAAAAATTCTTGTAATTCATAAACTTCTGTTCTCTGAAGGTGTCTAATTTCAATTGCAACTCTTTCAATTGAACCTGCAATAATTCCTAAAACTGAAAAATAGAATGCATGCCTGTCTCTTGGTATGACTTGTGTTGAAATTGGCTCAATTTTTAAACTTAATTTTTTTGCAACATGTTTTTCAACATTAGGATTAATATTAGCAAATGTCCCAACAGCTCCTGAAATTGCACAAGTTGATACTTCATCAATTGCGTATGCTAATCTATTTCTATTTCTTTTAAATTCCTCATAAAATGAAGCTAATTTCAAACCAAAAGTAATTGGTTCTGCATGAATCCCATGACTTCGTCCCATGCACGGAGTTAGTTTATATTTTTTAGCCTGTCTTTTTAAAACTTTTAAAATTTGATCGATATCGTCTAATATGATTTTTCCTGATTGGACTAATTGAATGTTGAAACTAGTATCTAAAACATCAGAGGAAGTCATGCCTTGGTGAAGATATCTAGCTTTTATTCCAGCTTTTTCAGTAACTGAAGTTAAAAAGGCTATCACATCGTGTTTAACTTCAGACTCAATTTTATGAATTCTTGAGACATTAATTTTAGCTTTCTTTTTGACAATAGATGAAACTCCTTTTGGAATTTGTCCCAGTTTTTCCATGGCTTCTGCAGCAGCAATTTCAACATCTAACCAGATTTTATACTTATTTTCCTCTGACCAAATATCAGTTAATTGTTTACGCGAGTATCTTTTAATCATTAATTATAAGTATGGAGGCTTTAAATAACCTTTAGCAGATTCTGTAAAGATTTCATAACCATTTTCAGTAATTCCTAAAGTATGTTCAAATTGTGCTGATAAAGATTTATCTTTTGTAACTGCTGTCCAGCCATCATTTAACATCTTTACATCATATTTTCCCGAGTTGATCATAGGCTCAATAGTAAATGTCATCCCAGGCCGAAGTTCCATTCCTGTATTTTTGGTTCCATAATGTAAAATATTTGGAGATTCATGAAAAGTTGTACTAATTCCGTGACCACAAAAATCACGAACAACAGAGAAACCTTTATCTTCAACAAATGATTGGATTGTATATCCAATATCACCTAATTTTATACCAGGTTTTAAAATTTTAATTGCTCTCATCATTGACTCGTAAGTTGTATCAATTAAATTTTTTAATTTAACTGGAGTTTTGCCAATACAAAACATTCTACTAGTGTCACCATAATGTTCATCAACAATTGCAGTAACATCTACATTAACTGCATCTCCCTCATTCAAAATTCTATCTGACGGAATTCCATGACAGACAACATGATTTAAAGATGTGCATAGTGATTTTGTAAAGCCCCTGTAATAAAGTGGAGCAGAGTACCCTCCATTATCTCTTATAAATTCATATCCTAATTTATCAATGTAGTCTGTACTTACACCTTCCTTTATATTTTCAGTTAACATATCCAAAGTTCTTGCCGCCAGATTACCTGCAACTTTCATCTTTTCGAATTTTTCCTTATAATCACTCATCAACTATTTTAATTTTTTTATCTATAAATATTTTTTTTGAACTTATATTACATCTGTAAGCTAAAAAAATTACTCCAGCTTTTTTAGCTAGTAAATAATTTTTATAATATTGCTCATCTATATCTTTAGCTATTTTAAAATATTTCATATTTTGAATTTGAACTAAAAATAATAGATATGTTTTATAGCCTTTTTTTATGGCATCAATAAGTGTTAATAAATGTTTTGACCCCCTTGATGTTACAGCATCTGGAAATTCAGCAGTATTTTTATCTCTAAATAGAGTGACATTTTTAACCTCTAAAAAGCTTTTTTGGCTGCTTTTTTCTAATAAGAAATCAAATCTGGTTTCTTTATTAAAAAACACTTCTGGTTTGATAAAATCATTATTTTTAAGTTCACTGATCAGGTTATTTTCTAAACCATGCTGTACAATTCTATTAGCCATGTGGGTATTAATTCCAACTAAATTTTTTCTTGAATTTATAATCTCTAGCCCAAATTTAAGTTTTCTTTTAGGATCGTTATTTGGAAGTAAGTAAACTTCATTGCCTTCATCTAACAGACCTATCATTGACCCAGTATTAGGGCAATGAGCAGTTACAGTCTCGCGTTGTAACTTTACATCAGTAAAAAATCTTTTATATCGTTTGATTAATTTGCCTTTTATTAAAGACTTGGTAAATTCCATCACTAAATTATATATATAAAATGACAAAAAAAACAAAAGTTAATGCAGCTATTTTAATTATAGGCAATGAAATATTGTCAGGTAGAACTCAAGACACCAACACTTCTACAATAGCCGTGTGGTTAAATTCAATTGGTGTTAAAGTAGAAGAGGTTAGAGTAATTCCTGATGTTGAAAAAACAATTATAGACACATTAAATTTATTAAAATCAACTTATGATTATGTTTTTACAACCGGAGGTATAGGCCCAACCCATGATGATATCACAGCAGAGTCTGTTTCAAAAACCTTTGGGATAAGATACGAAATTCATAAAGAAGCTTTTAAAATTTTAGAGGCATACTACAAACCAGGTGAATTCAATGAGGGGCGACAGAAAATGTGCTGGATGCCTGAAAATGCAAATTTAATTTTAAATCCAACAAGTGGGGCACCTGGATTTAATGTTGAAAATGTTTTTTGTTTGCCAGGTGTACCATCTATTTTAAAATCGATGTTAGGTGGTTTAACAAATACTATAGTTGGCGGTGAACCGATTAAAAGCCATACAATAAGTTTAAGAACTGTCGAGAGTGAAATAGCAAACTCATTAACTAAAGTACAAAATGATAACCAAGATGTTGAGATAGGGAGCTATCCTTTTTTCCATGCAGGAAAATTAGGTGTTTCAATTGTAATTAGATCTGAGGATCAATCAAAAATAGATTTATGTAATTCTCAAATTTTAAAATTTGTTAATGCAAAAAAAATTGAAGTAGTAAAGAGGTAATGCTTTATTTTGCATACGGTAGTAATCTGCATCACTTCCAGATGAAACGAAGATGCAAAGATAGCATTTTTATAAAAAAAATTAATTTAAAAGACTTTAAATTAACTTTTAGAAGTAAATATAGAGCTGCAGATATTGAAATTAAGAAAAACTCAATTGTTCCTGGAGGTTTATTTGAAATTTCTAAAAGTGATGAAAAAAAATTGGATGTATATGAGGATTATCCAATACTTTATAAGAAATATTATTTTTATTATTATGGAAAAAAAGTAATGACTTACACGATGGTTAAAAAATCACCATTTAAGTTTCCAACTGAAAGATATCTAAATGTTGTAAAAAGAGGATATAAAGATTGTAAACTTGATAAAAAATATCTTAATAACGCTTTGAAACCTTAAAATTTATTATGTTTTTACATACAAAATTAGAAAATCGAAAAGATCCTATAAAAATTTGTTTTATCGGATGTGGAAAATTTGTAAGTATGTTTTTGGCTCAATACAATCATCTAGAAAAAATTCAAATAGATTCCATAGTTGATATTAATGTTGATCAAGCAAAGAAAAATTGTTTGAAAAGTGGATTGAATGAACAAATAGTTAAACAAATAAATTTCTCAAATTCGTTAGAGGAAGTTCTAGATAGAGATATCGAAATTTTTATCGAGGCAACAGGCAACCCAATAGTTGGAACTGTCCATGCAACAAAGATTTTAAAAAGTAAGAAACATATTATATTAGTCAATGTTGAAGCAGATATAACTTGTGGTAAATATTTATCTGATCTTGCAAAAGAAAAAGGTGTTATTTGTTCGATGGCTTATGGCGATCAACCATCTTTAATTCTCGAACAAATAGAGTGGGCAAGATTAAACGGATTTTCAGTAGTTTGTGCTGGTAAAGGAACAAAATATCATCCAACTTTTGAATATTCTACACCTGACACTGTTTGGGGTCACTATGGCATAACTAAAGAGCGAGCTGAGTTAGAGTCTGGAATGAATCCCAAAATGTTTAATAGTTTTTTATGTGGAGACAAGTCTGCAATTGAAATGTGCGCTGTGAGTAATGCAGCAAACTTAAACTGTCCTAGTAATGGGTTAACTTTTCCTCCAGTTGGTGTTTACGATATTGCAAAAAAAATGATCCCAAAAAATGATGGTGGTCTAATTGAATTTGATGGTCAAGTTGAAGTTATTTCAAGTATAGATTTAGAAAAAAAAGATATTCTAAATGATTTAAGATGGGGTGTTTATATTGTTATTAAAGCACAGAACGAATATGTAAAAAATTGTTTTAAAGATTACGGCATGGTTACAGACGCATCTGGAAACTATTCTGCTATTTGGAGGCCCTATCATTATATTGGACTAGAGCTTGCACAGTCAGTTTACTCAATAGCTCTAGACAATAGAGCAACAGGATATACAAAAAATTATAATGCTGATGTTGCAAGTTTAGCAAAGAAAGATTTAAAAGTAGGTGAAAAACTGGATGGAGAAGGAGGCTTCTGTGCAAGAGGGCGATTAATTACATCTCAAAAATCAAAAAAAGAAATGATCTTACCTCTAGGTCTTACTGATAATGCTGTATTAAAAAGAGATATAAGTAAGGATGAAGTTATTAGACTTGAAGATGTTGAGTTAAATCTTCCAACTGAAGTGATCGAAGCAAGAAATTACCAATATGATTTATTAAATTAGTTATATTTCTTTTCCATTACCAAATCTAAAAATAAAGAAGCGGTCCAAGAAAAATTACTTGCTCCAAATGCTTTTCCAGTTTTAAAACTGTAGTATTCAAAAAAGCCATTTTTTTTAATTAGATTAATTGTTTTTTCCTTAATTTTATTAGCAAAGTTTTTATCTTTATTTTTTAATCCTTGATAGATAATCCAATTACAATTTATCCAAACTGGACCTCTCCAGTAACGCTTTTCCTCAAAGTTTTTATGATTAGGCTTAATACTAGAAAATATGTATTTCCTTGTTTGGTTATGATTTTTTAAATTTTTAATAATTTTTTTATTAATAGTTTGATTTTTTAAGTCAGCAAATAAAATAAAATAATTTGTTATTGAGGGTACAATAATTTTTTTTTTATTTCTTATATCATAATTTGTAAAAACTCCTTTTTTTACATTATATAATTTTTCAATCTGATTTTCTGATTTTAAAATGAATTTTTTTAATTTATTGTGCTCTAAATTGAATGATTTAAGTAATTCTAATAAATCTTTATTTGCTCTCAAAAATATAGAATTAAAACCAACATCAACAACATTAAACATTGATTTATTATAAAGTTTTTTTGGATTGTATTTATTTTTTCTTAAATGATTTTTAATTGTTACATATCTATCATAATCCGAGTCTAAAGGTCTATATTCTGGATTTATAACTTTATTATCTCCTCGTTTGTATTTTAAGTTTTTTTCAACCTTAACTTCTTTCATTGAATAATCCCAAAGTGGAGAGTTATCATATCCACTTTCCCAAGGATGTAATATTGAAACTAGACCTGTATTTTTTGGGTCTCTATATTTAATTAACCACTCATGATATTTTTTTAATTTTTGAACTATTGACTTAATTTTTACTTTGTCTGAAATTTTGATTTTATTTTTATCTATAATTTTCTTTAACATAATTGCAAGAACTGGTGGTTGTGTTATTCCTGATGAATGTATTTTGTTTCCACAATTCCATACTGAGTGGTTTGGATAATAATTTGTTTTTAAATCATGGAATAAAATATGAGGTATCATACCATCTTTCCATTGACCCCTTAAAAGAGTTGTTATTTCATCAAGTGCATACTTTAGATTAAAGTATGAGTAGCCTAAGGAAATAAAGCCAGAGTCCCATTTCCATTGAGCAGGATACAATTTGTTATTTGTAGGTAATGTGTAACCTCTTTTTTTATTCCCTAATAAAACTTTTTTTGCTTTTTCTATTAATTTATTTTTCAACCTTTGACACTCCCTGCGGTGAGACCACTAACTAGATATTTCTCAAAATAAACAAAAATAAATAAAACAGGCAAAGTTACAATAACTGAGCCAGCCATTAAATATTGTCTTGGTGTTTCTGCATCACCACTCAAATATTGTATGGCTCTTGAAAGAGTAAAAGAATTAGGGTTATCTAGAAACATTAGAGAAAATAAAAATTCATTCCAAGCTATCATAAATACATATAAAGCCACAGAGGAAATTGCAGGAATACTTAATGGAATTATAATTTTAGAAATTATTCCAAACCAACTAAGTTTGTCTAATATTGCTGCCTCTTCTAATTCCTTTGGAATACTCTTAAAGTATCCTTGAAGCATGTAGATTGCTACTGGAAGCGTTGTAGCTGTATAAACTATTAATAATCCTTCTATAGAGTTTCTTAGGCCTAATTGACTAAAAATTGTATACAAAGGAATTACCAAGACTATCGCTGGAAACATATAAATTATCAATATTGATGTTGACATAAATGATTTTCCAAAAAAATTTAATCTAGCAATTGCATATGCTGCTGGAATAGCAAAAATAAGAGTTATTATTACTGTACCTACAGAGACAATAGTACTAGTCACAATATATTTACCAAATTTATAAGTCTTAAAAATTACAAAATAGGATTTAAATAGATCCTTTAGATCTTGACCAAAATTAATACTAAAGTCTAAAGGGTTAACCAATAAAGAAATTTGGGTTTTAAAGCTTGTTATTAACATCATGTAAAAAGGAAAAAGTATTACGAATGAGAAAAATAAAATGCCAAACAATGTTAAAAAGTCAAAAAAGATTACTTGGGTTGAGTGCTCCTCTTTTAAATTTTCAAAACTATATTTATTTATTTTATTAACAAAAAAATATAAAATTAAGAAAATACCAATGTTGTACCATAATGGTAGTTTTTGAATAATATAGCCATCGCAGATTACAAAAATTAAAGAAAAAATAATTGATTTGTAAAAAATTTTAATTTTGCTTCCTATTCTTAAATTAGCGAATGATATTAGGAGACCAAAAATAAAAATTATTTGTAAATTCAAATGTTGAATATTTAATCCCTGTAAAGTCGCTAATATTTTCCATATAGAAACTAGGAAAATTAAAAAAAATGATGATATTAATGTAAATAAAATTAAATTTTTAGTTTTCATCGACTCTCTTTCCTAAAAGCTTAAAATAAAAAAACATAAATAATAAAAGCAAAACGACAATTACAATTGAAACAGCTGATCCCATTCCAATATCAGATATTGCAAAACCTTGTTGATAAACATTTATGGGTAAAGTTCTTGTTCCTGAAGCGCCACCGGTAAGTAAGAAAACATCCTCAAACTTATTAAAATTCCAAATAAATCTTATCATAAATAAAATCGATATAACTGCAGTAATTTGAGGGAGTGTTATATTAAAAAACTTCTGAAATGGGCTCGCTCCATCAACATCAGCTGCCTCATATAATTCTTTTGGAATTGCCTGAAGTCTTGCTAGAATAAATAAAAAAGCTAAAGGAAAATATCTCCAAATTTCAAACATAATTACCGTCGTAAGAGCTAATCTAAGTTTGAAATCAAAACCAAAAAAATTAATCTGAATGTATTTTTGTCCAAGTAAATTTATCGGTGTCTCTATAACCTGATAATTGATTAGCAAACTATTTAAAGTCCCACTATTTGGATCTAATAGAAGTTCCCATGTATAAGCTAAAGCTACCACTGGAGCAACATAAGGAAAAAGTAAAACACTTCGCATAAATGTTCTTCCATAAAATTTTTGATTAACCATTTGAGCTGTTAAAATACCAAATATGATAGAGCCAACAGTACCAAAAAAGGTGTAGTAAAAAGTTGTAAGGAGCAGATCTACAAATTCATTATCAAATAAAACTTTCTTAAAGTTTTTTAAAGTAAAATTAGTATTAAGCAGTACATTATCTGAGGTACCAACTAATTTGGGTTTTGTGGATTTTAGTTCTTTTTTATCTATTTTTGATCCATCATTTTTTTTGAATATTACTTGAAAATTTTCTCTATATTTTGGTGGCCAATTACCAAATTTACATTTTAAAGCATATTTTTTGAATTCGCAACGCGGGTCTAATTCTTCAATTTCAAAATTTTTTGGAAATTTATCTTGAAATGAAACGTCCCTAATCTCTTGAAGTAATGAGCTATTTCTTAATTTATATAAAATTTTTATTTTTGAAGGATCTTCAGATATGGATTTAACAATTTTTTTTGCTCTTGGTTCAGGAATTCTTATATCTTTCAACTCAACCTCTTTAAAACTAATCCAAACATTTGCAAAAATAGGAAATAAAATTATTGCAAAGACTAATGCCACTGCAGGTAAGGTTAAAATATAAGCAGTTTTCTTTTCAGTATTTGCTAAAGTATCTTTCATAAAAAAAAGCGGACAAGTAATCTTATCCGCTTTTTTAATTAATTTAAATTATTAGAAGCTAGCTAATCCAGCATTTATTTTATCAACTGCTTCATCAACAGAAATTTCATCATCGATATATTCTCTTGTGATTCTGTTCATGAATTGTGAATTAATAATTTTAGATGCTCTAGATAGTTCACCTTCTTTAACTCCCCATCTGTTTGCAGTATCTAAACCTGCAACAATGTTATTTATAACATCTGGGTCATAAAGATCTGACAAGGCAGCTTTTCTATCAACTCCAACTGGCAGTTTACTCCAAGCTTTTGTAAATGCTTCAGGATCACTCGAATTTCCTCTTCTTACTGGAAATTTACCTTCGGGAGCAATTGATAAGGTACTTGTGTAACCTTCATCCATAGAGTACATGATAAATTGCTTGGCTTCATCAGTATCAGCATCAGCAGTTATACCAAAGTATCTAATATCAGCCCACGCAGCACCTTTTTTATTACTTGGTCCACTGAAATTAGTTATAAAACCAGTTTTAGAAGCTAATTCAGGTGAAGTTGGATCACTATTAATTGTTGGTGGAGCTGAATCTCTTAAACCTGCAAGTTCATCCATAATAAAGGGAGACCAAATAATCATTGGTGTCTTTCCAGCAAAATAAAGTGCTCTTGATTGTTTCCAATAAAGTTCACCTGGAGGACTTGCCTTCGCAATGACTTTATAGAACTCTAATGCTTCTTTTAATTTTTTCCCTTGCTTCTTAACACCACCCTTTTTAACAATGTTTACCCCGTTTGCTAAAAGAACATGTTCTAAAACTTGACTCATAAAATTCTCATCAGTTTTAGTAGCAGCTACAAAACCAAACACGCCATTTACTTTTGATAATTTCTCAACTGCTTTGACAATGTTAGCATAACTTGTTGGTGGTTCTAGATCAGCGTTTTCAAAAAGATCCTTTCTATAAACAACCATTTGCGTCCATCCATCAACAGGGACAGCAGCAATTTTTGATCCTGACTTAGCCATTTTAAGAGCGCCTGGAGCAAAAGTATTTTTACCAAGTGCTTTAACCACAGCGTTATTGGCATCAACATCTAGAATTCCAGCTTCCGCCCAAGGTAAAACATATTGTAAAGTGTGATAAATCACATCTGGTAAGTCGCCAGCAGCAGCTGCTGCGGTGGCTCTAGTACCCAATTCCTTTTCTTCAATTGGAATTACCTCAACCTTAATACCTGTCTTAGCTTCAAAAGCTTTGGCCATTTCTTCTTGCTTAGCCATTCGAGCAGGTTGGACCTCTGTAGTCCAAAATTTAATATCTGCATAAACGACATTTGTAATGAATAATGAAATTATGCAAAATATTTTAACTATATTTTTCATTTCTCCTCCTGAGATTTTTTAAAAAAAAATACTATATTTGACAGCATGTCGCAAATATTTGGTAAAAATTAAATACTATCAATTTGAAGTTGAATTGTAATTTTCAATTTTCTTAAAAATGCTATAGATAACGTTTGTTATCTTCATTAACAGCCTTTTCTAATCTTACTAGAAAATCTGGTATTGCACTTTTAACTCTACTCCACGTGGGTATAAAAGGTGCATCCATTGGGTTAAGATAAAAATCTTCTCCAGCTCTAATTATATTACTTGAAAATAACTCAACTGCTTTTTCTTCTGTATGAGAGTCAAATTTTAGACCATTCATTTCAGCATCAGCTCTGTAAGCATCTATAAGATCTAAAGCAGATCTGTAATAAGTTGCTTTCAAAGATCTTAATTGTTCTCTACTAAATGAATGACCTTGTGTTGCTAATTTTTTTATAAAAGTTTTTATAATATCTATAGACATTCTTGATAAACCTTTTTTTTCATCATCAAGAGATAAATCTTGATGTTTATGGTCATAAGTATCTGCTAAATCTACTTGGCAAATATTTTGAGGAGAAAAATTTCTTTGCATTTCTGACAAAATTCCAATTTCTATACCCCAGTCAGATGAAATTCTAAGTTCTGGTAAAATATTTCTTCTAAAAGAAAATTCGCCAGCTAATGGGTATTTAAATGATTTCATAAAATCTAGATAGTCACTCTTGCCAATAGTTTTTTCTAAAGCATTTAACAAGGGAAAAACTAATAATCTTGCTACACGTCCATTCATCTTGTTGTCAGCAACTCTTGGATAAAAACCTTTACAAAATTCAAAGTTAAAAAGAGGGTTTACAACTGGATAAAATAATTTTGCTAACATTCTTCGGTCATAAGTTTTGATATCGCAATCATGTAATGCAACAGACCGCGCGCTATCTCGTGCAATAGACATACCTATGCAGTACCAAACATTTCTTCCTTTGCCATATTCATTTGGCGCTAATCCCTTTTCTTGTAATTCTTTGTCTAATTTTTTTAAATTAGGACCGTCATTCCAAAGGATTGTAAAAGGAGTTTCTAATTTTTCAAAAAAAGTCCAAGCTTTCCTTGCTTCAGCTTCGCTTGCTTGATCTAAGCCTATGATTATATGATGTATATAATTTGTTTTGCTTATCTCTTTTACAATATTAGGTAATGCATCACCTTTTAATTCTGAATAAAGACATGGTAAGATGAGCTCCATCTTTCTCTCTTCAGAAAAGCCTAAAAGCTCCTTTTCTATTTGCTCTAAAGATTTTGTTCCAAAATCATGAAGTGTAGAAATTATTCCATTTTGAGAAAAATCACTCATAATGAACTTTAATAATTTTTATTTACTTTAACTAGAGCCATTTTGACCACATCTGCCCAGCCCTCAGGGGATGGCTTATTTGTTGTTATTAAATTATTTATAGGGATTTGATCTAATGTAAATTTATCATTAAAGACAAGACAAGGAAAATCACTAATTTTAAGCATATCTAAATCGTTGTAATTATCACCAACAGCTATTGTTTTTACATTTTTGTTATTTTTTTTAAAAAATCTTACAAATACTTGAAGTGCTTTAGCTTTATTTACCTTATCAGTTAAATTAATAACTCTACCACCTTCCTGTAAAGCTAAATCTTTTTTTTTAACAACTTTGAACAACTCATTTTTTTCACTTTTAATTCCGTCAAATATAAAAGGAATGGTGTATTTACGATCTAAAGCCATTTTAAGTTTTTCATCTTCTAAACCAAAAATTAAGCTTTGTTTTTTCTTATTCATTTCCGATAACCATTTGCATTTACTTTGTAAATTTACTGGTACTGATTTTTCAAAAATTTTTATAAGATTATCTTTTTCTCTACTAAGTATTAATTCTTTAGGTAAATTTGAATTTAATAAATCTAAACCGTTTATAGCAGCACCATTTTCAGAGATGTAAGGTAAACTTGTGCCTAATTCGTTGTTAAATGCTAAAATTTCTTTTTCAGTTTTACTCGTGTTGGGTATAATGAAAATACCCTTAGATATTAATTCTTTCATATAGTCTTTTATTTCATCAAATTTGAAAGTATCTCTATGAAGAAGTGAGCCATCAAGATCGGTAAATATCAAAACTTTGAATGCTTTTTCCATTCAACGATGTTTATAAAATATTTAAATAAATAACAATTCTACAAATTAGTCTTTGATTTATTGGAATTATTAAAGGTATAAATTTTATTTTGTAACTCAGTAACAACTAATTCCTCAATTTCACTCCAATCCTTAAAGGATTTTTGTTTAAAAATTTTTAAATTTGAATATGGATTAATTTTATTAAATTCACTCCATCGCCAATCAGGATACAAACTTAAGAGCCCCCATGTTTGCTTATTTAAAGAAGCTGATAAATGTAACAAGGAAGTATCACTCGTAATTACAAGATCTAAATTCTGAATAATTGATGCTATTTCAGTTAATTTATATTCACCACAGTTAGTTAGGTTTAGCGTTTTAAAATAATCTAAATCTCTGTCCCAAATTTCGTTTTGTAAGCAATAAAAATTTACATCTAAAGAAAATAATTTTTCAAGTTCTTGGAGTGGTATTGACCGATAAGGTTCATTAGGACCATTAAAACTTCCAGACCAACTTATACCGATATTTAATTTATTTTGTGGTATTTTTTTTTTCCATTTTAAATCAAGGGCCTTATTTGATATAATTAAATTTTCATTTTTACTGAATTTTTCTTCAAAAAAAAATTTTATTAAAGATCCAAGAGCTATCTTAAGATCAAACTTTTTATTTTTACAACTTTCAATAGTTTCTATAGTTAAATTTTCTAATTCTTCTTTGAAAAGGGGTTTGATACTGTCCTTAGTTACAAACGTTACTTTTTTTGCAATTTTGCATAAAGGAATTATATACTTTGAAAATTGTATAGCATCTCCTAAACCTTGTTCAGTAAAAACAACAATATTCTTATTTTCTATTGTTTCACCAGACCATTCCTTTGTTTCTTTAAAAAAATCAACTTTTTTGGAATTTCTATGTTCATAAAACCTCCAGCCATCTTTGAAATCACCTTCATATAATAATCTCAACCCTAAATAATTGTAATAGATAGGATCTTTTTTCATCTTATCTTTTGACTGATTTAAAAGTTTTATCCCTTCTTCATTTTTACCAAGATTGAAATATAGAACAAGTAGAGTAATTAAAAATCTTGGTTTATCTTTATTTTCTATTAAAATTTCAATAGCTTCAGTGATTTGATTTTTAAGAATAAAGTATTTAGCTTTTGTATGTTTAAACTCTAAATAATTTTCATCAAATTTTATCGCTTTATCATAGTAAAAATCAGAATTCTCTAAGTCTCTCAATAAAACGTAACATTTAAAAATATTATTGGTTATGGTTTTGTCTTCTCCAAAATTTAAACCATCTTTAAAAAAATTAATTGCAATCTTTGGCTTATTTCTTTTTAAATATATGCATCCAATATTATTAAAAGCTTGTTTACTATTTTTACCTTTCTTATCGACATATCTTTTATAATATTCAATTGAGTCTTTTAAATTATTATTTAGCTCAAAAGCATATGCTAGTTTATAATTATGTTCATTTTCCAATCTGTCAGCCTCAAGCAGTTTTTGAGCGTAAGTTAACAGATCTTTATAATCTCTTTTTTTTAAACATATTAAGTAAAGATTTTTAAGAGGATCTATAAACTTTGAGTCAATTCTAGCAGCATCTAAAAAATTTTTTTCTGCAATATCTAAATTTCCCTTAATTAAATGAACTGCACCCCTAAAGTTTAAAATAAATTTTTTATTTTTCTCATTTTCATAAGTATCACAAAGTTTTAAAGCTTCTTTTAAATTTCCTTTGTTAATACAATCTACAATTTCTTTTAAATCAGCCATTTTTAATTATTTAATTAATTATTATAGAGATTATTTAATTTCATATTATAATTATTTATTCAAAATATAAGCATAAACATTCGTGAAATTTTAGGGAGACAAAATAAAAAAAATTTACTTATTAGACTTGTTCAATTATAAATATTAGCATAAACACTCATGAAATTCATTAATGCCCTCGTGGTGAAATTGGTAGACACAAAGGACTTAAAATCCTTGCCGCTTGCGGAGTGCCAGTTCGAGTCTGGCCGAGGGCACCATTAAATGAGTAATCCTCAAATTATTTCTGATAAAAATAAAAAATCTCTTAGAATTAAAAATACACTCATAAAAAAGATTGAAGCTAATCAATTTAAAAAATCTAATCTGGTAATTGTTATAGGGGGTGATGGTTTTATGCTTCAAACGCTTAAAAAAAATAAAAATTCAAAAAAACAATTTTATGGAATTAATTCTGGAAATTATGGATTTCTAATGAATATATTTTCCTCAAAAAATATTATTAAAAATTTAAATAAAGCCAATATGATCTCAATTTCTCCTTTAGAAATGACCGTTAAAAATAAGAATAACAAAATAAAGAAATCAATAGCTATTAATGAAGTGTCTGTTCTTAGACAAAGCAGACAGGCAGCATCACTATCAATCAAACAAGGTTCAAGGCAAATAATTAAAAACCTAGTTTCTGATGGAGTTTTAGTATCAACACCAGCAGGAAGTACTGCTTATAATTTATCAGTTCATGGTCCAATATTAAGTTTAAATTCTAAAAAATTATCCATTTCTCCAATTAGCCCATTTAGACCAAGAAGATGGAAAGGAAAGATTGTTAATGATAAATCAAAAATCACTATTACTAACTTAAATTCAGTTAAAAGACCCATAAGTGCAGTTGCTGATAATCTAGAAGTAAGAAACGCGAAGTCGATAACAATTAAAACCAATAGCAAAATTAAGTTTAATCTACTTTATGATAAAAACCGAAGTTTACAAAAAAAAATTAAAATTGAACAATTAAGAGGTGAAACAAATTAAATGGAACATAAATTAGTTTTGAATGGAATTGCTCACCCAATGGGTGTTAAGAAGACCTAATTATGAAAAAAATAAATCCAATTGTTTTAATCGTAATAATTTTAATAGGAGGTTTTTTCGCATTTAAAATAATGTCTTTTTTGGGATGCTATGTTCGTCTTGAAGATGCAGATAAATGCTGGAAGTTAACTGCGTGGTAAAAATTTTAATTATGAATAATTTAAACACTCTTGTATGAAATTAAGCATTTTAATTCCATGTTTTAATGAAGAAAATACAATTTTAGATATTTTAAATAAGCTTTCTCCAATTAAAAATTCTATTAAAAATTTAGAGATAATTGTTATTGACGATGGATCTAATGATAAAACTAATAATATCCTAGAAGAAAACAAAAATCTTTATGATTTTTTGATAACAAATTCTACTAATCGTGGCAAAGGATATTCAGTCAAGAAAGGTTTAGAAATAAGTACTGGTGAATTTATTTTTTTTCAAGATGCAGATTTAGAATATGATCCTAATGATATTATAAAATTTTCTAATTTGATTGAAAAATTTGAACCAGATTTAATAATAGGATCTAGGTTCAATTATTCGGACTACACTAGATCGCATAATATTTTTAATAAGTTTGGAAATTACTTTATTACAACTTTATTTAATATTTTATATAATACTACATTTACTGATATTTATTCTTGCTATGCATGTTTCAAAAAAAAAAATTTAGATATTCCAGGTCTTAAAACAGAAGGTTTTGAGCAACATGCAGAAATATTATGTAAAGTTGTTAAGAATGGAAAAAAATTTTATGAAGTACCAATAAATTATAACGGAAGAAGTAAAGATGAAGGAAAAAAAATAAAATTTTATCATATATTTGGAGTAATTTTTCAAATAGTGATAAGAAGATTTGTTTGATTAGATGAAAAAAATCGTCATTGTAGGTGCTTTAGGATACTTAGGAACAGAATTATGTAAGATTTATTCTGGTGAAAGTTGGAGAAATAAGATTATAGCTTTAGATAATAGATTTGTATCTGAGAGGGTGAGTCAACTTAATAGTTGGAACATAGAATTTTTTCAAGGGCATATTCTTGATAATGATTTTTTAAAAAAACATCTTGTAGATGCTGATATAGTTCATCACTTAGCTGGTGTTACTGATGTAGCGTACGTAAAAACAGAAGCTAACTCTGAATTGGACGAGAAAATAAGATCTTTAGCTATTGATGGAACAAATAATATCTTAAATAATATATCACCAAATTGTAAAATTATATTTCCTTCTACTCATGTTGTTTTTGAAGGATATCAAAAAGCTAAAAAAAATATAACTGAAGATGATCTTACAAAACCAGTTTTGATGTATTCAACTAGTAAAGTTCAAAACGAAATTGATATTAAAAATTCAAATAAAAAATATATAATATTAAGACTCGGATCTGTTTATGGATATTCTTCAGATACAATGAGAATAAATATCATGCCAAATCTATTTTCAAAAATTACATCACAAAATGGAACGATCAAACTTTTTTCTGGAGGAAGACAGCTCAAAAGTTTAGTTAACATAATAGATGTTGTTAGATGTATGAAATTTATGGAAGAAAATGAAAAAATTAACAATGAAACATTTCATATTGTTAATGAACAACTAACTGTAAAAGAAGTAGCTCAATTGTGTAAAAAGATAAATCCTAGGATTACATTACAAAACACGCAAGATGAAACTCCTAATTTAGGTTATACTTTGTCTAATAAAAAGTTGCTAAAGACAGGATTTAAATTTTTATACAATCTTAAACCCTCATTGGAAGAAATGTTTCAACAATGGAATTTTAAAAAAAACGAAAATAAATTAGAACATATATTTCAGGGAAAAGATCAATTCATAGATAGTAGAGGAAAAATAAATAATTTTGAATTACCAGAGCCAATCAATTTAATTGGACATATTGAGTCAAAAAAAGGATCAATTAGAGCTAATCATTTTCATCCAGTGCAAGAACAAAAATGTTTGCTTACAAAAGGTCAATTTATAAGTGTTTATAAAGATTTAATAAATAAAAAAACTGAAAAAATTACTCATGTAGTTAATGAAGGTGATTTAATTATAACAAAACCAAATGTAGCTCATGCAATGGCTTTTACCAAAAATTCCACTTTTTTAAATTTAGTGAGAGGAGAAAGAAAACATAAAAATTATGGAATTACGCATACTATGCCATACAAATTATTAGATAATGAAGAAGGTAAAAATTTAATTAAGTTTTATAAATTTGATTGTAGGTGTTGTGGTAATAATAAATTAAAAAGAATTTTATCTTTGGGTTTTCAACCCTTAGCAAACAACTTAATAAAAAAAACTTCAGAAAAAGTAGAAAAATATCCATTAGAATTAAATTTTTGTCAGAATTGTTACAATGTACAATTATCTATGGCAGTTGATTCTAAAAAAATGTTCAAAAAATATTACTATCTTTCATCTGCCTCCAAACCTTTTCAAGAACATTTCAAAAAAGCAGCTACAAAATTTATTAAAAATTTAAAATTAAATAAAAATTCTTTTATAATTGATATTGGAAGTAATGATGGAATTGGGTTGATGCCTTTTAAGAACAAAGGTTATAAAAATCTTCTCGGTGTTGAACCAGCAATTAATTTATGTAAAATTTCAAAAAAAAAAGGAATTAAGGTAATCAATTCATTTTTAGATAAAAAATGTGTGAATAAAATTAAAAAAAAGGCTGATTTAGTTTTAGCATCCAATGTATTTGCCCATTCAGATGATTTAAATTTGATGGCTAAATGTATTCTGTCTCTCCTTTCAAAAAAAGGAACTGCAATTATAGAAATTCAATATTTAATTAATACCATCAAAGATTTAACTTTTGATAATATTTATCATGAACACTACAATTATTGGTCACTAACTACATTGAATTATTTTTTTCAAAAATTAAATGCAAATATTTTTAAAGCTGAAAAAATTGATACCCACGGAGGTTCTTTAAGAATTTATGTCTCAAAAGATTTAAATAAAAGAAAAGATATTAGTATAAATAAGATACTTAACGAAGAAAAAAAATTTGGAATAAAAAAATTTAAAACTTTCGCAGTATTTGCTAAGAAAGTTGAAAATATAAAAATTAACGTTCAAAAAAATATTCTTTTTTTAAAAAAAAAATTTAATTCAATCATTGGTTATGGCTCACCAGCAAAAGCTACGACTGCATTAAATTATTTTGGCATTACATCAGAAATTAATTTTATAATTGAAGACAACAAACTAAAACATGGAAAATTTTTACCTGGTTTAAATATACCTATTTATTCTAAGAATAAATTAAAAAATAATTCTTCACTAATCATAGTACTTGCTTGGAATTTTTTTAAAACAATAAAAAAGAATAATAATAAATTAGGTAAAAAATTTATCAGCATAAAATCCTTAGAAAATAACAAAATAAGCTTTCAAAAAAAAATTAAAATTGAGTAATTAAGGAAAGAAACTAGTTAAATTAAAGTTGTTTTAGCTATTTACAAAATGAAAAAATAAATAATGTTTAATGATTTAGTCTATAAAGTTAAAAATATTTCAATTGATTTATATTTATTTTCTAGCTTAATAATTTTCTTAATAATTAAAATATTTATATTAAATTATCACTATGTTGAACATGATGAGGTAGTAAATCTAACAACGTATTATTATAAAGAGTCAATTTTTTTAAAAAATTTTCCAAATAATCATTTTTATATTTCATTGATTGGTATGCTCACAGAATTTATGGTTGGTACTAATATAGTTTTTCTTAAATTTTTAAATTTTTTAACATTTCCTACGATATTATTAATATTATACAACTCATTTAAAAAAAAATTTTTAGTCTATATTTTATTTTTAATTTTTTTGTTATCAGAAGTTTTATTTGATTATTCTTATCTACTAAGAGGTTATTATATATCATCTTTATTATTTTGTTATGTTTTCTATTTAATATTTAAAAATTTCTCAAAGCCAATTGATTCTGATTTGAAGATTATCTTCGTAATTTGTGCTTTACAAATTATCAACAATATTTCTTCTTTGTATTTAGTAATACCAATAATATTAGCTATATTCTTTAATTTTAAATCATATTCTTTCAATAAAAAATTTATTTTTTTTTTAATATATTTTCTATCAATTTTTATTTTTTTAAACACGATTCAGATTTTAATAACTGGCTTATACCTTCATGGCATTTATGATATGAAACCTATTGTTTCAGAATATATTATTCAAAATTTTACCAATATATATGCAAGTGGTTTCGAAGCGATTTATTTTGATTATACATTAAATAGGATGTCTTTATTTGGAAACATCAGTTATTTAATAATAGATGTTAAAAATAATTTTATTTTATATTTTATTTTTTTTACTTCTTTTTTAATTTTATTTAAAAATATTTTAAGAAAAAAATTAATTATTTTTGATTACATTATATTTTATTTTTTTTTATTTTTTGTTTTATTAAACAAACTACCACCAGAAAGAGTATATGTTGGTTTTGTCTATTTTTTTATTTTCTATATTTTTTATTTCTTTAAAAATTTTGAATTTAAAATTAAACAATTTAATTATCTTATTCTCATTTTAAGTTTTACTTTGATCAGTTTTAAAGATAATTTTTTGTATAGAAGTGAAGCACTAAATCTTAAAAAAGATATAGAAATTGAATTAATAAAAGAATTTAAATGTCATTTAAAGAATCAAAATTTAAGTGAAATTGAAACACATGTATATTACTATCTCTATTTAAAAAATTGTGATAAAAAAAGAAATCTTAATGAATTTGTAAAATTTTATAGGGATAATAAAAACAATTAAAATTTATATTTTATAAGCGGTGCCCCCGCACGGATTCGAACCGCGGACCTATTGATTACAAATCAATTGCTCTACCAACTGAGCTACAAGGGCATGCGCAATAATTATTAACTATTTATTAAATAATCAACTCTTTTTTTTAATATAACTTAAATGATGAAAGACAATAGCAGCACTATTAGAGATATTTAAACTTTCAATCTGATCATTAATATTAATTTTAACGAAGAAATCAGCATATTTACCTGTATGTTGTCTCATACCAAAACCCTCAGATCCAAATAATAAAATATTATTTCCTTCCCACTTGATTTCTGAAAAGTCCTTTTCACCTTTTGCATCAAAACCATAAACCCAAAAATTTTTTTCTCTTAAATTTTTTAGTGTTGAATTTATATTAGATACTTCAAAAATATTTAGATGTTCCATACAACCACTTGCAGATTTATACATTAACTTACTATCACTTGGAAAATGCCTTTCTTTTATTATTAAACCATCAATTTTAAATGAAGCTGCACTTCTAATTAAAGAGCCAATATTTCTTGGGTCTGTCACCTCATCTAAACACACAAATGTAAGATTATTTTTATTTTTTATAAATTGTTTAAGATCTGGTTGATCTAAATGCTCTACTTCAGCAACGTAACCATTATGCATTAACTGTTCTTTAGAGGAATATTTATCCAATTCTTTTTTTGATTTAAAATAAACCTTAACGTCTTCTAGAAGATTTTTACTTTGGTTTTTTCTGTGAATATTTTTTTTTGCTTCTTCAGTTAAAAACACTCTTAAAACCTTTCTTTGTGGGTTTCGAAGAGCCTCGATAACAGCATGTTGACCAACAATAAAAAATGAGGATTTGTTCATAAATTATCACGAGTTTTACACGTTTTTTTGAATATTTGGCTATTAAATCACGTGTTGCATTTGCATAAATAAAATATATAAGACGCATGTTGTTTAAAGCTTTATTGAACAGGGGACACTTCCCCAAAAGGAGGGGTTCCAGAGCGGTCAAATGGGGCGGGCTGTAAACCCGTTGACTTCGGTCTTCGAAAGTTCGAATCTTTCCCCCTCCACCATTCAGTAGAATTTTAAGTGGCAATGGAGTGTTACTCTTGGGGTTGTGCGGGTGTAGTTCAATGGTAGAACGCTAGCCTTCCAAGCTGGATGTAAGGGTTCGATTCCCTTTACCCGCTCCAAGAAATAAAATTAGTAATGAAACAAATAAAACTGAGGTAAAAAAGTAATGTCGAAAGAAAAATTTGTAAGAAATAAACCCCACTGTAACATTGGGACTATTGGTCATGTCGACCATGGTAAAACAACTCTTACTGCTGCAATCACAAATGTGTTAGCACAAGCAGGTGGTGGAACTGCGGTTGCTTACGATCAAATTGATAAAGCTCCAGAGGAAAAAGAAAGAGGGATAACAATTTCAACTGCTCACGTTGAGTATGAAACTGAAAAGAGACACTATGCTCACGTAGATTGTCCAGGTCACGCTGACTATGTAAAAAATATGATTACCGGTGCAGCACAAATGGATGGTGCAATTTTAGTTGTAAATGCTGCAGACGGTCCAATGCCACAAACTAGAGAACATATTCTTTTAGGTAGACAAGTTGGTATTCCAGCAATTGTTGTTTATCTTAATAAAGTTGATCAAGTTGACGATAAAGAAATGATCGAACTTGTAGAAGAAGAAATTAAAGAACTTTTAACTTCTTATAAGTACCCTGGTGATAAAACACCAATCGTTAAAGGTTCTGCTTTAGCAGCAGTTGAAGGAAGAGATGATGAAATTGGAAAAAATTCAATTTTAGAATTAATGAAAGCTGTTGATGAACACATTCCACAACCAGCTAGAGAGGTAGACAAACCTTTCTTGATGCCTGTTGAGGATGTATTTTCAATTTCAGGTAGAGGAACAGTTGCAACTGGTAGAGTTGAGTCAGGTGTAGTTAAAACTGGTGAAGAAGTTGAAATAGTAGGAATAAAAGAAACTAAAAAATCAGTTTGTACTGGTGTTGAAATGTTTAGAAAGCTTTTAGATACAGGTGAAGCTGGTGATAATGTTGGAATTTTATTGAGAGGTATAGAAAGAGATGATATCGAAAGAGGTCAAGTACTTTGTAAACCTGGATCAATTACTCCACACACTAAATTTGAAGCTCAAGCGTATGTACTTAAAAAAGATGAGGGTGGAAGACACACTCCTTTCTTTACTAAATATAGACCACAGTTTTATTTTAGAACAACAGATGTAACAGGTGAAGTAGAATTACCAGCTGGAACAGAGATGGTTATGCCAGGTGACGATGCTAAATTCACAGTTAAATTAATTACACCGATTGCAATGGCTGAGAAATTAAATTTTGCTATTCGTGAAGGTGGGAGAACTGTTGGAGCAGGAGTAGTAACTAAAATTATAGAGTAACTCTATAAATAGGAGTGTAGCTCAATTGGTAGAGCGCCGGTCTCCAAAACCGGAGGCTGAGGGTTCGAGTCCCTCCGCTCCTGCCAATTAGAGCTAAAAAATATGAGAAACCCGATTAAATTTATTCAAGAGGTAAAACAAGAGGCATTTAAAGTTACTTGGCCAACTTGGAAAGAGACTTTACAGGGTGCCTTAATGGTATTTGCAATGGCTGTAATTATGTCTTTATTTTTTTTACTTTTAGATCAGGTTTTAAAGTTTTTCTTAGAACTTTTACTTAAAGTGAGCATTTAATGAAAAACTGGTACATTGTTCAATCTCATTCTAGCTTTGAAAATAAAGTTGCTTCATTAATCAAAGAAGAAGCAGATAAAGCTAAAATTAGCGAAAAATTTGAGGAAATTGTTGTTCCAACTCATGATGTTACTGAAGTAAAAAGAGGTAAAAGAATTCAAAGAAAAAAGAAATATTTTCCTGGATATGTATTAATAAAGAGTGAGATGGATAATAATATTTATCACATGATTAAAAACATAAAAAGAGTCAGCGGTTTCCTTGGTACAAAGGGTATTCCAGTTCCTGTTTCAGATAAGGAAGTAGAAAAGATTTTAGGACAAATAAAAGATGGTGTGGCTCAGCCAAAATCTGGTATAGAATACAGCGTTGGTGAAAAAGTTCAGGTTGTTGATGGACCTTTTGCTTCATTCAGTGGAATGATTGAAGAAATAGATGAAGAAAAGTCTAGACTTAAAGTGTCAGTTTCTATATTTGGAAGACCAACACCAGTAGATTTAGAATATAACCAAGTTGAGAAAGCAAGTTAATGGCAAAAGAAATTAGCGGATTTATAAAATTACAAATTAAAGGTGGTCAAGCTAACCCAGCTCCCCCAGTAGGACCTGCTTTAGGTCAAAGGGGTGTAAACATCATGGAATTTTGTAAAGCTTTCAATGATAAAACAAAATCAATGGCAGGTAAACCGGTTCCAGTTGAAATCACGGTATATAAAGACAAAAAATTTGACTTTAAGATTAAATCACCACCTGCATCTTACTATATTAAAGAAGCAGTAAAACTTAAAGGTGGATCAAAAGAACCAGGAAGAAATATTGTAGCTTCAATTTCTAAAAAACAATTAGAGGATATTGCTAAAGAAAAAATGAATGATCTTAACGCTCATGATATCAATGAAGCAGTAAAAATTATAGCAGGGTCAGCAAGATCAATGGGTATAGAGGTAAAAGAATAATGCCTTCAAAGAGATTTAAAAAATTGCCAGAAAAAACAAAAGATCTTAGCGCTGAAGCTTTCGAAAAATTGATACCAGAGCTAAAAAAAAATTGTACCACAAAATTTGACGAGTCTTTAGATTTAAGTTTTCAAATAAACAATAAACAAAAGAAAAGTGAAGTTAATATTAGAACAGTAGTTAATTTACCAGGTGGTACTGGTAAAAAAGTAAAAGTCGCTGTTGTTTGTGAAGATAATAAAGCTCAAGAGGCCAAAGATGCTGGAGCAGATATTGTGGGTAGTGATGAATTTGTTGAAAAAATTAAAGGTGGTGAATTAAATTTTCAAAAATTAATTTGTACACCTGGAATGATGGTAAAACTTTCAAAATTAGGAAAAGTTTTAGGACCAAAAGGGTTAATGCCAAATCCAAAACTTGGTTCTGTCTCTGACAATATTAAAGAAGCAGTAACAAATGCAAAATCAGGTCAAGTTGAAATTAGAAATGATAAAGACGGTAATATAGGTGTAAGCATTGGTAAAAAATCTTTTAGTGATGACCAATTAATGAAAAATTACAACGCTATAATAGAAACTCTAGAAAAAGAAAAATCAAATAATACCCTAAAAGGGGATTTAATAAAAAATGTTTTTGCAACCTCAACAATGGGTATTTCTTATAAAGTAAAATTAGGTAAGTCGATATAGTTATGATGAATAAAGACCAAAAGAAAAATTATATTGAAGAAATGACTTCAAAATTTGAGAATAGCAATGCTGTCATGGTTACTCATTATCAGGGCTTAACTATGACACAATTAGATGATTTAAGAGCAAAAATGAGAGAGCATGGGATTGTTTTTAAAATTACCAAAAACAGAATTACTAAACTTGCATTAGAAAAAACTAAATGCAAAGATTTGACTAATTTATTTAATGGTCCAACAGCTGTTGCTTTTGGTGAAGATGCAATCATGTCAGCAAGGATTCTCTCAAAATTTGCAAAAGATAACGAAAATTTAAAATTAATTGGTGGCATAATGGATAATGAAGTCCTAGATCAGGCAGGAGTCCAAAATGTAGCAAGTTTACCAACTTTAGATGAAGCTAGAGCTAATATTGTGGGTATTTTAAATGCACCTGCATCTAAATTAATTAGCATTTTACTTGCACATTCGGAAAAAATGAGTAGTTTGACCGCAGAAAATTCTGAAACACAACCCAAAGAGTAATTGATATGCCAGACCTTAACAAAATCATTGAAGATCTTTCAAGTTTAACAGTTGCAGAAGCAGCTGAACTTTCAAAACAATTAGAAGAAAAATGGGGTGTAACTCCAATGGCCGCAGCAGCTCCAGCAGCAGCTGGTGGTGCAGAAGCTGCAGAAGATAAAGATGATTTTACTATCATGTTAGTTTCTGCTGGTGATAAAAAAATTAACGTCATTAAAGAAGTAAGAGCAGCTACTTCATTAGGATTAAAAGAAGCTAAAGATCTAGTAGAGGGAGCACCAAAAGAAGTTAAATCTGGTGTTAATAAAAAAGAAGCTGAAGAGATCAAAGCTAAGTTAGAAGCTGCAGGCGCTAAAGTAGAACTTAAATAAATTAATAAGAAAGAATTCAAATACTGATTATTTTTAATCAGTATTAATAAATATAAATGCAATTATCTTTTACTGAAAAGAAAAATATAAGAAAAAGTTTTGGAAAACTAAAAGAGAGTTTATCAATACCAAATTTAATAGAAGTTCAAAAAAACTCATATAAAGAATTAACTGAATTTAATTCTGAAGCAGCTGATTTAACTAAAGGATTTGATAGAGTTTTTAAAAGTATATTTCCTATTGAAGATTTAAACGACAAAGCAACCTTAGAATATGTTTCATATAGATTAGAAAAACCAAAATTTGATGTTGACGAATGTATTACTAGAGGACTTACATACTCTTCAGCTTTGAAGTGTACTTTAAGATTAGTTGTTTATGAAATAGATCAAGATAACAACACAAAAGATATTTTATCCGCTAAAGAACAAGAAGTTTACATGGGTGAAGTTCCTATGATGACAAATAGTGGTACATTTATTACCAATGGTGTTCAACGTGTTGTAGTCAACCAGATGCATAGAAGTCCTGGTGTTTTCTTTGATCATGATAAAGGGAAAACTCATGCAAGTGGTAAACTTTTATTTAATTGTCGAGTAATACCAAACAGAGGATCTTGGTTAGATTTTGAATACGATGTTAAAGATTTTTTATATTTTAAAATAGACAGAAAAAAGAAAATTTTTGCATCCACTTTACTTTTAGCTCTTGGATATACTAAAGCTGAAATTGCAGATGAGTTTTATGAAAATGAACAGTACACTTATGATACAAAAACAGAAAAATGGAAAACAAAATTTAATCCTGAAAATTATAAAGCTAAAAACTTTTCTGAGGAAGTAATCGACGCAAAAACTGGTGAAATTGTAATAAAATTAGGTGATAAAATTAATTTCTTGAATGCTAAAAAATTAGCAAATGATGGATTAAAAGATATTTTAGTCTCAAGAGAGTCTTTATTTGGTAAAATTTTACATAGAGATATTAAAGTTAATGACGAGGAAGAGGGAACGTTTAAAATTGGTACTGAATTAAATGATACAGTAATCCAACAAATCTTAGACGCAAATATTCACTTAATTCAGATTTCAGTTACAAACTCAATTAATAAAGGCCCTTATTTGCTTACTACAATTTTGAATGACAAAAATAATACAAAAGAGGAGGCAATAACTGAGGTTTATAAAATGTTAAGACCTGGTGAGCCACCAACAATAGAAATTGCTACTCAGATATTTAATAATTTATTCTTCAGCTCAGACAGATACGATTTGTCTGACGTAGGAAGAGTAAAAATGAATTCTAGATTAAATCAAGAATGTTCTGATAAAATTACAATTCTAAGAAATGATGACATTATAGCGATTGTTCATAAAATGTTAGATTTGAGAGATGGTAAAGATGAAGTTGATGATATTGACCATTTAGGAAATAGAAGAGTTCGTTCCGTAGGTGAGTTGGTTGAAAACCAAGCTCGTATTGGAGTTTATAGAATGGAGAGAGCAATCAAAGAAAAGATGACTACTTTAGATGTAGAATCTGCAATGCCACAAGATTTAATTAACGCAAAACCTTTAACAGTTTCTTTAAAAGATTTTTTTGCAAGTTCACAACTTTCACAATTCATGGATCAAACAAATCCTCTTTCTGAAATTACTCACAAAAGAAGAGTATCAGCTTTAGGACCAGGTGGTCTTACTAGAGAGAGAGCAGGATTTGAAGTTCGTGATGTTCATCCAACTCACTATGGTAGAATTTGTCCGATCGAAACTCCAGAAGGACCAAATATAGGTCTAATAAATAGTTTATCTACTTATGCAAAAATTAATAAGTATGGTTTTATTGAAAGTCCTTATAAAAAAGTTAAAGACGGAGTTGTTCAAGATAAAGTTGAATATCTCTCGGCCATGGAAGAAACCAAATATACTATTGCTCAAGCAAATACCAAACTTGATAAAAATGGAAAAATTGTTGAAGATCTAGTTTCATGCAGACAAAATTTAAACTTTCTTTTATCCAAGCCAGATACAATTGATTATATTGATGTTTCACCTAAACAACTTGTTTCAGTTGCAGCATCTTTAATTCCTTTTTTAGAAAATGACGATGCCAATAGAGCTCTTATGGGTTCAAATATGATGAGACAAGCTGTTCCATTATTAAAACCGGAGTCACCACTTGTTGGAACAGGTATTGAAAGTGATGTTGCATTAGACTCAGGTGTTACAATTGTAGCAAAAAGAGATGGTATTGTTGATAAAATTGATGGAAAAAGAATTGTTATTAAAGTAACAGAAGAAACAGAATTTAGTGAATCTGGAGTTGATATTTATAATTTACAAAAATTCAAAAGATCAAATCAAAATACTTGTATAAATCAAAGACCTCTAGTTAGAGTTGGTGATAAAGTTAAATCAGGAGATATAATTGCAGATGGTCCATCAACAAAACTAGGTGAATTAGCATTAGGAAAAAATGTGACTGTAGCTTTTATGCCTTGGCAAGGTTACAATTTTGAAGATTCAATCCTAATTTCAGAAAGATGTGTAACAGATGATGTATTTACTTCCGTTCACATAGAAGAATATGAAATTATGGCAAGAGACACTAAACTTGGTGAAGAAGAAATTACAAGAGACATTCCAAACGTTAATGAAGAAGCTTTAAAAAACCTTGATGAGTCAGGTGTTGTTTACATTGGTGCGGAAGTAAATGCGGGTGATATTCTTGTTGGAAAAGTTACTCCAAAAGGAGATTCAGCATCAGGACCTGAGGAAAAGTTATTAAGATCAATTTTTGGTGAAAAAGCTATTGATGTTACTGATACATCTTTAAGAATGTCTAGAGGAAGCAGTGGAACAATTGTAGATGTAAGAGTATTTAACAGACACGGTATCGAAAAAGATGAAAGATCAATAACTATTGAAAGAGCTGAAATTGAAGAAGTTCAACAAGATAAAATAGTTGAAGAGGAAATTTTAGAGAGAAGTATTAAGCAAAGAGCTGGTCAAATTTTATCTGGAACATCATTAGCTAAAAAAGTTAAGGATTTAGCAGAAGGAACAAAACTTGATTTCGATGCTATAAGCAATCTTACAATTAATGATGTTTTTAAAATTTCAAATGGAAATGCAGCAAATGAAACAACGCTTTTACAATTAAAAGATCAATACAATAAAGCAAAACAAGATATTACCGAAAGATTTGAGGACAAAGTTCTTAAAATTAGAAGTGGAGACGACTTACTTCCAAGTGTAATGAAAATGGTAAAAGTTTTTGTTGCTATTAAAAGAAGATTAAGACCTGGAGATAAAATGTCTGGAAGACATGGAAATAAAGGTGTAGTTAGTAAAATTGTTCCAGTTGAAGATATGCCTTACCGTGAAGATGGCCGACCAGTTGACATAGTGCTAAATCCTCTTGGTGTTCCTAGCAGGATGAATGTAGGTCAGATTTTAGAAACTCATTTAGGTTGGGCTTGTAAAGAATTTGGTGAGGAAGTTAAAAAATTAGTTAATGAAAATAGTAAAAAAATTGAAAAAACTGAAAAAATTGCAAGTTTTTTAAAATCTGTTTATGGAGAAGAAATTTTTAACGATAAAGTTGATAAATTAAGTAAAAATGAATTTAAAGATTTGTGTGAAAATTTACAAAATGGAATAGCAATTTCAACACCAGTATTTGATGGAGCAAAAGAAAAAAATGTTACCGAAATGCTTGAATTGGCAAAATTACCAGGTTCTGGACAAACATTTTTATGGGATGGAAGAACAGGGGAACAATTTGATAGACCAGTAACAGTTGGAATTATATATATGTTAAAACTTCATCATTTAGTTGAAGATAAAATACACGCAAGATCAACAGGGCCTTATAGTTTGGTTACACAACAACCGCTTGGAGGTAAAGCTCAACTTGGTGGTCAAAGATTTGGTGAAATGGAAGTTTGGGCCCTTGAGGCTTATGGTGCCTCTTACACCCTTCAAGAAATTTTAACTGTAAAATCTGATGATGTCGCTGGAAGGGTTAAAGTTTATGAGACTATTGTCAAAGGTGAAGAGAATTTCGAGTCAGGTATTCCTGAGTCCTTTAACGTATTAGTTAAAGAAATTAAATCATTAGCATTAAATGTGGAGCTAAATTAAATGAAAAAAGAATTAACAGATCTATTTAAAAATACAGAGATAGCTGAGGCTCAAAATTTTAACAGTATAAAAATTTCTCTTGCTAGTCCTGAAAAAATTAAATCCTGGACATATGGTGAAATTAAAAAACCTGAAACAATAAATTATAGAACTTTTAGACCTGAAAAAGATGGTTTGTTTTGTGCAAGAATTTTTGGACCAATAAAAGATTACGAATGTTTGTGTGGTAAATACAAACGAATGAAATTTAGAGGAATTATTTGTGAAAAATGTGGAGTTGAAGTTACAAAATCAAACGTAAGACGTGAAAGAATGGGCCATATTAATCTTGCTACACCTGTAGCACATATATGGTTTTTAAAGTCTCTCCCTAGCAGAATTGCACTAGCTGTTGATATGAAGCTTAAGGAGATAGAGAGAGTTCTATATTTTGAAAATTTTATTGTCATAGAACCAGGTTTAACTGGTTTACAAAAAAATCAATTATTAAACGAAGAAGAATTAGCAAAATATCAAGATGAGTTTGGTGAAGAGTCGTTTACTGCAGGAATAGGTGCAGAAGCAGTTCTTGAAATGCTTAAGAATTTAGATTTAGAACAAGAGAGAAAAAATTTAGTTAATTTTATTAAAGAAACAAAATCAAAAGTTAACGAAGAAAGAGCTATTAAAAGACTAAAACTTGTAGAGTCATTTATTGAAACAGGTCAAAAACCAGAGTGGATGATTATGACAGTTGTTCCTGTAATTCCACCAGAATTAAGACCGCTTGTTCCATTGGATGGTGGCAGATTTGCAACTTCCGATCTGAACGATCTTTATAGAAGAGTGATCAATAGAAATAATAGATTAAAAAGATTAATGGATCTTAAAGCTCCAGACATTATTGTTCGTAATGAGAAAAGAATGCTTCAAGAGTCTGTTGATGCATTATTTGATAATGGAAGAAGAGGAAGAGTAATCACTGGTACTGGAAAAAGACCTCTTAAATCCCTTGCTGAAATGCTTAAAGGCAAGCAAGGAAGATTTAGACAAAACTTATTAGGAAAACGTGTAGATTATTCTGGTAGATCCGTAATTGTTGTTGGTCCAGATCTAAAACTCCATGAATGTGGTTTGCCTAAAAAGATGGCTTTAGAATTATTTAAACCATTTTTATATGCAAGATTAAATAAGTTAGGCTTAGCCTCAACAATTAAACAGGCTAAAAAACTTGTCGAAAAGGAAACCAATGCGGTTTGGGATGCACTTGAGTTAATTGTAAGAGAACACCCAGTATTATTAAATAGAGCACCAACACTTCATAGACTTGGTGTACAAGCATTTGAACCAAAATTAATTGAGGGAGATGCAATTGAACTTCACCCTCTAACATGTGCAGCATTTAATGCTGATTTTGATGGCGATCAGATGGCGGTACACGTACCTTTAAGTTTAGAAGCTCAATTAGAGGCAAGAATTTTAATGTTATCAACTAATAACATTCTTTCACCATCAAATGGTAAACCTATTATCGTTCCAAGTCAGGATATGATCTTAGGGATTTATTATCTTTCGCAAGAGCCAGTTACTGATAAGCCAGCAGGATATTTTGTTGATTCTGATCAAATCGAATTTGCATTATCTTCTGGTCAGATAAAAGTACACAGTACAATTATATCTAGATTTGAAACTGTAGATGATAAAGGAAATAAAAAATTTGAAAAATATACTTCAACAGCAGGAAGATTTTTACTAGCAAATTTATTACCAAAAAATAGTAATATTAAATTCTCTTTAATAGATAGATTATTACCTAAAAAGGTAGTTTCAGAAATTATTGACGTTGTTTTTAGATTTTGTGGTCAAAAAACTACAGTTATATTTTGCGATAAGTTAAAAGATTTAGGATTTAAACATGCATTTAAAGCAGGTATATCATTTGGTAAAGATGATCTTGTAATCCCTGAAAGTAAAACTCAATTAATTGATGATACTAAAAAATTAATTGCTGACTATGAAACACAATACGCAGAGGGATTAATTACAAGAGGTGAAAAGTACAATAAGGTTGTTGATGCTTGGTCTAAGTGTACAGATAAAGTAGCTGGTGAAATGATGAAGGGTATTTCTGCAACTGAAAAAACATCAGAAGGTTTAAAAATTAATTCAGTATTTATGATGGCTGATAGTGGCGCAAGAGGTTCTGCTGCCCAAATGAAACAATTAGCTGGAATGCGTGGTCTAATTGCAAAACCATCTGGGGAAATCATTGAAAGTCCAATTATTTCAAACTTTAAAGAGGGTTTAACAGCTTTAGAATATTTTAATTCAACTCACGGAGCAAGAAAAGGTCTAGCTGATACCGCACTTAAGACTGCGAGTTCCGGTTATTTAACAAGAAGACTTTGTGATGTTGCACAGGATTTAACTGTAACTAAAAAAGTATGTGACTGTAAAAAACCAGGTTTCATTGAATTATCTGAAATTTTAGAGGGTGGAAACGTTGTAGTTAGTTTATCAGAAAGAGCTTTGGGAAGAGTTACTTTCGATGAAGTTAAGCATCCTTTAACAGGTGAAGTAATTATTAAAAAAGAAGAAATGATTGATGAGGCAGGCTGCGATAAAATTGATGCAGCAGGGGTAAAAGCAATTAAGGTTTATTCTGTAATGACTTGTGGATCTAAAGAGGGTGTCTGTGCAACTTCTTACGGAAGAGATTTATCTAGAGGTAAAATGGTGCATGTGGGCGAGGCAATTGGTATGATTTCTGCTCAATCTATTGGTGAACCAGGAACTCAGTTAACAATGAGAACTTTCCATGTTGGTGGTACAGCATCTGTTAAACAAGATTCTCAAATTGTAACTAAGAATGAAGGAACATTAAAAATTTTAAATTCAAATATTCTTGAAGACTCTAAGAAAAATTTAATTGTAATGGGAAGAAATACACAGCTTTCTATTGAGGATGACAATGGAGTTCAAATAGCAGTTTATAAAGTTGCTTATGGTTCAAGATTATTTTTTAATAATGGTGATAAAGTTAAAGCAAATACGAAAATTTGTGAGTGGGATCCATATACAACACCGGTTATAGCTGAGAAAAGTGGTGAAGCTAGTTTTGTTGATTTGATAGACGGTGTTTCTATTCAAGAAACTACTGATGATGCAACTGGAATATCTTCTAAATCTGTAATTGACTGGAGAGGTCAATCAAAAAGTACTGATTTAAAACCAAGAATTACTTTAAGAGATGAAAAAGGAAACGTAATTAAAAAGGCAGATGATAATGAAGCAAGATACTATTTAGTACCAGATTCAATTTTATCTATAAAAGATGGACAAAAAGTTTTTGCAGGAGATGTTATTGCAAGATTACCTAAAGAGACTACCAAAACAAAAGATATCACTGGTGGTCTTCCAAGAGTTGCAGAACTATTTGAAGCAAGAAAAGCTAAAGACAGTGCAATTATTGCTGAAAATGATGGTCAAGTAGTTTTTGGTAAAGAGGTTAGAGGAAAACAAAGAGTTTCAATAGTACCTGAGGATGGAGCAGAACCTTCAAATTATTTAATACCAAAAGGTAAGCACATTAACTTTAACCCTGGTGAAAAAATTCAAAAAGGTGAATATCTTCTTGATGGTCAGCCATTACCTCATGATATCCTAAGAATTTTGGGTATTAAAGAATTAACTGAATATTTTGTCAATCAAGTTCAAGAAGTCTACAGATTACAAGGTGTAATTATCAACGATAAACACATTGAAACTATTTTAAGACAAATGTTGAAAAAAGTTGAGGTTAAAGTATCTGGAGATTCATCATATTTACCGGGTGAAATTGTGGATAGAATTAAATTTGAAAATACAAATGAAAAATTAGTTGCAGATGGCAAGAACCCAGCTGTTGGTGAAAGAGTATTGATGGGTATCACTAAAGCATCATTGCAAACAGAGTCATTTATTTCTGCAGCATCATTCCAAGAAACCACAAGAGTGTTAACCGATGCAGCTATTAAAGGTAAAGTTGATCCATTAAACGGTCTTAAAGAGAACGTTATCGTTGGTAGATTGGTACCTGCTGGAACTGGAAATATTAAAAATAATTGGAACAAAAAAGCTCTTAAGGATGATAATGAGTTCTTATCAGAACAAGAAAAAATTGAGAGCTCAGAACCTTCTGAAACACAAGCAAATCAGTAAAAAAATCGCCTAATACTTGAACTTTTAGTTTGACAATAGTTAATTAATAAGTAATTTGGCGATGTTTTTGGTTGGAATGTAGTGCTTCTAACAGTACTAAACGCTGCCACAAAATAACCTGTCAGTTATTTTCATCTAAAAATAAACTAATTAACTTTAAAAATTTATGCCAACAATTAACCAATTGTTAAGAAAAAAAAGAGTCAAACAAGTATCCAGGAACAAAGTTCCTGCTTTACAAAAACAACCTTTGAAAAGAGGTGTTTGTGTTAAAGTTTATACGACTACTCCAAAGAAGCCTAATTCAGCTTTAAGAAAAGTCGCAAGAGTAAGACTATCAAATGGTTTTGAAGTTACAGCTTATATTCCAGGTGAAGGTCATAATTTACAAGAACACTCTGTAGTTCTAATTAGAGGCGGAAGGGTAAAAGATTTACCGGGTGTTAGGTATCATATCCTTAGAGGTAATCTTGATACTCAAGGCGTTGCTAACAGAAAACAAAGAAGATCTTTGTACGGAACAAAAAAAGGTAAGTAATGTCTAGAAAAAAAACTCAACCAAAAAAAAATGTTGTTCCAGATCCAAAATTTAACTCAACAATAATTCCAAAACTAATCAACAATATTATGTACGACGGCAAAAGGGGTGTTGCTGCTAAAATTGTTTATGATGCAATAGATAAAATTAAAACCAAAAGTAAAGACGAGCCAATTAATATTTTTAATGAAGCTATAAACAATATCAAGCCAACTGTAGAAGTTAGATCAAGAAGAGTTGGTGGTGCAACTTATCAAGTACCTGTTGAGGTAAAAAGTAAAAGAGCACAAGCTTTAGCAATTAGATGGTTAGTAGATTCAGCAAGAAAAAGAAAAGATAAACATATGTCAGATAAAATTTTTAATGAACTTTTCGATGCATATGAAAAAAAAGGTGCTGCAGTTAAAAAAAGAGAGGATGTTCATAAAATGGCAGAGTCTAATAAGGCTTTTGCACATTTTAGGTGGTAAAAAATTATGGCTAGAACTCATACTTTAGATAAATATAGAAATATTGGGATCATGGCCCACATAGATGCTGGCAAAACAACTACTACTGAAAGAGTTTTGTATTACACAGGTAAGAGCCATAAAATAGGAGAAGTTCATGATGGTGCAGCAACAATGGATTGGATGGAGCAAGAGCAAGAAAGAGGAATTACAATAACGTCAGCTGCAACTACTTGTTTTTGGAACGATCATAGAATTAATATAATCGACACTCCAGGTCACGTAGATTTTACAATTGAAGTTGAAAGATCACTTAAAGTTTTAGATGGAGCTGTTGCAGTATTCGATGGTGTAGCAGGAGTAGAGCCACAGTCTGAAACAGTATGGAGACAAGCAGATAAATACAAAGTTCCTCGAATTTGTTTTGTCAACAAGTTGGATAGGACTGGTGCTGATTTCTTCAGATGTGTAGATATGATTAGAGATAGATTAGGTGCAAAACCTTTAGTTCTTCAAGTTCCGATAGGTGCAGAAGCTTCATTAACAGGTGTAGTTGATTTAGTAAAAATGAAAGCACAAGTATGGAAAAATGAAGCTCTGGGAGCAGAGTGGGAATATAAAGATATCCCAGATGATTTAAAAGAAATTTCAGAAAAATATAGAACAGAATTAGTTGAAACAGCAGTTGAGCAAGATGAAAAGCTTATGGAAGCTTATTTAAACGGTGATGAAATTAAAGAGGAAGACTTAATTAAATGCATAAGAAGTGGAACTCTAAATTTTAGTTTTGTACCAGTTTTAACAGGTTCAGCTTTTAAAAATAAGGGTGTTCAGCCTTTACTTGATGCTGTTGTACATTACTTACCAAGTCCTGTTGATATTGGTTCTATCAAAGGAACAAAATTAGGATCTGAAGATGAGATGGAAATGAAATTTGATGATAATGTACCATTCTCTGCTTTAGCTTTCAAAGTTGCTAACGATCCATTTGTTGGTTCTTTAACTTTTATAAGAATTTATTCAGGAACAGTTAAAACTGGAACTGCTGTATTTAATTCATCAAAAGAAAAAGAGGAAAGAGTTGGAAGAATGCTTCTAATGCATGCTAACTCTAGAGAAGATATTAAAGAAGCTAATGCTGGTGATATAGTTGCTTTAGCTGGATTAAAAAATACCATTACTGGTCATACTTTATGTGATGAGGAAAATTCTGTTTTACTTGAACCAATGGAATTTCCTGATCCAGTTATCGAAATTGCAGTAGAGCCAAAAACTAAAGCTGACCAAGAAAAAATGGGTGAAGCTTTAGGTAGATTAGCAAAAGAGGACCCATCATTTAGAGTTACTTCCGATGAAGAGTCTGGTCAAACTATTATTAAAGGAATGGGTGAGCTACACTTAGATATTATTGTTGATAGAATGAAAAGAGAATTTAAAGTTGAAGCGAATGTCGGTGCTCCTCAAGTTGCTTACAGAGAAACAATTGAAGCCGCTTCTGAAGTTGAATACACACACAAAAAACAAAGTGGTGGAGCAGGACAATTCGCTAAAGTTAAATTATTAGTTGAGCCACAAGAAGCTGGCAAAGGAAGAGAAGTTGAAAGCAAAATTAAAGGGGGAGCAATTCCTAAAGAATTTATACCTGGTGTAGAAAAAGGAATTGAAACAATATCAGATGGTGGAATTTTAGCTGGTTTCCCAATGATTGATTACAAAGTAACTATTTTAGATGGACTTCATCATGATGTTGACTCAAGTGTATTAGCATTTGAATTGGCTAGCAGAGCATGTTTCAAAGAAGCGTGTACAAAAGGTGGTTTAAAGTTATTAGAACCAGTGATGAGAGTTGAAGTAGTAACACCAGAAGATTATATGGGTGATGTTATAGGTGATCTAAATAGTAGAAGAGGTCAGATAAGCACTCAAGAGCAAAGAGGAAACGCAACTGTAATTACAGCCATGGTACCTTTAGCAAATATGTTTGGATACATTAACAATTTAAGATCAATGTCACAAGGTAGAGCCCAATATTCTATGTTTTTTGATCATTATTCTAAAGTCCCACAAAATGTACAGGATGAAGTAACTAAAAAGATTGCAGGGTAATTATGGAAAAACAGAATATTAGAATTAAACTTAGAGCCTACGATAACAAAGTATTAGATGCATCAACTGAAGAAATAGTTAATACAGTCAAAAGAACTGGCGCTACAATTAAGGGACCAATTCCTCTACCGACAAGGATAGAGAGATACACTGTACTAAGATCTCCTCATATTGATAAAAAAAGTAGAGAGCAATTTGAGACTAGAACGCACAAAAGATTAATAGATATAATTGAACCAACACCACAAACAGTAGAAGCACTAATGAAGTTAGACTTAGCTTCTGGTGTAGATGTGGAAATAAAAATTTAATTATGAGTGAAATAGCTTTAATAGGTAAAAAAATTGGAATGACTAGAGAATTTTATAAATCTGGTCAGATAGTACCAGTTACAGTTTTAAAAGTTGAGAAGGCTAGAGTAATTCAAGTTATTGAAGAAGAAAACCGTGGATATAAAGCAGTGCAGCTTGGATATGGTAAGATTAAAAATTCCAAGCTAACAAAAGCTATGAAAGGTTTTTTTGCTAAAAAAAATACTGAAGCAAAGAAAAAATTGAAAGAATTTAGGGTAAATGACACTTCTAAATACAAAGAAGGTAATGAGTTTGGTTTGGAAATTTTCAAGGATACTAAATTTGTAGATACAAGATCAAAAACTATAGGTAAAGGTTTTGCAGGTGCTATGAAAAGACACAATTTTGGTGGCTTAAGAGCTAGTCACGGAGTATCTATTTCTCACAGAGCACATGGTTCAACAGGTCATAGCCAAGATCCAGGAAAAGTTTTCAAAGGTAAGAAAATGGCTGGCCATATGGGAGATAAATTAAGAACTATGCAAAATATAGAAATTATCAAAACAGATTTAGAAAACGAACTACTTTATTTAAAAGGATCAATTCCGGGTTCAAAAAATTCAGAGGTATTGGTTAAGGGTTCAGTAAAAAATATTAGTAAAATGACTATAAATGAAAAACTAGCTGCTGCTGAGCAAGCAAAAAAAACACCTGATAAAAAGAAAAAATAATGAAATTAGATAAAATTAGTATTGATGGAAAAAAAGATAGCATTGAGGTGCTAGATAAAATTTTCTCAGCAAAAGTAAACAATAAACTTGTTAGCAGCGTGCTTTATAAAACAAATGCAAATTATAAAGGTAGACATGCAAAAACTAAGCAGCAAAATGAAGTAAGGGGCCCAACATCAAAAATATATGCTCAGAAAGGTACGGGTGGAGCTAGACACGCAAGTAGAAAAGCTCCAATTTTTGTTGGTGGTGGTATAGCACACGGACCAAAAGGCGAACTAGCCTACAAAAAAAGAAAATTAAATAAAAATGAAAAAAAATTGAGTGTAGCATCACTAATTACGGAAAAAAATAATAATAAGAATTTATTAATTTTAAATGACTTTAGTTCTGAAATTAAAAAAACTAAAGAAATGAGTTCAATAATTAATAAACTAGAAATTTCAAATTCACTTTTAATACTAGATAAAAATTCTAAGGAAAAAATTGAAAAATCAGCAAGAAATATCCCAAACGTTAAAGTTACAGATGTTAATCATTTTAGTGCCTACGACATAATTAAATTCAAAAAAGTTGTATTTACAGAAAGTTCAGTGAAAGAACTAGAAAAGAGATATTCTTAAAATGGATAAAATACATTTATACGACAAAATTCTTTCACCAGTTGTTACAGAGAAATCAACAAATTTGTCTGAGTTAAATAAAATTACATTCAAAGTACCTGATGGCGCTAACAAAAAAAATCTTAAAAAAAATATTGAAAAAATTTTTAAAGTAAATGTTACAAAAATTAATATTATAAATAAACAGAACAGAACTAAAGTTACTAGAGGAAAAAAAGTAAAAGTTTCAGGATACAAAAAAGCAATAATTACACTTAAAAAAGGTCAGAGTATTGATCTAACAACAGGAATTTAATAAATGGCATTGAAAACTTTTAAACCGTATACAAAATCTACTAGAGGGACTATTTTAGTTGATAGAACTGGACTATGGAAAGGTAAACCTTTCAAGTCGCTTGTTTCTCCTAAAAATGCCATGAAAGGTAGAAATAATAATGGTCATATTACTTCAATAAACAGAGCTGGTGGTCACAAAAAAATGTACAGACATGTTGACTTTTATAGAAAGAAATTTGACATGGAAGCTACTGTTGAAAGAGTAGAATATGATCCAAATAGATCATGCTATATAATGTTGGTTAAATTTAATGATGGAACCCACGCATACTTTCTAGCACCTCAAAAAATAAAAGTAGGTGATAAAATTGAAAGTGGATCTAAAAAAGAGATTAAAATTGGTAATTGCATGCCACTGCAAGACATCCCAGTTGGTATCAATATTCATAATGTTGAAATTCAGCCAGGTGGTGGTGGAAAAATTGCTAGATCAGCAGGTTCTTCTGTAACAATAAGTGGATTAGATGGAAATTACAGTTTGATTAAACTTGCTTCAGGTGAAGTTAGAAAAATTGATTCTAGAGCTTTAGCTACAATAGGAATTTTAAGTAATCCGGATCAAAAAAATATTAAAATTGGAAAAGCAGGTAGATCAAGATGGTTGGGAAGAAGACCACATACTAGAGGTGTTGTTAAAAACCCTGTAGATCACCCTCATGGAGGAGGTGAAGGTAAATCTGCTGGTGGTAGACATCCTGTTTCACCTACCGGCCAATCAGCTAAAGGATTAAAAACAAGAGATAATAAGAGAACAGATAAATTTATAGTTAAGAGAAGAAACAAAAGGAAGGATACTAAATAATGGCTAGAGCAGTTTGGAAAGGACCTTTTGTAGAAGAAAGTTTAATGAAAAAAGTTGATAAATATAAAGATGACCCAAAAAAAATTCCTATAAAAACATGGTCAAGAAAATCAACTGTTCTACCTGATTTTGTGGGAGTAAGTTTTCAAATTTATAATGGAAAAAAATTTATACCAATTACAATATCAGAAGATATGGTTGGACATAAGCTGGGTGAGTTCGCGCCAACAAGAACATTTTTTGGTCATACGCCTGCAGATAAAAAAGCTAAACCTGCAACAGCAGATAAGAAATAATTATGGGTAAAAAAAAGAAAATTGATAAAAATAACGATAAGACTGTGAAGTCTATCAACAATGGTGTCAGATCAAGTATCAGAAAACTTAATCCAATACTCAAAAGTATTGTTGGAAAAAAAGTTGATGTAGCAATTAGAGATCTACAGTTCTCTGAAAAAAGAATTACAAGAGATATTAGAAAAACTATCAGTTCAGCAGTTGCAAACGCTGAAAATAACTTTCAGTACGACATTGATAATTTAGTTGTGAAAGAAGCATATTGTGGAAAAAAAATAGTTATGAAAAGATTTAGACCACGTGCAAAAGGGAGAGCTGCTCCTATTTTGAAACCTTGGTCGACTGTTACAATAATATTATCAGAAACAAAACAATTGGAGAAGCATGGGGCAAAAAGTTAATCCTGTAGGTTTTAGGTTAGGTGTAAACAGAGGTTGGGACTCTGTTTGGTATGCTAAGAAAAAAGATTTTGGTAATTACTTAATCGAAGATTTTAAAATCCGTGAATATATAAAGAAAAATGTTATAAATTCTGGTGTATCTAAAGTTATGATTGAACGAACATCTAATAAGTGTTACGTGACTATCTATACTTCTAGACCTGGTTTTGTTATTGGTAAAAAGGGAAGTGACATTGATAAAATAAAAAATAATCTGTCAAAATTCACTAAGAATGAAGTAAATTTAAATATAAAAGAAGTAAAAAAACCTGAGACTAATGCTTATTTAGTTGCAGAGAATATTGCACAACAGCTAGTAAAAAGAATTTCATATAGGAGAGCAATGAAAAGAGCTATGCAATCTTGTATTAGATTAGGTGCAAAAGGTATAAAAGTTTCTGTCAGCGGAAGATTAGGTGGAAATGAAATTGCAAGAACTGAGTGGTTAAGGGATGGAAGCATTCCTTCACACACATTAAGAGCAGATATTGACTACGCTGAAGCAGAAGCTTTAACTACTTATGGAATAATTGGAATTAAGGTTTGGATTTACAAAGGTGAAGTTTTTGCAAGAGAATTTAGCCAAGAAACGAATAAAGCAATACCACAAGAGGGTAAACAGTAATGTTACAACCAGTTAGAACTAAGTGGAGAAAAGCTCATAAAGGTAGAATTCATGGTACCGCTACAAGAGCAAGTACCATAAATTATGGAGCTTATGCCCTAAAAGCATTACAGCCAGAAAGAATAACTGGTAAACAAATTGAAGCTGCTAGAGTTGCGCTAACAAGACATATGAAAAGACAAGGTAGAGTTTGGACGAGGATTTTTCCAAATATACCTGTTTCCAAAAAACCGATTGAAGTTAGAATGGGTAAAGGAAAAGGATCTCCAGAATTTTTTGCTTGTAGAGTGAAACCGGGCAGAATTTTATTTGAGGTTGATGGTGTTTCAGAGCAAATAGCAAAAGAGGCCTTGTATAAAGCATCAGCAAAATTACCAATTAAAACAAAAACAATTAAGAGATTTGCATAATGAAAAAGCAAGAAATTAAAAAATTATCAAAGGATGAAGTTTTAAAAAATATTGAGAAACTTAAAAAAGACCTTTTTAATTTTAGATTTCAGAAAATGAATTCACAAATAACAAATCCAGCTAAAATTGGAGAAACAAAAAAAACAATAGCTAGATTAAAAACTATATTAAAAGGAAAAATAAATGCCTAAAAAAATATTAACTGGTGTAGTTATAAGCGATAAGCCAAACAAGACCGTAACTGTTATGGTTGAGCAAAAGTATTCACATCCTGTTCTTAAAAAAGTAATTAGGGTAAGAAAAAACTATAATGCTCATGATGAAAATAACAAATTTAAAACTGGTGATAAAGTATCAATAATTGAAAGTAAGCCTTTCTCAAAAAACAAAAAATTTCAAGTTATGGAGAATACAAAATAATGATTGGTGTACAAACAGAATTACAGGTAGCTGATAATACGGGCGCAAAAAGAATAGAGTGCATCAAAGTTCTTGGTGGATCTAAAAGAAGATATGCAAGTATTGGAGACACAATAGTTATTGCTGTTAAAGAGGCTATACCCAAGGGTAAAGTCAAAAAAGGAACAGTTCACAAGGCAGTTGTTGTTAGAGTTAAAAAAGGAATTCATAGAAATGATGGTTCAAAAGTAAAATTTGATAATAATGCAGCAGTTTTAGTAGATGATAAAGGTGAACCAGTTGGTACTAGAATTTTTGGTCCTGTCACAAGAGAATTAAGAAGCAGAGGTCAAATGAAAATCATCTCATTAGCACCGGAGGTTTTATAAAGTGATTAAAAAAGGTTTAAAAGTGATAGTTTTGACTGGTAAGGATAGAAAGAAAGAGGGTGAGGTTATAGAAATTGATAGAGCAAATAATAGAGCAAAAGTAAAAGAAATTAATATGGTTAAAAAACATGTCAAGACTACCAAAGAGAAAAAAGGTGGTATTTTTCCAAAAGAGAGCTTTATTCATTTGTCTAACCTTAAACTAATTGATGAAAAAGCTGCTAAAAAAAAAGAGGCTAAAAAATAATGACTCCTAGATTAAAAGAAATATTCAATAAAGAAATTCAGCCGGCATTGAAAGATCAATTTGGATTTAAAAATATTTATATGGCACCAAAAATTGAAAAAATTGTTTTAAATATGGGTCTTGGATTAGATGCTTCAGATGCAAAAATTCTAAAATCCTGTGAAGAAGATATGGCTAAGATTACTGGACAAAAACCAATTACAACAAAGTTTAAAAAGTCAGTTGCTAATTTTAAGACAAGAAAAGGGTCTAATGCTGGTTTAAAAGTTACCCTTAGAAAAAACAAAATGTATGAATTCTTAGATAGATTAGTTAATATTGCACTTCCTAGAATTAAAGATTTTAGAGGTCTATCTCCAAAAGGATTTGATAAATTTGGCAATTACACGTTTGGCATCAAAGAACACATTATTTTCCCTGAAGTTAGTTTTGATAGAGCCGATAAGGTGAGAGGGCTCGATATAATAATTGTGATTAAAGCTATTAATAAAGAACATAGTTTTGCATTATTAGAAAAAATGAATTTTCCATTTATAAAAAAAGGAGACAATTAAACATGGCTAAATTAAGCGCTGTAAATAAAAATAAAAGTAGAATTAAATTGTCAGATAGGCTTTACAAGAAAAGAGCAGCTTTGAAAAAAATAGTGATGAATAAAAAAATTACACTTGAAGAAAGATTTAAGGCACAACAAAAATTATCAAAATTACCAAGAAACTCAGCAAAAACTAGAGTTATGAATAGATGTGAAATAACAGGAAGACCGCATGGAGTTTATAGAAAATTAAAAATTTCAAGAATTGCATTAAGACAATTAGGATTACAAGGAAAGATACCAGGTCTAGTTAAATCAAGCTGGTAGAAAGGATAATTATGAGTTTAAGTGACCCAATAGGAGATATGATTGCAAGAGTAAAAAATGCTCAAGCTAGAAATCATAAAAAAGTAGAATTGCCTTCTTCTAATTTTAAAACAAAAATTGCTGATATATTAAAAAATGAGGGATTTATAAAGGATTTTAAAATAAATGCTGGAGATAAAAAACCTACTTTATCCTTAGAATTAAAATATCATTCTGGAAATCCAGTTATTAGTGCTTTTGAAAGAGTTTCAAAGCCTGGAAGAAGAATTTTCTCAAGTGCAAGCGGTCTACCGAAAATTAATAATGGACTTGGTATTGCTATAATTTCAACACCAAAAGGTGTTATGACTGATATCGATGCCAGAAAACAAAAAGTCGGTGGAGAAATAATCTGTAAGGTATTTTAATGTCTAAAATAGGTAAAATAAATATATCAATCCCCGAAAAAGTAAAAGTTGCTTTAGCTGGTAATATTATAAACATTGAGGGTCCATTAGGTAAAAAATCAATCAATATTGATCTTGATATGTTTAATTTAGACATAAAAGAAGGAAAAGAAATATCAATTAAACCTAAAAAAGTTGATCAAAATTCAAAAAGACTTTGGGGCATGAATAGAAGCTTAATTAATAATGCTGTTATAGGCTCTAGTGCTGGGTATGAAAAAATCTTAGAATTAGTTGGTGTAGGATACAGGGCTGCTCTTAAAGGCAATCAATTAAATTTACAATTAGGATATAGTCACGATATTGATTTTGACATACCTGAAGGAATTAAAATTGCAGTTGAAAAACAAACAATTTTAAAAATTACAGGATCAGACAAGCAACTTGTTGGTGCTGTTGCATCCAAAATTAAAACTTTAAGAAAAATAGAACCTTATAAAGGTAAGGGAATAAGAGAAAAAGGCCAATACGTTCTTAAAAAAGAGGGAAAGAAAAAATAATGAAATTAAACACAAGCATTAGAAAAAGGTTTCGTGTAAGCAACAAAGTTAAAAGGGTTGCGGCAAGTGACAGATTTAGATTAAGCATCTCAAGATCAGCAAAAAATATTTCGGCTCAAATAATCGATGATATTAAAAAAGTAACATTATTGTCTGCATCTTCAGTTGAAAAGGATCTTAAGTCTGGTGCAAAAGTGAACAAAACTGAATTGTCTAAACTAGTAGCACAAAAATTAGCAAAAAAGGCTCAAGAAAAAAACATAACCAAAATTTATTTTGATAGGGGCTCATATAAATATCATGGCAGAGTTAAAGCTTTTGCTGAAACCTTAAGAGAAAATGGAATGGAATTTTAATATGGAAAATTTTAAAGATAAAAAAAACGACGATATATTAGAAAAATTAGTTCACATTAACAGAATTACTAAAGTTGTGAAGGGTGGAAGAAGATTTGGTTTTTCAGCACTAGTTGTAGTTGGCAATCAAGCTGGAAAAATTGGAATAGCTCATGCAAAGGCGAAACAAGTTCCTGATGCTATTAAAAAAGCTAATGAAATGGCTAGAAGAAAACTTACTCACATACCTCTTAGGGAAGGCAGAACTATACATCATGATGTTAAAGCTAAAGATGGTTCTGGTAGAATTGTTTTAAGAGCAGCATCTAAAGGAACAGGTATTATCGCTGGAGGACCTGTTCGGGCGGTTTGTGAAGTTTTAGGGGTAAAAGATATTGTAGCAAAATCAATGGGAACTTCTAATGCACATAATGTTATTAGAGCTACAATGAAAGCGTTGTTAAAACAAAGTTCACCTAAACAAATATCTGCAATAAGAAATAAGAAAATTTCAGAAATAGTTGAAAAAAGAGGATAATGATTAGTTTAAATAATAGAGAAAAGATAAATAAATCCAAAATTAGAGTTGGTAGAGGTATTGGTTCTGGTAAAGGCAAAACATCTGGTAGAGGAGTTAAAGGTCAAAAATCAAGATCTGGAGTTGCTATCAAAAGTTTTGAAGGTGGCCAAATGCCATTATATCGAAGATTACCAAAAAGAGGATTTAATCCTATTTCAAAGGATCAAGTAGCAATTTTAAATTTAGAAAAAATTCAATCATATATTGATAAGAAAAATATAAATCCTAACGAAGTGCTTAATTCTGATTTATTAAAAAAGTTAAAATTAATTAATAAGAATTCAAAAAAACTTAAGATTTTAGGAACAGGTGAAGTTAAAGAAAAAATTAATATTGAAGCTGACTTAGCTTCAAAGTCTGCAATAGAAAAACTTGAAAAAATTGGTGGATCTATTCAACTAAAAAAATAGTTTATTGATATGAGTGACTCATCATCAACAACCGATTTAAGAAATAGAATACTTTTTACTATTTTTATTCTTGCTGTTTATAGATTTGGAACCTTTGTACCATTACCAGGTATAGACCCAGAACAACTAAAAGTTATGATGGAAGGTAATCAAAAGGGATTACTTGGAATGTTTAATGTATTTGCTGGGGGTGCTGTTAGTCGAATGGCTATTTTTGCACTTGGTATTATGCCATATATTTCATCTGCGATTATTGTTCAGCTTTTAACTGGGGTATCTGATTATTTTAAAAATCTAAAAGCACAAGGTGAAACTGGCAGAGCAAAAATTACACAAATTACAAGATATGGAACTGTTCTATTAGCAACTGTTCAAGGTTATGGATTATCAGTTGGTTTAGAATCTTCGGCAGATTTAGTCATTAACCCTGGAGTATTCTTTAAAATCACAACAGTAACGACTATTGTAGCTGGAACTATATTTTTAATGTGGTTAGGTGAACAAATTACTCAAAGAGGAATTGGTAATGGTATCTCATTAATAATTTTTGCAGGTATAGTTGCAGAAATACCTAGGGCTCTTGTAACTACTTTTGAACTTGGAAGAACAGGTGCTGTTTCAACATTTATGATCTTAGCTATCTTTGTACTACTGATTTTGACAATATTATTTGTTGTTTTCATGGAAAGAGCACTTAGAAAAATTCTTATAAACTATCCAAAGAGACAAATGGGAAACAAAATGTATGGTGGAGAGTCTTCACATTTACCATTAAAAATTAATCAAGCAGGGGTAATTCCTGCTATATTTGCTTCTGCACTTTTATTATTACCAGTGACTTTTTCAAATTTTTCGTTTTCAGACAATGAGACTTTTTTGAATTTAAGTTCATTTTTCACTCAGGGTCAGCCTTTATATATGTTGCTATATGCATCTGGGATAATATTTTTTACTTTTTTCTATACCTCTATAACATTTAACCCAACAGAGACGGCAGAAAACTTAAGAAAATATGGAGGATTTGTTCCAGGTATTAGACCGGGTGAAAGTACTGCAATGTATATTGAAAATATTTCAATAAAACTTACAACTATTGGTGCTTTATATTTAACTTTGGTATGTTTAATGCCTGAATTTTTAATTGCAAATTATCCTATTCCTTTTTATTTAGGTGGAGCTTCAATATTAATTGTTGTGGTGGTTGCAATCGATACTGTGACCCAAATTCAAACTCGATTGATGAGTTCACAGTATGAGCAACTGATTAAAAAAACTAAATTTGGTAGATAAATAAGTGAATATAATTTTATTTGGACCTCCGGGTGCTGGTAAAGGAACACAGGCTAAATACTTAGTAAAAAAACTTAACAATTTTCAAATTTCAACTGGTGATATTTTAAGGGAAGAGATTAAAAATAATTCAGAAATTGGTAAAAAAATTATTGATGTTATGAATGATGGAAGGTTTGTTAATGACGATATTGTTAATCAACTTTTAGAAAAACAAGTATTTGATCCCCAAAAAAAAAATAAATTAATATTTGATGGCTATCCTCGTTCAATAAATCAGGCTAAAAATTTAGAATTACTGCTTGATAAATCATATCAGAAGATAGATTTAGTTTTTTTTTTAAATGTTAATAAAGAGACAATAATTAAACGAATACAGAAAAGAAAAATTTTAGAAAAAAGATCTGACGATGAACTGGATACAATTTTAAAAAGGTATGATACTTACATGGAAACCACAAAACCGGTTTTAGATTTCTATTCTCAAAATTCAAATTTTCATGAAATTGATGGAAGTGAAGAAATTGAGCAAATAACCAATAAAATTGACAGTTTTATCAATGTTTAAGACGTTGACTTTGATTAATCTTATTATATAAAAGGCACAATTTATCACAAAACTTATGGCTCGTATCGCAGGTATAAATATTCCACAAAACAAACTTGTCCACATTGGACTCACTTATATTTATGGAATAGGAGATAAGTTTTCTCATCAGATTTGTTCATCACTTGAAATCCCAAAAGCAAAACGAGTAAATGAACTTACAGATGATGAGATCTTAAAAATTAGAGAGTATATAGACCAAAATTTTAAAGTTGAAGGAGATCTTCGAAGAGATTATTCGCTCAGTATAAAAAGATTAATTGATCTAGCTTGTTATAGAGGAACTAGACATAGAAAAAAATTACCAGTTAGAGGTCAAAGAACTAGATGTAATGCAAGAACAAGAAAAGGAAAAGCAATCGCAATTGCAGGAAAAAAATTAACACCAACCAAAAAATAGTCATGGCAAAATCTGATAAAACTGAGAATAATGATCAGAAAACAGAAAAACTTTCTAAGAAAAGTGCTAAAAGTTCTTATTCAAAAAAAAAGAAAGTAAAAAAAAGTATTTTAAATGGAATTGCGTATGTGCAATCAACTTTTAATAACACAATAATTTCAATAGCTGATACAAACGGTAATGTGATATCTTGGGCTTCAGCTGGTCAAAAAGGTTTTAAAGGATCAAGAAAATCTACTCCATATGCTGCACAGATTGCTGCAGACTCTGCCGCCTCTAAAGCGCTAGAGTATGGAATGAAAACTTTATCTGTTGAGGTAAAAGGACCAGGATCAGGTAGAGAAACGGCTTTGAGAGCTTTACAAGCTAGAGGGTTTAAAATTTTATCTATTAAGGACACTACACCTATGCCCCATAATGGGACTAGACCACCAAAGAAAAGGAGAGTTTAATGGAAGTCGAAAATGTAAATATAAAAAATTGGAAATCACTAATTAAACCGTCAAAATTAGATGTTCAAATAAGTGATGACTTAACTCATGCAAAAATTGTTGCTGAACCTTTAGAAAAAGGCTATGGCCTAACTTTAGGAAATTCGCTAAGAAGAATTTTACTTTCTTCAATAAGAGGAGCAGCAGTTACATCGATACAAATAGATGGCGTTCTGCATGAATTTACTTCAATTAAAGGTGTTAGAGAAGATGTTACGGATATTGTTTTAAACGTAAAATCTTTAGCGTTAAAATGTAATTCAGAAGGAACAAAAAAATTAATTCTAGATGCAAAAGGACCTGGTGAAATTAAAGCATCTGATATTGCACCTGTTTCTGATGTTGAAATTTTAAATCCAGAATTAGTAATATGTAATCTTGACGAGAAGACATCTTTTCACATGGAAATGAATGTTAATACTGGAAAAGGCTATGTGCCAGCTGATCTTAATAAGCCAGAGGAGCCACCACTAGGATTAATTGCTATCGATTCTCTTTACAGTCCAGTTAAAAAGGTTTCATTTTCTGTAAGTACTGCGAGAGAAGGAAAAGCACTTGATTATGACAAACTAACTATGGAAGTGGAAACTAACGGATCTATATCAGCTGAGGATGCTGTTGCTTATTCAGCAAGAATTTTTCAAGATCAACTAAAAATGTTTATTAACTTCGATGAACCAGTTGAAGCTCCAGTGAAAGAAGTTTCAACAGAACCTGAGTTCAATAAAAATTTATTAAGAAAAGTAGATGAGCTAGAACTGTCTGTTAGATCTATGAATTGTCTAAAAAATGATAATATTATCTATATTGGAGATTTGGTTCAAAAATCCGAAGGTGAAATGCTAAGAACTCCTAATTTTGGAAGGAAATCTTTAAATGAAATTAAAGAAGTTTTAACTGGAATGTCTTTATATTTAGGTATGGAAATACCTAACTGGCCACCAGATAATATTGCTGAAATGTCTAAAAAATTGGAGGAAGCTATCTAATGAGACATGGAATGGCAAATAAAAAACTAAATAGGACTTCTGAACATAGAAAAGCACTATTAAAAAATATGCTTAACTCTTTAATAAAATATGAGCAAATTAAAACTACATTGCCAAAAGCTAAATTTTTAAAACCCCAAGCAGATAAAATTATTACTTTAGGAAAGAAGGAAACTTTACAAACAACTAAAATGTTAGTTACGCAGCTTCAGGACATTAAGTCTGCCAACAAAGTTAAAAAAACACTTTCTAAAAGATACGAAAATAGAAAAGGTGGATATACTAGAATTATTAAAGCTGGATTTAGATACGGTGATAACGCACCGATGGCTATTATCGAATTTGTTGATAGAGATGTAGAAGCTAAAAGGGTAGATAAACCAAAAAAAGATACAACTAAAGAAACTCCAAAAGCTGTAGAAAAACAAGCATCAGCTTAAATTTAAAGTCATGAAAAAGTCTTACATCGTTGATTCAACGTGTAATGATATGCGTATAGATCGTTGGATTAGGTTTAAGTTTGGAAAGATACCTCAAGGACTAATAGAAAAATATTTGCGTTCCGGTAAAATTAAATTAAATAAAAAGAAAATTAAAAGTTCACAAAAAATTAGTACAAAAGATAATATTAATTTATTTAATATCAAATTTAAAGAGACGTTTCCACAAAAAAAAATTAAATTTAAACCATCCAAGGAAGTCATAAAATCAAATGAGGATCAAATAATCGATAATAATGAAAATTTTATAGTATTAAATAAAAGTGCTGGAATATCAGTTCAAGGTGGAACTAAGTCAAAAAAAAACCTTGTTGATATTTTTTCTAAAAGTGAAATCTTCCAGGGTACAAAACCATTCTCAGTTCACCGTTTAGATAAAGATACATCTGGAGTATTTATTATGGCAAAAAATAGAGAAAGTGCACAATTATTAACCTCTTTATTTAGACTAAGGAAAGTTCACAAAACCTATTTGGCTATTTGTCATGGAGAACTTATTAAAGACTCTGGTGAGTGGAATGATGATTTAGTAAGATTTGATGGAGAAAAAAAAATCATAGAAAAGGCTAAAACATTATATAAAGTACTTGATAAAAATTCAGAAGCTAGTTTAGTCGAACTAAAGCCAATAACTGGTCGTAAACATCAATTAAGAAAACAATTGTATGCATTGGGGCAACCAATTTTTGGAGATATTAAATATAAATTATCAAATTCTACTAGAGGCCTTAATAAAAATTTAATGCTTCACTCATATCAAATAAAATTTATTATTAATAGTGTGAAACACACTTATACAGCTTTATTACCTGATTATTTTAGAAATTTATTGAAAACAAAAAGACTTAGTTTCTCAGGTTTGAAATAAACTTTTCTATTAATAAATCTCCTAATTCTGAATAATTTTTTTTTCTAATGTTAACTAGATTCGTAATTCCTTTATCTTTAATCCCACAAGGTATAATTTTTTTATATTGATCTAAATTATTGTTTATATTTATAGAAAAACCGTGATAAGCAATCCACTTTTTTACTCTTACTCCAATCGCAGCAATTTTTTTGACTTTACCGTTTTCATTATACCAGATCCCAATGTTATCTTTATCTGAAAAAGTTTTTATATCAAAAGTTTTTAAAGTTTCTATAATTGTTTTTTCGATAGAATTAATAAATTTTCTAATATCTTTTTTATTTCTTAAGTCTAAAACAAAATAAAAAATTAATTGCCCAGGACCATGACAAGTAATTTTTCCACCTCTGTTCGTTTCAATAATTTTGATAGATTTGTCAATAATATCTGTTTCACTGTAACTAGTTCCAGCAGTGTAAATCTCCTCATGCTCTAAGGTCCAAATCAATTCTTTCTCTTTTTTGTTAAATATTTGCTCTAATCTTTCTTCCATAAAATTTATGGCATCAATATAATTTACTGGTTTTACTGACTTTTTGATCTCTATATTCATTTATAAATTGTATTATCTTTATTATGTATTAATAGTGCAATTTTAAATTATAGGTAGATTTATGTCTTTAACAAAAAAAACTAAAGATAAAAAAGTAAATTTTGAATTTAATAAAGAGTACATCAGGGTTGTTACTTCAAAAATAGCCAACAATGACGCTCAATTTATTACCAATTCTTTCAGCGAAATGCACCCAGCTGATGCAGCAGATATTATTGAACATTTAAGCCAAAATGATAGAGAAAGTTTAATCAAACTAAATAATTTCAATATAGATCCAGAAGTATTTGTTGAATTAAACGAGTCAATTCAAACAGAAATTATTAACTATTTATCTTCAGACTCAATAGTAAGCATTATTAAAAATTTGGATTCTGATGATGCAATATCTATTTTAGAAAATGTCGCCGAAGAAGATAAAAATAATATTTTAAGCTCATTACCACCCAAAGATCGTTTTGCTTTATTGGAGAGTTTAAGTTATCCAGAAGATACTGCTGCTAGATTAATGCAAAGAGAATTTACTGCTATACCTAGTAACTGGTCTGTAGGACAAACAATTGATTATTTGAGAGAAAATAAAGATCTTCCTGAGGAATTTTTAGAAATATTTATAGTTAATGAAGACTTTAACCCAATAGGTACAGTTCCGTCATCTAAGGTATTAACATCTTCAAGAGATACTAAGATGGTAAGTGTAATGTCTGAGTCACAATTACTAGTCCCAGTTGATATGGACAAGGAGGAAGTTGCGAACTTGTTTGAAAACTACAATCTAAATTCAGCAGCAGTTGTTGATAAAAATAATAAGCTTGTAGGCATGATCATGAATGATGATGTATTAACTGTCTTAAAGGAAGAAGCGGAAGAAGATGCGTTGAGATTAGCAGGGGTTGGTGATGAAGAAATTACAGATGGAGTAATAACAAAAACAAAAAGAAGATTTAATTGGTTGCTATTAAATTTATTTACTGCTTTTCTAGCAACATGGTGCATAAGTTTATTTGGTGCAACAATTGAGCAAATGGTAGTTTTAGCTTTTTTGATGCCAATAGTCGCTTCAATGGGTGGTAATGCTGGAATGCAAACATTAGCAGTTACTGTCCGAACTATTGCAACTAATGATCTAACTAAAAATAATTTTTCTTCAAATGTTTTTAAAGAGTTTTCAATTGGTATTTTGAATGGAGTAATCTTTGCAATTATTAGTGCTATAGTTGTCCAAATGTGGTTTCAAGACAATTTACTTTCAATAATAATTGCTATTTCAATGGTTTTAACAATGATTATTGCAGGTTTATTTGGAATATTAGTTCCATTTACTCTTAAAAAAATGAATATTGATCCAGCAATAGCATCAAGTGTATTTGTTACTACAATAACAGATGTAATTGGTTTTGTATCTTTTCTAGGTGTAGGGGCTTATTTTTTATAAATTATCTATTAATCTTACACCATCTAAATAATATGCAACAAATAACTTGGATTTATTTATAACATTCGATAATTTTAGGTTGTAAATATTCCTTAATTCTAAGTACTCAATATTAATATTAAATTTTTTCTCAAGATCTTTTTTCACCATTTTTAAGTATCTATTTTTATTTTTTATCAATTTAATTTTTTTTTTCAAATTAATTAATTTTCTAATTACCACACTTGCTAAAACAAGATTTTCTTTAGATAATAAATGATTTCTTGAGGATAAAGCAACTTTATTATTTTCACGAATAGTTTTGCATCCTATAATCTCAGTATCATATTTATTTTTTAAAAATTTATTAACTAAAAATAATTGCTGAAAATCCTTTTCACCCATGAAAATTTTATTTGGTTTTACTATATTTGTTAACCTATCCATTACATCCAAAACACCTTCAAAATGACCTTTTCTAAATTTAGCACATAGAATCTTATCTTTTTTATTAATTCTGATTTTTGGTTTCTTGTTATTGTTAAAGATATCTTTGAATTTTGGAATATAGATAAAGTCAACTTGTTTTGTTTTCTTCAATAATTGTAAATCTTTGATTATATTTTTTGGATAATTTTTAAAATCTTTTTTTGTTATTAAATTGTTTTGGATTTACAAAAATACTAACAATTGTTTTATTGCAAACTTGATTCGATCTATTAATAAGTGACAAATGTCCTTTATGTATAGCGCCCATAGTAGGAATAAAACCAATATCATTAAAAGGCCCCAATGATTTAGTCAATGATGTCTTATTTAATAAAATTTTCATTTGTGTAAAAGTTTTAAATAAGTAAAACATTTAAATGATTAAACAAGCTATAATTCCACTAGCAGGTCTTGGGACCAGATTATTACCTTTAACAAGTGTTTTTGCAAAAGAGTTATTACCGATTAATGGTAAACCCGGAATTGAATATATATTAGATGAATGTATTAATGCTGGTATAAAAGAAATAATTTTTATTATTTCCAAGAAGAAAATGATGATCAAAAAGTATTTTTATAGTGATGCATTGTATAAAAATATTATCAAAAAGAAAAAAGATCCAAAAATTATTGAGGAGTATAATAAAATTCTTAAATATAAAAAAATGATAAAGTTTGTTTATCAAAATAAACCTAAGGGGACAGGTGACGCTGTTCTTAAAACTAAAAAATTTATTAAAGATAAATATTTTTTAATGTTGTTACCTGACGATTTGATAATGAAACATAATTGTTCAAAATCTATGATTTCTGCTCACAAGAAACATAAATCATCTGTAATGGCTAGCATGAAAGTTAAAAAAAAAACAGTATCTAGGTGGGGTATTTATAATTTAAGTAAAAAAGTATCTAAAAATAATTTTATTATCAAAGAGGTTGTAGAAAAACCATCTATTAAAAATGCCCCATCAAACAAAGCTGTAATTGGTAGATACATTTTACCAAAGAAAATTTTTACTAAATTATCAAATCAAAAACCAGGTAAAGGTGGTGAAATTCACATAACAGATGCAATACAATCTTTAATAGATGAAAATGAAAGATTTATTGCTCATAATTTTACAGGTAAATATTTGGATTGCGGTACAATGAAGGGATTCATAAAATCCAACATTGAAATAGGTAAACTATGAAACTTTGCATGATAGGCACTGGTTATGTCGGTCTTGTAAGCGGAGTATGCTTTTCTGATATTGGAAATACAGTTTACTGTGTAGATAAAGATCAAAAAAAAATCGATTTATTAAATAAAGGTATAGTACCTATTTTTGAACCAGGCCTCGAAGAAATTTTAAAAAAAAATTATAAACAAAAAAGATTAATTTTCACATCAGATTTAAAAAAAGCAGTGACAAAATCAGATATAATTTTTATTTGTGTTGGAACACCCACGAAAAAAAATACTAATTCGGCTGATTTAAAACACGTTTTTAGTGTTGCTAAAGATTTAAAGAAAATAATAAAAAAAAAATATAAAATAATAATTACTAAATCTACAGTACCTGTTTCAACAGGAGATAAAATTGAGAAGATTTTAATCAATTTAAAGAAAAGGAAGCTAGTTGATATTGTTTCAAATCCTGAATTTTTAAGAGAGGGTGAGGCAATAAGAGATTTTGTTTATCCTGATAGAGTAATTGTAGGAACAGACAGCAATAAAGCTAACAGAATATTAAAATCTCTTTATTTTCCAATTATTAAAAAAACAACAAGATACTTTAATACTTCAAGAAGAGGTGCAGAACTTATAAAATATGCCTCTAACGGTTTTTTAGCGACAAAGATTTCATTTATTAACGAAATAGCTGATTTATGTGAAAAAACAGGTGTTGATATCAAAGATGTATCTCTTGGCATGGGTTCAGATAAAAGAATAGGTGATAGGTTTTTAAGAGCAGGACCAGCTTTTGGTGGATCTTGTTTTCCAAAGGACACTCGTGCATTAATTGATATCGGAAATAAATTTAAAACAAATTTATCTATAGTTAAAAGTGTAGTCAATTCCAATGAAAACCGAAAAACCTTATTAATTAAGAGAGTTATAAATATTCTTGGTAGTAACTTAAAAAATAAAATTATAACCTTTTTAGGCGTAACATTTAAACCAAACACAGACGATATGCGTGAGGCATCAAGCATACCAATGATCAAATATCTTAATAAAAAAAATAGTAAAATTAAATATTATGATCCATCAGGTGAAAAAGATGATTTTAAAGATTTAAATAACGTTAAATACTGCAATACAATTTCTTCTGCTTGCTTAAATGCAGATTTGGTCATTTTACATACCGAATGGAATGACTTTAAACTTCTTAATTTTAAAAAATTAGTCAAAAAACAGAAATTTAAAATATATGATATGCGAAATATGTATTCGACTTTGAAAATGAAAAAATTAAAAATTAAATATTATAGTGTTGGAAGATAAATCAATTTAATTCAAATATCGCATCAACCTCAACGGATACTCCTAACGGCAAACTATTAGTACTAACAGCTGCTCTTGTATGCATGCCTGCATCACCAAATATTGATACAATAATATCAGAGGCACCGTTTATAACTTTAGGTTGCTCTATGAAATTATCAGCAGAGTTAACAAATCCAGTTAATTTTACGCAGGATTTGACTTTTGATAAATCACCATCACATGCATTCTTTGCTTGTGAAATAATACTCAAACCACACCTTTTTGCAGCGTTATAACCATCTTCAGTTGATAGCTCTTGACCAATTTTGCCTTTTATTAATTCACCGTTTTCATTAATTGATATTTGTCCAGATATAAATAATAGTTTTCCAACTATTTTAGTAGCCACATAGGAACCTACTGGAGCTTTCGCTTCAGGTAATACTATTTTTAATTCTTCAATTTTTTTGTTAATGGTCATTCTTTTATTTTATCCATAAATTCTTTATGATTTTTACTATTTTTGAATTTTATAAGTTTTTCTTTTAATTTTGATTTATTAAACATTTTTTTGCCTTCATCAATTTTTGCTGTTGCTTTCTTTTTTAAACTTTCAGTTTTTTCTGATGTTTTAATTTTTAAATTTTCAACATTTTTTTTTAATAACTTAGCATTACATTTTGTATATTCCTTGGTTAATTTATCAAACTTACTACAATCTTCTGCAAAAGAGTTTTTTATACCAATATAAGATAAAAATATTATGAAGATGAATACTTTTAAAATTTTCATTTTTTTTTCTTTTTTTTAGACTTTTTATTTTTATCGTACTCACGTCTTTTCTCAATAAGGATTATAGCCTCTTCCATATTTAGCTCTGTAGGGTCTTTTTCCTCTGGAATTGTTGCATTAAGTGATTTGTATTTAATATAAGGACCGTATTGCCCTTTCATGACTCTTACAGGCTTTTTGTCTTCAGGATGTTCGCCAAGATCTTTTATAATTGAAGATGACATTCTTCCTGGTTTAGCATCAGCTATTAATGTTATTGCTCTGTTTAAACCTATTGAAAATATTTCTTCAACATTTTCTAGTCTAGCAGACTTATTTTCACACTTTAAATAAGGGCCAAATCTTCCTGTATTAAGAGAAATCTCTTTTTGATTATCTGGATTGATACCTAAAGATTTAGGTAGCGAACATAAAAATCTCGCCTTATCAATATCAATACTGTCTAATTCAATTCCTTTTGGAATTGATACATTTTTTAATAATTCATTTACATCTTTTTTAGCTTTTTTGGTTCTTTTCTTTTTTTTATTATTTTCTTCTTCAATATTTTCTAAAAGTTTTTCATACTGTAAATAAGGTCCAAATCTTCCATTTTTAAGAAAGATATCTTTTCCATTATCATGTTTGCCTAAATATTTTGGTTCAGCTAATTGAGCCTGTGCTGCAGCTTTAGCTTTTGATAATGGTCTAGTAAATTTACATTCTGGATAATTAGAACAACCTATAAATGCACCACCTCTAAAACTATTTTTTAAACTTAAAGATCCTGTATTGCACAATTGGCACTTTCTAACAACATTACCACTTTTATCTTTATCAAAAATTAGAGCACCCAAACTTTCATTTAGTAAATCCAAAACCTCTCTAGTTCTTTTCTCTTTTACCTCTGATACATTGCTATTAAAGTCTTTCCAAAATAATTCTAAAACTTTTATCCAACTTTCTTTTCCAGTAGTAATTTCGTCTAATTGATCTTCTAATCCTGCAGTAAAATTATAATCAACATATTTAGAAAATAATTTTTCTAAAAAAGCAGAAATTAATTTTCCACGATCGGTTGGAAAAAATCTCTTGTTAGTTATCTCAGCGTATCCACGATTAGAAATTGTAGATATAATACTTGCATACGTAGAAGGTCTTCCAATTCCAAGTTCCTCTAGTTTCTTAACCAAACTCGCTTCTGAATATCTTGGAGGTGGTTGGGTAAAATGCTGTTCATCTATAAATGACTCAATATTTATAGGTCCTGTTTTTACCTCTGGTAGTATTTCATCATCATCTTCAGAATTAGGATTTTTATAGACTTTTAAAAAACCATCAAATTTTAAAACTGAGCCGCTTGTTTTACAAACAGTATTTTTATCTTCACTTACAATAGTTATTGTATTTCTGTCAAATTTAGCAGATACCATTTGAGAAGATAGAGCTCTGCTCCATATCAAGTTATACAATTTATTTTGGTCACTACTTAAATATTTTTTAACAGCATCAGGAGATCTATTAATATCTGTCGGCCTTATAGCTTCATGTGCCTCTTGTGCATTTTTGGCTTTTTTACCTGAATAATTATTAGCTTTTTCAGGTATATACTTATTTCCATAACTTTTTTTAATAAAATTTCTAAAATCGCTAATAGCATCAGCTGATAAGTTTGTACCATCAGTTCTCATGTAGGTTATTAAACCAACTGTATCTCCGTCAATTTCAATTCCTTGATAAAGTTTTTGTGCAATTTGCATGGTTCTAGAAGCACCAAATCCCAATCTACTTGAAGCAACTTGTTGTAGTGTAGAAGTTGTAAATGGACCAGATGGATTTCTATTAACAATTTTTGATGAAATATCTCTTATATTAAATTTTTTATTCTTTAATCTAGAGATTGCCTTTTCAATATTTTCTTTTTTTTTAAAGGTAAATTTTTCAATTTTTTCTCCATCTAATTGATAGATGCTTGCAGTAATTGAATTTTTATTCTCATCTTGAAATTTTAAAGTTAAAGTCCAAAATTCTTCTGGATTAAATAACTCAATTTCATGCTCTCTTTCTGTTATTAATTTTAAAGCAACAGATTGCACTCTACCTGCTGACTTTGACCCAGGAAGTTTAGTCCACAATATTGGTGAAATATTAAAACCAACAAGGTAATCAAGTGCTCTTCTTGCCATGTAGGCATCAACTAGAAAGGGCTCAATTTGCCTTGGATTTTCAATTCCAAAAGTAACAGCCTTTTTTGTAATTTCGTTGAACACAACTCTTTCGACCTCTTTATCTTTGAGTAGTTTTTTCTCATTCAAATATTCCTTTACATGCCAAGCTATAGCTTCTCCCTCACGATCAGGGTCTGTTGCTAAAATAATTTTAGATGATTCTCTTGCAGCATCAGTAATATCTTTAAGATATTTTTTTGAAAAGTTATCAACTTCCCATTCCATTTTAAAATTTTGATCCGGATCAACCGAACCATTTTTTGATGGTAAATCTCTAATATGACCGTAACTAGCTAAAACGGTATAATTATCTCCTAAGTATTTATTAATTGTTTTGGCTTTTGCAGGACTTTCAACAATGACTAGATTCATAATTAAACAAACTACTTAAATGTAGTTGATAGTCAATTTAATAAATTTTTGTCTTGCTTTCTTCTTTATTTTTCAATCGTTTGATATTTTCTCTATGAGTATAAAATATTAAAACAAACATAATTCCAAAAAAAAGGGCATTACTTATCTGATCATTCAAAAAAATATACACAGGAATTGTAAGTGAACCAATAAGCGATGACAAAGAAGAGTATTTTGATACTAAAAAAATTAGTAACCAAGACACACAAAAAATAAAACCTAAAAAAATATTTATAGTAAACAATATGCCAACATATGTGGCGACACCTTTACCACCTTTAAACTTTAACCAAACCGGGAAAACATGACCTAAAAAAGCACAAAGAGATGCAATATAAATTAATTCTGGATGATTAATTTTTACATACAGTACAGGAAGTATTGCTTTAATTACATCTAACAAAAGTGTTGAATAACCAACTAATTTATTACCTGTTCTTAATGCATTTGTTGCACCTATATTGCCAGATCCAATTTCTCTTATATCTTTTTTTAAAAAAATTTTTGTTAGTATAAATCCAAAAGGTATAGAGCCCATTAGGTATGAGATTATACCTATAGTTAAAAATTCCATTTTTATATTTTAAATAATTCTTGACCTTTTACAAACGTATTGGTTACTTTTCCCTGTAATTTCTTATCTTCAATTGAAGTATTTTTTGATTTAGAGATTAAGTTTTCTTTTTTAACAACCCAAGGTTTGTCTATATCTACAATACAAAAATCTGCATCACTTCCAATAGATAAGTTTCCTTTATTTATATTTAATATTTTTGCAGGGTTCGAAGTTAATGCCTGAATTATAGTTTCAAGTTTTATTGTACCATTATGGTATAGTTCCAAGCTTAATGATAATAGTGTTTCAATACCTGATGCTCCAGTTGCAGCTTGAGAAAATGTTAATCGTTTAGACTCTTCATCTTCAGGTTTGTGATCAGAAACAATTACATCAATAATCCCATCTTTCAATCCTTGAACTAATGCTTCTCTATCTTCCTCTTTTCTAAGTGGAGGTGATAATTTTAAAAAGGTTTTAAAATCACCAATATCATTTTCATTTAAAGACAAATTATTTATTGAAACCCCAGATGTAAATTTTATCTCATCTTTTCTTTGTTTAATTATATCTACTGATTTTGAAGAGGAAATTTGTGAGATATGATATCTACATTTAATTTTTTCAAGTAACGTTAGATCTCTTTCAATAATAATTCTTTCAGCAATATCTGGTATTCCAGATAGACCAAGTTTTGAAGCAATTATACCAGAATTAATCATACCGTTTTCTGATAAATGTAAATCTTCAGCATGCTGCATAATTAAGCAGCCTAAGTCCTTAGCAGAATTCATAATTCTAGACATTAGTTGAGTATTTTGAATAGTTCTGACACCATCTGTAAACGCAATTATTCCTTTTTTGGCTAAAAGACCAAATTCGGTCATATTAGTTCCTTCGATATTATGAGTTAAAGATGCACAAGGAAAAATATTTATCTTAGATTTATCTCTTCCTCTTCTTTTTAAAAAATCTACAATAGAAACATTATCTATAATTGGATCTGTATTAGGCATAGTAACAACAGAAGTTACACCACCAGATAAAGCGGCATTACTTAAAGTTCTAAAATTTTCTTTATATTCGTAACCTGGTTCACCTACAAACACTCTCATATCTACAAGGCCAGGGAAAATATATTTTCCTTTTAAATCAATTGGTTTTTCTCGCGATGGAAGATTATTGTTGTTTACTTTTTTACCTATTGCTTCGATCTTTCCACTTTCATCAATAATTAATCCACCATTTTCATTTAATGAATTGTGAGGGTCTATAATATTTGCGTTTATAAAGTATAGTTTTTTCATTTATTCACAAAATATTTTTAAGCATGCCATTCTTACAGCAACTCCAAGTTCTACCTGTTCTTTAATTACACTTTTGTTAATATCATCAGCTAACCTAGTATCAATTTCAATTCCTCTGTTCATAGGACCTGGATGCATAATTAAAGCGTCAGACTTAGCATGATCTAGTTTGTCAGGTGTTAATCCATAATATTCATAATATTCTCTGTTTGATGATAAGAAGGAACTTGTCATTCTCTCATTTTGTAATCTTAACATCATTACAATGTCACAATCTTTAAGCCCTTTTTTCATATCAGTAAAAGTATTAACCCCAAATTTTTCTATTTCTTTTGGCATTAGATTTGTAGGGGCAACTAAATTTACTTCGGCACCAAGCATATTTAATAAGTAAATATTTGATCTTGCTACACGTGAATGTAAAATATCTCCACATATTGCAATTTTTAATCCTTGAATTTTATTTTTTCGATTAATTATTGTTAAAGCATCAAGCAATGCTTGAGTAGGGTGTTCTCTACGTCCATCTCCAGCATTCAATACTACACAATTAACTTTTTGGGAAAGAAGGTTGCAGGCTCCTGAGTCTTGATGTCTAATTACAATAATATCTGGATGCATTGCATTTAAGGTCATGGCTGTATCAATTAAAGTTTCACCTTTTTTTATTGCCGAATTTCCCATATTCATTGACATGACATCAGCTCCTAATCTTTTTCCTGCTAATTCAAATGAGCTTTGAGTTCTTGTAGATGGTTCAAAAAAAAGATTTATTTGAGTTTTTCCTCTTAAAACATCAATTTTTTTATTCTTACTTCGGTTTATTGATATAAAGGTTTGAGCTTCGTTAAGAATGATATTTACATCATTTATTGACAGATCTTGAATACCTAACAAATGTTTTTGGGATATTTTAACAGCTTTAGATATTTTAGATGCCATTAAAATTTACTCTATAGCTATAATACTGTTAGTTGGCAAGCATTAATTATTTAAAAAATCTATTGCTCCTTGAAGTATGAATGCAGCAGCGTTCTGATCTATATTTTTTTCCCTTTTAGTCACATTTATATCCAGCTGACTGGATAAATTAAAAGCACCTACTGTTGAAAGTCTTTCATCCCATAGACAAACATCAATATCTAATTTCTTATCAAGATTATTAGAGACATCATGAACAGATTGGGCAGATCTGCCTAAAGTTCCATCCATATTAATAGGATATCCTATTATAATTCCCTTAATACTATTTTCCTCAATAATCATTTTTAATTCATTGATTAAATTATCTGCACTAGTTTTATTTAATGTTTTTAATGGTGTAGCTATAGATTGTTTTTCATCACAGATTGAAATACCGATTCTTTTAGAGCCAAGATCTAGACCAATTAATCTACATGTTTCTGACTGTTTTTTTTTAAACTCTTCTATAGTGATCATATTGTATAATTTAGTCTTAAGTGATAGTTTGCGACATATTTAATTATCATATGAGTATCGATCTTAAAACAATAAAGCACATATCAAAATTATCAAGAATTTCTGTTGATGAAAAAAAAGCAGAGAAACTGGCAGGCGATTTAAATTCAATTTTTGAATTTATTGAAAAACTTAATGAATTAAAGACTGATAATGTTCAGCCTTTAACCTCGGTTGCAGAAACAACATTAAAGTTAAGAGATGATCAGGTAAAAAGTAAAAATTTAAGAGAGCAAATAATTAAAAACTCTCCTCAAGAAAATGAGGATTATTTTGTTGTGCCAAAGGTGATTGAATAATGTTGGATATTACAAAACAATCACTTTCAGAATTAATTAAAAATATTAAAAATAAAAAACTTTCATCTACTGAAGTTACAAAAGCATTTGTAGAAAGGTCTGAAAAATCCAAAGAGTTAAATGCCTATGTAACAGAAGACTTTTCAGCTGCAATTGATAAAGCTAAAAAGTTTGATGAAAACCCTAATTTAGATTTAAAATTACCTGGTATACCAATGGCTGTCAAAGATCTATTTTGTACAAAAAATGTTAAAACTACTGCAGGGAGTAAAATTTTGAATAACTTCATTCCAACTTATGAGTCCACAGTTACTCAAAATATTTGGAATGAAGGAGCTATTCTTCTTGGAAAATTAAATTGTGATGAGTTTGCTATGGGATCTTCTAATGAAACGAGTTTTTTTGGTTGTGTGCAGAATCCTATCGATAAAGATTTAGTACCTGGTGGATCCTCAGGTGGCTCGTCATCAGCTGTTGCAGCACAATTAACACCAATTACAATAGGAACGGATACTGGTGGTTCAATTAGACAACCTGCATCTTTCACAGGCATCGTTGGTTTAAAACCAACTTATGGGAGTTGTTCAAGATACGGAATTGTAGCATTTGCATCTTCTTTAGATCAAGCTGGACCAATGGCTCAAAACGTAAGAGATTGTGCTTTATTACACGAGGTCATTAGTTCTTATGACGAAAAAGATTCTACCTCGATAGATTTTAAGCGAAACAATTACGTTAGGGAATTAACTAATAATATCAAAGGAAAAAAAATAGGAATACCTAAAGAGTATAGAGTTGATGCGATGCCCAAGGAAATAGAAGATCTTTGGAAGAAAGGTATTGATTATGTAAAAGATTGTGGTGCAGAAATTATAGATATTTCACTACCTCATACTAATTATGCTTTACCCACTTATTATATTGTAGCTCCCGCAGAAGCCTCATCTAATCTTGCGCGATATGATGGTGTTAAATATGGATTTAGAGCTGATGGAGAAAATTTAATAGATATGTATGAGAAAACTAGATCTGAAGGTTTTGGAGCAGAAGTTCAAAGAAGAATAATGATTGGGACTTATGTTTTATCATCAGGATATTATGATGCATATTATCTTAAGGCTCAAAAAGTTAGAAAGCTTATTAAAAATGATTTTGATGAAGCTTATAAAAAAGTTGATGCTATATTAACTCCATCAACTCCAAGTTCAGCTTTCAAAATTGGTGAAAAGACAAATGATCCTGTTTCGATGTATTTAAACGATATTTTTACAGTTCCAGTAAATTTAGCAGGTTTGCCTGGAATTTCGATACCTGCTGGTCATGATGCCAAGGGTTATCCTTTAGGACTACAGATAATTGGTAAAGCATTTGATGAACAAAATATATTAAATATTGCTTATGCAATGGAAGAAAAGATTAATTTTAAAAATAAAATTACTGATTGGTGGATAAAATGAGTAAAGATAAATCAGATTATCTAATCAATAGAAAAGATAATCAATATGAAGTTGTAATAGGCTTAGAGGTTCACGCTCAAGTAACTTCAGAATCAAAGTTATTTTCAACATCATCAACTAAATTTGGCGCAGAACCCAATACCCAGGTAAGTTTAGTTGATGCTGCTTTGCCAGGTATGCTGCCAGTTATAAATGAATATTGTGTTAAACAGGCAATAAAAACTGGCATAGGACTAAAAGCGAAAATAAATAAACGATCTGTTTTTGATAGAAAAAATTACTTTTATGCAGATCTACCCCAAGGATATCAAATATCTCAATTTAAAGATCCAATTGTAGGTGAGGGGAAGGTTATTTTAGATATGCCGCATGGTCAAAAAGAGGTTGGTATTGAGAGATTACACTTAGAACAAGACGCTGGCAAAAGCATACATGATTTAGACCCAAAAAATACATTTGTTGATCTGAATAGATCAGGTGTCGCCTTAATGGAAATTGTAAGTAAACCAGATTTAAGATCACCAGGTGAAGTAAATGCTTATGTAAAAAAATTAAGATCAATAATGAGATATCTTGGAACGTGTGACGGGAACATGCAAGAGGGTTCATTAAGAGCTGATGTGAATGTTTCTGTTAGAAAAAAAGGATCCAAAGAATTCGGAACTAGATGTGAAATTAAAAATGTAAACTCAATAAAATTTATGCAAATGGCTATTGAATATGAAGCTAATAGACAAGTAGATCTTATCGAAGATGGTCAATATATTGATCAAGAGACTAGACTTTTTGATACCAAAAAAAATGAGACAAGATCAATGAGATCAAAAGAAGATGCACATGACTATAGATATTTTCCTGATCCAGATCTTTTGCCTTTAGAGGTTTCAGATGATTTTATAGAAAAGTTAAAATTAGAAATTCCAGAGCTACCTGATGAAAAGAAAAAAAGATTTATTGAAAAATTTAAAGTATCTCCTTATGAGGCAACCATTTTAGTTTCAGATTATGAAACCTCTAATTATTTTGAAAATGTAATAAAAAAATCGGATGTGAAACTTGCTACTAACTGGATAATTGGTGAGTTGTTTGCTGCTTTAAATGAAAAGAGTCTAGAAATCACTGAAAGCCCCATAAGTGCAGGTAATTTATCAAAATTAATAAATTTAATTAAAGATGGAACTATTTCTGGGAAAATAGCTAAAACTGTTTTTGAACACATGATGGAAGGAGACAAAGACCCAAAAAAAATAGTCGAAGAAAAAGGATTAAAACAAGAAAGTGATCCTAAAGCTCTAGAAGCACTAATTGATAAAGTTATTGATGATAACCGAGAAAAAGCCACTGAATACAAATCAGGTAAAGTAAAACTATTTGGCTTTTTTGTTGGACAAGTAATGAAAGTATCAGGTGGAAAAGCCAACCCTCAATTAGTAAATGAGATTTTAAAGAAGAAACTTTAAAGTTTATGGGTTCAGACCTTAATATTACACAAGAGCTGCAAGAATATATTTTAGAACATGGACATAATCTTCACCCAGTCCAAAAAGAAATAATTGAGTACAATACATCACTTGGTGACATAAAAAGAATGCAGATATCAATCTCACAAACTCAATTACTTCATTTAATTATTAAAGTTTCTAATATAAAAAAAGTATTAGAAATTGGCACATTTACAGGTTTAAGTACTTTGTCTATGTCACTAGCATTACCTGATGATGGTAAAATAATTGCATTAGATAAAAATGAGCAAACAAATAAAGTTGCTATTAATTTTTTTAAAAAAGCAAAACAAGATCATAAAATTACAACTTTAATTAAACCAGCTCTAGAGAGTTTAGATGAAATTAAAGAAAAATTTGAACTCATATTCATAGATGCCGATAAAGGAAACTATAAAGAATATTATGAAAGATCGTTGAGTTTGCTTGATACAAGTGGCTTAATTATAATTGATAATGTCCTTTGGTATGGAGAAGTGGCAAAGAAAAACGAACATGATAAAATTACTAAAACCATTAAAAACTTTAACGAATTTGTCTCTAACGATAAAAGAGTAGAGAAAACCATAATTCCTCTAGGGGATGGAATGACTATATGTAGGAAATTGTAATGTACGAAGTATTTGGTTTCTATAAGTTTTTAAATATTAAGTATTTAAAAAAAAATAAGAGATTGATAAATGAAGTTTTAATAAAAAATAATATTCGAGGAACGGTAATAATTTCAAAAGAAGGTATAAATAGTACTATTTCTGGTAAGGGACCAGATATTAAAACTACTATTAATAAGTTAAAAAAAATTTTAAAATTTAAAGATTTTAATAGTTTCAATATATCAAAAAGTTTGTTTCAGCCTTTCCATAAACCTAGAGTGAAAATTAAGACTGAAGTTGTTCCTATGAACTTAAAACTTAGTCAAATGATCAAAAAAAAAGACAGTCATGTAGACCCAAACAAATGGAATAAATTAATAAGGAATAAAAAAACACTTGTTATTGATGCTAGAAAACCATTTGAATATGATGTTGGTACTTTTAAAGGTTCTACAAATCCAAATATTGATAATTTTAGGGATTTCCCAAAATATTTAAAAAATCTTAAAAAAAATCAACCTATCGCAATGTTTTGTACTGGTGGAATTCGTTGTGAAAAAGCTTCAGTTTATTTAGAAAAAAAAGGTTTTAGTAATGTGTATCAATTAAAAGGTGGTATTTTAAATTATTTAAAAAAGACAAATCAAAAAAAAAGTTTGTGGAAAGGTGAATGTTTTGTTTTTGATAACAGAGTTAGTTTAAAACATGGTCTAAAATCTGGTTCTTATTCAATTTGTAGTGGTTGCAGAAAACCAATTTCTCCACAGATTAAAAATTCAAAAAAATATGAGGAAGGCGTTTCATGTCCAAATTGTCACGATAAATTAACAGATCAACAAAAAACAAGATTTAGAATGAGACAAAAGCAAATTAACCTTGCTAAAAAAGTTGGAAAAAGACATATCTTCCAAAAAGAATATTAATAACATCTAACAAATTAAATGAATTTATTAAAAGATGAGGTTTCAACTTTAGTCAGAAAGCTTGCAATACCAGCTAGTATAGGAACGCTTTTTCAAACCCTGTATACAATAGTTGATACCTTTTATGCTGGAAAAATATCTCCTGAAGCGCTTTCTGCTTTAAGTAAGTCATTTCCAATTTTCTTTATAATAATTGCCACATCTATTGGTGTTACAGTAGCTGGTACATCTTTGATTGGTAGCAGTATTGGAGAGAAAAATGAAAAAAATGTTTTAGGTTATTTTGTAAACGTTATTTTCTATGCAATAATTATTTCATTAATCGTATCAATACTTGGTTTTACATTTGGTGAAAAAGTATTTCTATTAATGAATTCAACGACAGAGGTCACCAGTCTAGGTCTAAAATATATAAATATAATTTTCTTGGGTACAATATTGTTTATTTTAGTTGTAGCACTAAATTCTTTTTTACATGCAGAAGGAGACACAGTAACATATAGAAATGCTTTAATTTTATCCTTTTTTTTGAATATAATCTTAAATCCTATTTTTATTTTTGGTTTTTTATTTATACCAGCTTTAGGAATATCAGGAATTGGTGTAGCAACGCTAATTGCTCAATTTGTTTCTCTTTTAATTGTACTTAGAAAAATTCTAACTAATGAAAGAATAAAGAAAATTACTTTTAGTTATTTTAAAGTAAAATATTTTTTTCTAAAAAATATTTTCTTTCAATCTATGCCAATAACAGTTGCTATTTTAGGATACTCAGTGGCTGCTGCTATTGTTTTTACTTATGTTGGTTTTTCTAGCGAATATGCAGTAGCAGGTTATGGGTCTGCAACTAGAATTGAACAGGTTGTTTTACTTCCTATTTTAGGAATAAATACAGCAATTATTTCTATAATTGCTCAAAATATTGGAGCTAAATATTATAAGCGAGTTGAACAATCATATTTTACATCAGTAAAATACGGTTTGTATTTAATGTTATTCTCAGGTGTTCTTGTATATTTAAGTGCTGACATTGTTCCAAAATTCTTCTCCTCTAATTCTGAAGTAATCGCATATGGTTCTATGTACTTAAAAATATCAGCCTTCATCTTACCAGCATATCCAATTTTCTTTCTTTCAAATGGATTTTTTATGGCTTTAAAAAAATCAGAAAAAGCCATGTTAAATAATATTATAAGAAACGTTATAGTGCCCATATTGTCATTTCATATTGCCAGATATATTAACGCAGATTTTAAAACATTTTTTTATATTTGGGCCACATTTCAATGGTCGATATCAATTATTTTATTCTTTTACGTTAAATATTATATAAAAAATAAATTAGTCACCACATAATTTGATCTAAATTACTTAAAGATGTTTTTTACCAAAAAAAAAGTTTTAATAATGATTATTATTTGTTTAGTCGTTTTTATATTTACTTACAATGATGTTAAGTCAGAAGAAATTAAGGAAATTACTGGTTTTGCAAAAATTATTGATGGAGATACAATTAAAATAAGTAATAAAAAAATAAGGTTACATGGGATAGATGCTCCAGAAAAAAAACAAACATGTAAAAAGCCTTACCTAACAATTAGTTTTTTTTCGTTAACCAAGAGCTACTTATGTGGACAAGTTTCTACTTATAAATTAACTAAAAAAATAAATAATCAAATTATAAAATGTAAGATAAAGGATGTTGATAGATATAATAGGCTTATTGGAGAATGTTATAAAAGAAACCAAAATCTCAATTCTTGGTTAGTATCAAACGGTTATGCAGTAGCTTATAGAAAGTATTCTAAAAAATACATTTCAGATGAAATGAATGCAAAAAATAATAAACTTGGTATTTGGCAGGGCAAATTTGAAATGCCATGGGAATTTAGAAGAAAAAATTAAATTTATAATCTTGAAGCAATGTCATTAATCCAGGACCAAAGATGTTGAGCAAAAGACCTTCTTACAAATAAATTAACAATTTGATCTCCCTTATTGTGAACTATAACATCTATATGATTTAAAATTGTTTGCACAGATGAACCTTTTTTATCTTTAAATTCACTAAAATTGAATGGACTTCCTGCAGAAAATATTTCGTAGATATTTTTCCCTTTGATTTCTAATTGAACAAATTGATCTGTAACATCAATTATAGCACCTAAACTTGATTTGGATATATCATTAAAAAGTATTTCATTTAGCTTATATTCATTTGTATCTTTTTTCACCTCATCGTTAGTAACTATCATCCATTCATCAGGGCTAAGCCAAATAGCGGTTAATTTATCACTGATTGTTGAGGTATTAGCCTCTGTTGGAAGAAGCATATTTAGATTTTTACCTATATTAGTAAAAAATTCTCTTTTTTTACCTCTTAAATTTAATTTCATTGTAGGTGAAATTTCTTTAACAAAGACACCATTGCAGTTAATTTCTTCATTTGTTGCTGTTTTATAATTAAGCATTTAGCCTCTCATTTTTCTCATCATAAAACACTGTATTAGCCACTGTGACACTAATATTTTTATTTTCCATTGGAACGAAAAGTTTTCTACCCATCATATTTTTTCCATCTTTAACAACTGCTAATGCTATTGATTTATTAAGATTTGGGCTGAAATAACTTGATGTTACATGACCAAGCATTTCAACTGGTTTTTGATTTAATTCAGAAACAATTTGAGCACCTTCTTCCAAAACAATATTTGGATCTTCAGTCAATAAACCTACTAATTGCTTTCTATCTTCTTTCATTGTGTCGGATCTATAAAGTGATCTTTTTCCAATAAAGTCATATTTTTTCTTACTTACAATCCAGCCCATTTGAAGATCAATAGGTGTCATTGTTCCATCTGTATCTTGACCTACAATTATAAAACCTTTTTCTGCTCTTAATAAATGCATTGTTTCTGTTCCATAGGGAGTAATATTAAATTCTTTTCCAGCCTCTATACATTTTTGCCATATAGCCTCACCATAACTTGCTGGTGTATTAATCTCATAACTCAGCTCACCTGTAAAACTTATTCTCATAATTCTGCATTTGATTCTATCAATTAATACCTCTTTAAATGACATGTGTGGAAAATTGTCATCTGATAAATCTAAATCAGGAATAATTTTATTTAAAATTTTTTTACTGTTAGGACCACATAGACTAGCTGTTGCAAAATGATCTGTGACAGAAGTTAAATATACGTCTAACTCGGGCCATTCAGTCTGAAGGTAATCTTCAAGTTTTCCTAAAACATTTGCGGCACCACCTGTTGTAGTTGTCATAATATAATGATTTTCACCTAGTCTCGTCGTAACACCATCATCATAAACCATACCGTCCTCATTAAGCATCAATCCATATCTGCATTTACCAATAGCAAGTTTTGACCATGCGTTAGTGTAAACTCTATTTAAAAATTCAGAAGCATCACTTCCCTGAATATCAATTTTACCTAAGGTAGAAGCATCTAATATTCCAGCACTCTGTCTAGCTGCTTTACTTTCTCTTTGAACGGCTTGATGCATTGTTTCATCTTCTTTAGGGTAATACCATGATCTTTTCCACTGTCCAACATTTTCAAATTCAGCTTTATTTTTAATGTGCCAATCATTCATAGGAGTTCTTCGGAATGTATCAAAAAATTCTCCTACATTTCTTCCAACAATAGTTCCAAATGTTAAAGGAGTGTATGGTGGTCTAAAAGTTGTCGTCCCTAATTCTCCCATTTTTACACCTGCTGTATCTGCAATGATTCCTAAAGCATGCATATTTCCAAGTTTACCTTGGTCAGTGCCCATTCCTGTTGTTGTATATCTTTTAACATGCTCGATTGATCTAAAACCCTCTCTTAGTGCGAGTTTTATGTCTTTTGCTGTTGCATCATTCTGGTAATCGACAAAAGGCTTAGTTTTACCAATAGTCTGATCAGAGGGTAAAAGCCAAATATTTCTTTTTGAAGTTTCATGATCATTTTCTAAAGTAATACCTTCAAAATCAGTTTTGTTGATGTTCAAAAAATTTTTTAATTTATAATTTAAATTTGTAATTATTTCATCTAGTTCAAAGTCGCCGCCACAGGATCCAACACTAATTTGTTCTTTGGTATCAGTTTTAGGAAAAAAAATTTTTCGTTCTTCATCAAAGGTTAGTTTACTACCAGATTGCGTGTATAAATGTACGGCAGGTGTCCAACCGCCTGCAATACCTAAGCAATCACAAGAAATAGAAATTTTATTACCAGTAACCGATGTACCGTCATTTGAAAGTTTCATTATAGATACGCCACTTAATCGTTTGTACCCTTTAGTATCAACAATTGTATGTGCCCAGTATATTTTTATACCAGCATCATTAATTTTTTTAATTATTTTTGCATCAGAATATTCCCTGATATCTATAATAGCTTCAACCTTAATTCCTTTATTATGCAATGATAAAGCACTTTCATAAGCACTATCATTATTTGTGAAAAAAATGTTTTTAGTTCCACATGCAACACCATAAAAATTACTATATTTTTTAATAGCTGAAGAGAGCATGATACCAGGTCTATCATTATTATTAAAAATTAAAGGTCTTTCTAGTGCACCTGTTGCTAAAATCACTTTTTTAGCTCTAATTTTAAGAAGTCGTTGTCTAATTTTATTTTTTTTATCCTTTTTGACTAAATGATCTGTTAAATTTTCTCTAGCAAGTAAATAATTGTATTGATGATATGCTGCTACGCTTGTTCTAGTTTTAATCTCAAGATTCTTAATATTTTTAAGTTCATTAATTTCTTTTTTTAACCATTCAAATGCTGAATTATGATTAATTTTATTGTCTTCATTTGCTTCAAATATTGTTGATCCACCAAGCTCATTCTTTTCATCTAAAAGTAAAGTTTTGAAATTATTTTTTGCTGCATTTTTTGCTGCTAATATTCCAGATATACCGGCACCCACAACTAATACATCACAATGAATATTTCTATGGTCGTATATATCGGGATCTCTTGTATTTGGAGATTTTCCAAGGCCAGCAGAATGTCTAATAAAAAATTCATACTTCTCCCAAAAACTTTTAGGCCACATAAAAGTTTTATAATAAAAGCCTGCTGGAAAGAGGGGAGCTAGAAAATTGTTTATTCCACCTATATCAAAATTAACACTTGGCCAACAATTTTGGCTAGATGCTTCTAAACCTTCATAAATTTCTATTTCTGTTGCTCTTGCATTTGGTTCTGTAATATTTGAATTAGGATTTACTTGAACGATTGCATTCGGTTCCTCAGAACCAGACGTCATAATTCCTCTTGGTCGATGATATTTAAAACTTCTACCAACTAAATGAACATTATTTGCTATTAAAGCAGATGCTAAAGTATCTCCTTTAAATCCATAGTATGTTTTTCCATCAAACTTAAATGAAATTCTATTAGTCTCATCTATAAATTCACTTGATTTTACTCTCAGATTTTGTGTCATTTTATTGTGTTGGAGGTTTTTCACCTATTTTATAAATTGCTTTTATTTCATCATTAGATGTATCTCTAGCCATATTAAACCATTTACGACAACCATGAGCATGGTTCCATCTTTCAAACTGCACACCTTTAATATTTTTTCTCATAAATAAATATTCTGCCCATTCATCATCACTTAGTTCAGTTGGTTGTTTGGGTCTTTCAATGTGTGCTTCTCCACCAGCTTTAAATTCTTGCTGATCTCTTTCTCCACAATACGGACAATTAATTAAAAACATTAATGTGCAACTGCTGCAGCACCATGTTCATCTACAAGGTCACCGCTTACAAATCTATTTAAATTAAATGCAGCATTCAGTTTATGAGGCTCGTCATTAGCAATAGTATGAGCAAATAAATCTCCAGAACCAGGTGTTGCTTTAAATCCACCTGTACCCCAACCACAATTAAAATATAATCCTTTGATCGATGTTTTGCTTAGAATAGGACTTGCATCAGGACATATATCAACAATACCACCCCATTGTCTCAGCATTCTCATACGACTAAAAATTGGATATAATTCTAAAATTGCATTCAAAGTGCCTTCTACAATTTGATGACTACCTTTTTGAGAATAGGAAATATAATCATCTGTACCAGCACCTATAACTAGCTCACCTTTATCTGATTGACTAACATATGCATGAACAGCATTTGACATAACAACAGTGTCAATAATTGGTTTCACAGGTTCAGAAACTAAAGCTTGCAAGGGTTTACTTTCAAGTGGAAGTTTTAAACCTGCCATATTAGCAACTACGCTAGAATGTCCTGCTGCAACTACACCAATTTTTTTAGTTTTAATAAATCCTTTTGTTGTTTCTATACCCTCAACTGTATCACCACTTCTCTTGATACTTTTAACTTCACAGTTTTGAATGATATCAACTCCCATTTCATCTGCACCCCTGGCATATCCCCATGCAACTGCATCATGTCTAGCTGTACCAGCTCTTCTTTGTAAAGTACCACCCAAAACAGGATATCTAATATCTTGTGATGTATTTATAATTGGACAAAATTTTTTTACTTCCTCAGTGTTTAAATAAACTGCATCTATTCCATTCAGTCTGTTTGCGTGAGTTCTTCTTTTTAAATCTCTCACATCTTGTAAATTGTGAGCAAGGTTCATTACACCTCTTTGACTAAACATAACATTATAATTTAGTTCTTGTGACAAACCTTCCCATATTTTTAAGGCATGATCATACAAACCTGCACTAGCATCCCATAAATAATTTGATCTAATAATTGTTGTATTACGACCGGTGTTTCCACCACCAATCCAACCTTTTTCTACTACAGCAATGTTTTGCATATTATGTTTTTTTGCTAAGTAATATGCTGTTGCTAAACCGTGACCACCGCCACCAACAATTACAGCATCATATTCTTTTTTAGGTGCTGGATCTTTCCAGGCTCTTTGCCAATTTTCATGATATGACAAAGCATTTTTAAATAAAGAAAATATAGAGTACTTATTTCTCATAATAATTGAATAATTACTTTATAAAGATTAAATTTTCAATACAATCGCTTATTACACAATGTCATACGGAAGAGTGGGTGAGAGGCTGAAACCAGTCGTTTGCTAAATGACCGTGCGAGGAAACTTGTACCGAGGGTTCGAATCCCTCCTCTTCCGCCATTAAAATAGAGGACGATCTTTAAAGAAATTTCTCATTGGAATAGGCCTTTGTTCTAATATATATCGGTAAACATTGTAATTTTCCATTACCCGCTGAACATAGTTTCGTGTTTCCCTAAATTTTATTAACTCAACCCAATCAACATAATTAATTTGTTTCTTTTGTGGATTTTTATTAATTTTTTTCCAATACTTAACTCGGTTTGGTCCTGCATTATAAGCGGCAACTGCAAAAGGGTATGCACCATCATATTGTAAGATAAGGCCTGCAATATAATGAGAACCTAAATTGATATTATATTCAGGATCAGTAGTTAATCTTGATTTTGAATAAGGAAGTTTTGCTTGTTTAGAAACTAATTTTGCAGTGTAGGGCATTAGTTGCATTAATCCTTTTGCACCAGCGTGACTGTTGGCTTCTAAATCAAACTCACTTTCTTGTCTTATAATAGATAAAATTAAAGCGCTATCTGGGATTTTTCTTCCATTAATACTTTTTGGAGTACTAATTATCGGATAATTAAATTTATTATGAAACCTTTTTTGATATGAAGCAATTTTAGAAACTTGTATAGCAAAGTCATATCTATTTATATTTGTTGCAAGTTCAGCTGCTAGTATTTCACTGCCTTTGGAAATATCATCTTTGGCCAGATGTCTTAAAATAAATTTAGTATATTTATCTTTTTTAAGCTCATCTAAAAGATAAGTAATCTTAACCAATTCTTTATTAAAAAAAATAAGTCGATATTTTTTATCAACTTCCATGTCTTTATTAAGTTCAAATTTTTCATTTGGATTGATCTTTAAAAATGCTAATTGACCATAATAAGTAGTTAAATATTTTGATGCTTCTAAATACCATTTATTCGATTGCTCTTTATCTCCAAGTTTCTCATATGCACTAGCTAGCCAATAAGCTCCTCTAGAGGTACTAATTGGATAATTAACATTGTCATAAAAATTTTTAAAATGATTTTTTGCTGTTAAAGGATCATTTAAAAAACTCAAAGCTATCCAGCCACTCATCCACTCTGCTGCTGCAAAGTCTGACCCTTCAGTCATACCGTGATTACTTGATATTTTATAAGCAATTTCGTATTTTTTTTTATAAATTAGAGCCCGTGAAATTATTTCTCTTTCTTTCCACCATTTTTCTGGCATCACTAAATAATCTTTATCATTTCTAATTTTAAGTAGAATTTCTGTTGAAGAGTCTACACGACCTTTTTTTCTTCTCCATTTCAAACGATCATAATTAAGACCTGCATCATTTTTAAATTTTTGTGGCACATTTTTAATTGCTTGGTCAACTCCATATCCCTTACTTATTAGTATTTGTCTGGCCGTATATAAAAGCTCATAATCTTTTGGCAAATATCTTGTTAGTCTTTTAAGATCCCAATGCTTTCCATTCCACGCAAGGTAATCAGCTCTTTTAATATAATCATCAGCATTTAGACTTTTTTTAAATTTCTTTCTAAAAAACTTTAAATCATTCCTAGATAATTTTGCAGTAATCCAACCTTCTTTAATTAAATTTGTACCCTTAGATTTATCACCAATTAATAGGTGACTTTCGCCTAATATCATTTTACCATATCCACTAAGCGGTTCGTTAGCTCCAAACCATGTAATGATCTTCTTGGGCGAAACATTAGCCGTAGACAATTTATGTTCTGCCAAATATCTTAATCTATCAATTCTTGGATATTCAGGATTACTATCTATAAAAACCTTATAATCGTAAAAAGAGGCTTGATTTCCAGTTGTTAGTAGATGTCTCCACTGAATAAAATTATAAATAGATTTATCCTTAGCTTTTTTGGAAATATTTAAAGCTGAAGTCCATTTACTTTTTTGCATTTCAGAAATAGCTTTTTTTGCCAAACCAAAATCTTTTTTGCTAAAATATTTAGATATTTTAATGTTTTTAGTAGTTGTTACTCCTGCAACACTTGGTTTTTTTTTAGGAATTTTATAACTTAACTTTTTCTCTTTTATTTCCTTAACAACAACCTTTTTTTCAACCTTTTTTAATTTTGTAGGTTTTTTAAGAGGAATAATAATATTTTTTGATATTTTTTTAATTATCTCTTCTGATGATAAAGTAGGTTTTTGAGGAGGAACAATTTGTATTGTCTCTCCGTAAAGGTTAGTTATTTTAAGAGAAACAAATAAGACCATTCCAAGAATAAATAATATTTTTTTGCACATAATCTTTATGTATATGAATCTCTAAACTATGTTATAAGTATTTATGTTTAAAGGATCAAATGTTGCCTTAATCACTCCATTCAAAAATAATGGTCTAGATGAAGATGCATATATAAAGCTAATTCATTTTCATATTGACAATGGTACGTCCGGACTAGTCCCTGCTGGTACTACTGGAGAATCTCCAACCCTCAGCCATACTGAACATGAGCGTGTGATTGATTTATGCATTAAAGAGAGTAATGGAAAAATACCAGTTATCGCTGGTACGGGCTCTAACTCTACTGAGGAGGCTATTTCTCTAACTTCTCATGCTGAAAAGGCAGGTGCAAATGCTGCATTAATTGTAACACCATATTACAACAAGCCCACTCAAGAGGGACTATATCAACATTATAAAGCTATTAATGATAAATGTGGAATTCCTATTATAATTTATAATATACCAGGCAGGTCAGTAATTGATATGTCAGTTGATACAATGGCAAGACTATATGAATTAAAGAATATTGTTGGTGTAAAAGATGCCACTGGTGATTTAGACAGAGTTGATCAACAGTTAAAGAAAATGGGTAATGAATTTATTCAATTAACAGGAAACGATGATAACGCATTTGAATTTAATAAAAGAGGAGGTGTTGGGACTATTAGTGTAACTGCAAATATAGCACCAAAGCTTTGCTCAGAATTTCAAAAAAATTCAACATCTAAAAATGAAGAAAATCTTGCTAAAGCAAAAGAATTAGATGACATTTTGCAACCAGTACATACTGCAATGTTTGTAGAGAGCAACCCTAGTCCAGTAAAATATGCTGCCAAACTAATGAATTTGTGTGACGATGAAGTTAGATTACCATTGGTTAAAGTTACAGAAGAGACTAAAATAATTATAAAAAAAGCCATAGAGTCTGCAAAACTTATTTAATGAACAAAAAAACCAATTCTGGTTTAAAGATTATTTGTTTAAACAGAAAAGCAAGTTTTAATTATTTTTTTGAAGATCTTTTAGAGGCAGGAATTGTTTTAAAAGGTTCTGAAATTAAGTCCATCAGAGATGGTAAAGTTAATATAGCAGATGCATATGCAGTTGAAAAAAAAGGTGAAATAGTACTTATTAATTCACATATTTCTCCATATAAACAAGCAAGCTATTCAAATCACAATCCAACAGATGAAAGAAAACTTTTGTTAAACAAAAGAGAGATAAACAAACTTATTGGAAAGATGCAAAGAGACGGCTTTACCATTGTACCTACAAAAATGTATTTTAAAAAAGGTAAAGCTAAAATTGAACTAGCAGTTGCTAAAGGAAAAAAACAATACGATAAAAGAGCAACAAAAAAAAACAGAGATTGGAACCGTGAAAAATCAAGATATATCAGAAAATCCAGCTAAAATTGTTTATTTAGGCATAGGATCAAATCTTGGTGTTAGAAGTGAAAATATTGAAAAAGCTAAATTTCATTTAAAAGAAAATAACATAAAATTTATTTCAATTTCAAAATACTATGAAACACCATCATGGCCTAATCCGAATTATCCAAAATATTTAAATATAATATTGAAAATTATTAGTTATCACGATCCTTTAAGTTTACTCAATATTTGTAAAAAAATTGAGATTAGCTTAGGTAGAAAAAAATCAAAAAAAAACTCTCCCCGTATATGTGATATTGACATTATTGATTTTCATGGAATGAAATTAAATATCAAAAGTAAGCTAAATTTACCTCATAAAAGAATGCATAAAAGAAATTTTGTTTTACTCCCCTTGTTTGAGATTGAAAAAAACTGGAAACACCCATCTAAAAAATTAGATATTAAGACCCTAATTTCGTTACTTCCTGTGGACGATATTACATCTATTAAACAAATTTAATTTAATGATATAGTAAAGAATGCTGAATTCTAATGAACTAATAAATAAAGTTAAAGTATATAATAAATTTCTTAATCATGAGAGATTAGATAAAGCATATAACTTTGCTATTAAGGCACATCAAAATCAAAAAAGAGCATCTGGTGACCCTTACTCTGTTCATCCAATTGAGGTTGCAAATATTCTTACTGAATTAAAATTAGATAGCGCAACTATTACTACCGGATTATTACATGATACAATTGAAGATACTGTTGCCACATATGAGACAATCAAAAATGAATTTGGACCTGAGGTAGCAGATTTAGTAGATGGAGTTACTAAAATTTCTGTTTTTGAAAACACTGCAAGTTTTAACTCAAAAGCAGAAAATTTTAGAAAATTAATTTTAGCAACTTCTAAAGATATTAGAGTTTTATTAGTTAAAATTGCTGATCGACTTCATAATATGAGAACCATCAAAGCAATAACTAAGGAAGATAAAAGAAAAAGGATTGCCCAAGAAACAATGGAAGTATATGCACCACTTGCAGACAGAATGGGAATGCATAGAATCCGTGATGAGCTTGAAGATTTATCTTTTGAAATTTTAAATAATGATGCAAGAAAATTAATTAAAAAAAGATTGGACGAAATCAAACTCGATAAGAAAAATTTATTTGAGGAACTTTCTTTTGAGTTAAGCTCTATTTTAAATGAAAATCATATCAACGCAGAAATTTATGGAAGAGAAAAAACTCCTTTTTCAATTTGGAGAAAAGTTCAAAAAAAAAGAGTTTCTCTAGAACAAGTGACCGACATTATTGGATTTAGAGTAATTTTAAAAAATATTGATGACTGTTATAAAACGCTAGGAATATTTCATAAAAAATGGAATTGTATTCCTGGAAAGTTTAAAGATTATATATCTTCTCCTAAAATTAACGGTTATGAGTCTATTCATACTTCAGTAATAGGTTCAAATAAAAAACCAATTGAAATACAAATTAGAACAAGTGAAATGCATGAATTTGCAGAGAGAGGCATAGCATCACATTGGAAATATAAATCTTCAGAAAAGTTTAATTCATTAAGCTGGAAGGAATATGATTGGTTAAAAGATTTAGTTGAAATTATAGAAAAAAATGAAAATCCAGAGCATTCATATGAATATACTAAACTTCAAATGTTCCAAGAAAACGTTTTTTGTTTTACTCCTAAAGGTTCAGTTATCAAATTACCTAAAGAAGCTACTGCTATTGATTTTGCTTATGCTGTACATACAAAAATTGGTAACTCTGCAACTGGATGTGAAATAAATGGAAACAAAAGCGATCTACAAACAATTTTGCATAATGGTGATCGTGTAAATATCATCACATCAAAAAATAATTCCCCATCACTCCATTGGATACCTACTACTAAAACTGGAAAAGCTAGAGCTGCCATAAGGCGGTATTGGCACGATAAGGGTGAACAAAAAGAGGAAAAAATTAAAAAATATAATACAACGCTTTGGATGTCTTTACCTGATAAACCTGGTCAACTTGGTGATATCAGTTCGTTAATTGGAAGTCATAAATTAAATATCTCTAGTTTAGAGATGGTAGGCAAAAATCCAAACTATATTAATTTTAAATTTAAGTTAATTATAAGAAACCTTAAAAATTTCACAAATTTTATTGCAGTGCTAAAACAAAAGGGTATAAAATTTAAGATAATTAGACACGAAGAAAAAAGAAATGCTTTCACACAAAAAATCCTTAAATACTTTAAAAAAAACTAATGCATTGTTGGAAGGTCACTTTATTTTATCATCAGGATTGCATTCATCAAAATATATTCAATGTGCAAAACTTTTAAGTTTCCCAAACTTAGCTGAAAAAATTTGCAAATCTCTAGCAAACCAAATCAAAAAAAAATATAAAAAGATTGATTTAATTCTTGCTCCAGCGATGGGTGGAATCATTATAGGTTACGAAATAGGCAGACTTCTTAAAAAAGAAACAATTTTTTGTGAGAGGGTTAAAGGCAAATTTACACTCAGAAGAGGTTTTAATATCAAAAAAGGTGCTAGGGTTCTAATTATCGAGGATGTTATTACTACAGGAAAATCGAGTTTAGAATGTGTTAAACTAATAAAGAAAGCAAATGCTAAGTTATTGGGATTTGCATCTATCATAGATAGATCATCCAAAAAATCTTTAAAAATAAAAACTAAAATTGTCTCTCATTTAAAAATAGATGTGCCTGTATATAGTCAAAAAAAATTACCTAAAACACTTAAATCAGTACCGATTACAACTCCAGGAAGTAGATTTATTAAGTGAAAAGATTAGGTGTAAATATTGATCACGTTGCAACATTAAGAAATGCAAGAGGTGAAAAACATCCAGATCCAATCAGTGCTGCATTACACGTAGTAAAGTGTGGAGCTGACTCTGTAACAATACATCTAAGAGAGGATAGAAGACACATTAATGACAAAGATGCAAAAAGTATATGTAATTTGAAAAATGTTTTAGTTAATCTCGAGGTTTCAATGAATGAAAGTATTATATCTAACGCTCTAAGAATTAAACCAAATTACATCTGCATAGTACCAGAAAATAGAAAAGAAATTACAACAGAGGGAGGTTTAAATTTAAAAAAAAATTTTAATAAATTAAAAAAAATAATTTTTAAATTCAAAAAAGCTAAAATAAGAACCAGTTTATTTATTAATCCCTCTTTAAAAGATATTAAAATTTCAAAATTACTTGAAGTGGATTGTATTGAAATACATACAGGAAATTTATCAAATAAGGTTAAATCAAAACAAAAACATAACAAAGAACTTCAAAGAATAAAAAATAGTTCTAAGCTTGCAAATTCTTTGGGTATAGAAGTTCATGCGGGGCATGGTTTGGATTATAAAACCACTAAATTACTCTCAAAAATAAAAGAAATTCATGAATATAATATTGGTCATTTTATAATAGGGGAGTCGGTATTCCACGGTTTGTCAAAAGTGATTAAAAATTTTAAAAAATTATTGAAATAATATGAAAATTCTTGGAATTGGGATTGACATCATTGATAACAAAAGGATCAAGAAATCCATTAAGAACAATAAATTTAAAAGCCGAATTTATAGTAGTAATGAACTTAAATTATCAAAAAAAACCAAAAATAAAGTAGCTTTTTTTTCGAAGAGATTTGCAGCCAAAGAAGCTTTTTCTAAAGCATTAGGGACTGGATTTTCTTCCAATTTAAGTTTTAAAGACATTGAAATCACAAATGATAAAAAAGGTATGCCTAAATATGTTGATAATAAAAAAATTATAAAAATTGTGCAAAAAAAATATAAAATTAAAAAGTTTAATTCTTTTCTGTCAATTTCAGATGAAAAAGATTATTCAACAGCCTTTGCAATCATTCAATCAACATGAAGTTAGATAAAAATTTTTTTTCTGAAAATATAAAAACTTTATTTTATGCTTTAATAATTGCTTTAGTAATAAGATCTCTTTTAATTCAACCATTTTATATTCCTTCATCATCGATGGAGCCAACATTGTTGGTAGGTGATAGGTTGTTTGTTACAAAATATTCCTACGGTTATAGTAAGCATTCTTTTCCTTTTAGTCCTCCTATACTCAGCAAAAGAGTAATGTTCAATAGTCCAAACCGTGGAGATGTAGTTGTTTTTAAAACACCAGCAGATAATAGAACAGATTATATTAAAAGACTTATTGGTCTACCAGGCGACAAGATTCAATTTATAGACTCTAATCTTTATTTAAATAATGGTGAAATATTAAAGTCAAAAACTCTTAGCAAAAGTTATATTTATTGTGGAAGTGAAATTATTGATGTTTTTAAATTTGAGGAAAAATTACCGAATGGAAAAAAATTTCACACTGTGTACTTAAAAGAATACACATACCAGAATTCAGATATCTTTACTGTCCCTGATGACCATTATTTTTTTTTAGGTGACAATAGAGATTGCTCTAAAGACAGCAGATATCTAACAAGTGTTGGTTATGTTCATAAAGACAATCTAGTTGGTAAAGCCCAATTTATTTTTTTTTCATCTGATAGAAGGATGGGTAGTATTTTTGAATTTTGGAAATGGCATAAATCAATTAGATTTAATAGAACATTTGATAAAATTAATTGATGAAAATAAACTATCAAAAATTAGAAAAAAAACTAAACATAAAATTTAAAAATAATAATTTGTTAATTCAGTCATTAACTCACAAAAGTTTTAACCCAAATGAAAATAATGAAAAGATTGAATTTTTAGGAGATAGAGTGCTTGGGTTAGTTATTTCTCAAAAACTTTTAAAGATCTATCCTAATGAAAAAGAGGGTATACTTGATAAAAAATTTGCATCATTAGTAAATAAAAAAACATGTTTAGAAGTTGCAAAAGTAATTGAGTTAGAGAAATATATAAAAACTTTCAACCCAAAAAATAAAATTATCAAAATTGAAGACAAAATTATTTCAGATAGTTGCGAGGCATTAATGGGAGCTATTTATTTAGACAAAGGATTAAATATAGCTGAAAAAGTTATCTTAAAACTTTGGGATAATCATATAGAAAAAAGTGTTGTTACTCAAATTGATGCAAAAACAAAACTTCAAGAGCTAGCTTTAAAAAAATTTAAAAAATTACCAACCTATAAAATAATTTCTAATACAGGACCACGTCATAAACCTATTTTTAAAGTGGGAGTTAAGCTTCCTAATACGAAATTTTTTATATCGACAGGCAAATCAAAAAAAGACGCTGAGCAAAATGCTGCTATTGAATGTCTAAAAAATATAAATTAAAAAAAATATGAATTGGATTGATCAAGGTTTTTTAGTTAGCAAAAGTAGGTATAGTGAGAACTCAATAATTGCTGAATTATATACATTAGATAGAGGCAAAGTTTCAGGCATTATATTTGGTGGAACATCTAAAAAAATTAAAAATTATCTTCAGGTTGGCAACAAACTTCATGTTAATTATAACTCAAAAAATGATAATAGAATTGGTTATTTTAAAATTGAAATTTTAAATGCTTACAGTCCATTTTATTTTGATCATAAGCAAAAACTTTCTTGCATTACTTCAGCTATGAACTTAATAAAAATATTAACAGCAGAAGCACAGGCAAATAAAAAAGTTTACTCTCTTATCGAAGAACTTTTTAATTTATTAAATGATCAAAACTGGCTTAAAAAATATATTTTCTGGGAATTAGAGTTACTAAAATTACTAGGTTACGATCTTGAGCTAGAAAATTTAGTAGAAAAAAATTTAGAAGATGACAAAACGGTTTATTTTGCAACTTCTTATAGTGAAAAGAAATACGTCCCTAACTTTCTTATTGAGAAAGATTTGGAGGTAACCGATATAAATATCTTATTAAGTGGATTGAAATTAGTTGGAGATTATTTGGATAAAACAATCCTAAAACCAAATAATTTAAATTATCCCAATAGTAGAATAATTTTTTTAAATTCTTTGAAATAATTATTCTAAAATTTTATCTATTCTATCTGCGTAATATGAAACAATAGCGTTTGCCCCTGCACGTTTAAAAGAAACTAAACTTTCATAAACAGCATTTCTATCTATTAGTTTTTTATTAATAGCAGTTTCCAAAAGACTGTATTCACCGGAAACTTGGTAAGCTAAAACTGGAATTCTAAATCTTTCTTTTATTGATTTTATAATATCTAAATATGGCATCCCCGGTTTAACCATAATCATATCTGCACCTTCCTTTATATCCAAAGCAACTTCCCGCATAGCCTCATCACTATTTCTAAAGTCCATTTGATAAGTTTTTTTATCACCTTTAAGTGAGCTTTTAGAACCAACAGCATCTCTAAAAGGTCCATAAAAACTAGAGGCATACTTAGCAGCATAGGATAAAATTTGTGTGTTTTTAAAGTTAGAATTATCAAGTGCTTTTCTTATTTTTCCTATTCTTCCATCCATCATGTCTGAAGGTGCGAGAACATCACATCCCATTTCAGCCTGTAATAGAGATTGATTTATTAGAACTTCAATCGTTTCATCATTATTTATTTGATTTGACTTTATTAATCCATCATGACCATGTGATGTATAAGGATCCAGCGCAACATCACACATAACTCCAATTTGGTTTTTATATCTTTTTTTAATTTCTAGTATGGCCCTGCAAACTAAATTATTTTCATTTAATGCTTCTGAACCCAAATCATTTTTTAAAGTATTTTTTGTTTTAGGAAAAAGAGAAACCATTGGAATACCTTTTTTAATTGCTTTATCTACTATTTGAGAAACTCTATTTATTGTGTATCTAAAGACACCTGGCATTGTAGATATTGATTCTTTTTTGTTTGATCCATCTATTAAGAAAATTGGTAATATAAAATCATTTGGACTTAGTGTGTTTTCTTGAACCAACCTTCTAGTCCACGATTCCTTTCTGTTTCTTCTTAATCTTAAATTTGGATATTTTCCTGTAATCATGTTTAAATTTACTTTATTAATGCGACAAAAGTATTATACAAATATATAAAATTATAAGTACAACACAATTTCGATGACTATAGATAGCACAAAAATTGTAGACCTGAATATAAAAAAAGAGGAAAGAATTTTAGATTTCAGTGATTTTCAAAAACAGAACATAAAATTTGACATAGATAAGTTGCAAGAAGCATACAATCAAATTGTAAATATTAAAAAATTTGATGATGGTGGCGGTGTAACTCACTTTGGTGCCATTTCACTAACTCAAATCCCTGGTGATCCAGATTCAATCAAAGGCAGCAAGGCTAGAGGAGTTTACTGGACCAAGCCTGATAAAACTGGAAAAGAAGTTTCAAGAGATATTAAGGTTGATGAGTCGCAATATTCTGAATTTATTAAAGATTATGAAAACACATATTTTAAGGAAGTGTATGATGTGCTTTCTTCAAAATATAAATTGGGTAGAATAAGAATTCTTTTAAAAGAGCCAAGATCTACTTTGAGTTGGCATAGAGATCCTGAGCCAAGACTTCATATACCAATTATTACTAACCCAGGTTGTTTAATGGTAATAGATAATGTTGCAAAACATATGCCTGCAGATGGTTCTGTATGGGTTACAAATAATACTAAATATCACAATGCATTCAATGGAGGTGAAGAAAATAGAATTCACCTTGTAGCTTGTGTTCTTGATTATAAATTTAATTAGTTTGAAAAAAATATATATTTCTTCTGATCACGCTGGCTTTAAATTAAAGGAAATCATTAAAAAACATTTAATTAAAAAAAAAATGAATTTTTTTGATCTAGGACCGTCCTCTGATAACAGAGTAGATTACCCTGATTACGCTCATAAAGTTGCTCGAAAAGTAAAAAATAGCAAAAATAATGTTGGAATTTTAATTTGTGGATCTGGAATGGGGATGAATATAGCTGCAAATAAACATAAAAATATTCGAGCTGCTCAATGTTTTAATTTAAAATCAACAAAATTATCAAGATTGCATAATGATGCAAATATCATTACATTAGGTTCAAGGTTGTTAACTAAAAAAAATGCTTTAAATTGTGTTAGTGTTTTTTTAAATACTAAATTTGAAGGTGGAAGGCATACAAAAAGAATTAAAAAAATATAATGTCTAGTGAAAAAAATTATATAAACGATAACTATAAAAGTTTTTTTGAAGACAGTTTATCTTCAAAAGACCCAGAACTTTATAAGGCAATTCAAGATGAACTGCTAAGACAACAACAACATATAGAATTGATTGCATCAGAGAATATTGTTTCTCAAGCAGTTTTAGAAGCTCAAGGTTCAGTGCTAACCAATAAATACGCAGAAGGTTACCCTGGTAAAAGATATTATAATGGTTGTGAACATGTTGACGTTGCTGAAAATTTAGCAATAGAAAGATTAAAAAAACTTTTCAATTGTAAATTTGCAAATGCGCAGCCACACTCAGGAGCACAAGCCAATGGTGCTGTATTTTTGGCACTGTTAAAACCTGGTGATACTTTTATGGGTATGAGTTTAAATTCAGGAGGTCATATTACTCACGGTCTAAAAATTTCAATGTCAGGAAAATGGTTTAATCCAATAGGGTATGATGTTGATAAAAAATCTGAACTTATAGATTATGACAATGTTGAAAAACTTGCCTTAGAACATAAACCAAAATTGATAATTGCAGGTGGAAGTGCATATTCAAGAGTTATAGATTTTAAAAGATTTAGAGAAATTGCAGATAAAGTTGGAGCATATCTAATGGTTGATATGGCACATTTTTCAGGTTTGGTTGCTGGAAAGGGCTATCCAAACCCATGTGACTACGCTCATGTAGTAACATCTACTACGCATAAAGTTTTTAGAAGTGCAAGGGGTGGAATAATTTTAACTAATCACGAAGAATTATCTAAAAAATTTAACACAGCAGTTTTTCCTGGCTACCAGGGTGGTCCATTAATGCATGTTATTGCAGCTAAAGCAGCTGGTTTTTTAGAAGCTCTTCAACCTGATTTTCAAGACTATATTAAATCTGTCTTAGCAAATGCAAAAATTTTAGCAGAAACTTTAAAAAATAATGGTTTTAAAATTTATTCTGATGGTACGGATACTCATCTAATGTTGGTTGATTTACGTCCTTACAATGTAAAAGGTAACTTGGCTGCTGAAAGCTTATCAAGAGCTAATATTACGTGTAATAAAAATGGTATTCCTTTTGATACAGAAAAGCCAATGGTAACATCTGGTATAAGACTAGGAACACAAGCTATTACAACACGTGGTTTTGGTTTAAATGAATGTAAGAAAGTTGGTGAATTGATTACAAAAACTCTTAAAGGGTTATCAGAAAACCCAGATGACAACAGTAAAGTAGAAGATGAAGTTAGAAATGAAGTTATTGCTTTAACTTCATCATTTCCAATATATAAGAATCTTTAATTAATGATTTGCCCCTGTGAAAAAAAAGGTGAAACCTCTGTTGTTGACTCACGTCCTACTGAAGATGGTACTGCTATAAGAAGAAGAAGAATGTGTGTTTGTGGTGAAAGATTTACTACATTTGAACGAATTCAATTTAGAGAGCTGATCGTAGTTAAAAAAAATGGAAGAAAATCTGCATTTGATAGAGATAAACTTGCTAAATCAATATATATTGCTCTTAAAAAAAGACCTATAGATACAGGTACTGCTGAAAAATTTATCAGTAAAATTTCAAGAGCTTTAGAAGAGCTTGGTCAAAGTGAAATTTCAACAAGTACAATTGGCACAATGGTAATGGAAGGTTTAAAAGAATTAGATCCTGTTGCTTATGTTCGTTTTGCATCTGTTTATCGTAACTTCAGAGAAGAACAAGACTTTGTTCAATTCGTGGACAAGATAGATGTCTTCAAAAAAAAATAAATTTACAAAAAAAGATAAACTATTCATGGAGATTGCCTTAGATTTGGCAAGATCTCGACAGGGATTAACTGGAACAAATCCATCTGTTGGTTGTGTAATAGTAAAAAATGATAATATTATTTCAATTGGTCAAACTTCTTATAATGGTAGACCTCATGCAGAATTTAATGCAATTAAAAATTGTAATGAGAAACTTAATGGTGCAAAAATGTATGTCACATTGGAACCATGTAGTCATCAAGGTATAACACCACCATGTACTAATGAAATAATTAAATCAAAAATATCTAAAGTCATTTACGCACTTGAAGATACTGATAAAAGGGTAAGAAAAAAAAGTTTTAAAATTTTAAAATCTCATAACATTGATGTATCTATAGGTCTTCTAAAAGATAAAGTAAAAAAATTTTATATTCCCTATTTTTTTAATAGAAAAAATAAAAAGCCTTTTGTTACTGGCAAGATAGCTATTTCAAAAAATAAACTTATTTATAGCAAATTTAAAACAAAAATAACTAACCAATATTCTGATAAATTTACTCATTTATTAAGATATAAAAATGACACAATAATTACTTCAAGTAAAACTGCAAATATTGATAATCCTAAATTAAATTGCAGAATAAAAGGTTTTGAAAAATATTCTCCAGTAAGAATTATCCTAGACAACAAATTAACTTTGAACAAAAATACTTATATTTTTAAGACAGCTAATAAAAAAAATACTATCGTTTTTTATAATAAAGCAAATAAGACAAGAATTTCTATGTTTAAAAAAAAGAAAATAGAACTAATTAAAGCAAAATTAAATAACAGTAAGTACTTAGATTTAAGATCAATTATGAAAAAACTTTACTCTTTAGGTTTTAGAAATACTTTAGTGGAAGGAGGCGATCTACTCACAACAAATTTATTAAAGGGTAAAATATTTAATGAATTTTATTTATTCAAAAGTCAAAAAAAACTTCCAACAAATTCATTTTTTGTTAAATTTAGTGGATTCAATCTTTTAAATAAAAAATATCCATTTAGACAAAATCTTAATTCTTTCTATGGAAAAGATACAATAACTCATTATAACAAATAATATGTTTAACGGAATTATTTATAACCAAGGGTCTATTTCTAAAATAGTCAAAAGAGAAAAGGGGCTTAATATTTTTGTAAAAAGTAAACTTAAAGTTTCAAGTAGAGACATGGGTTTATCAGTAGCTTGTGATGGTGTGTGTTTAACATTGATTTCTTTTAAAAAAAACAATATGGAATTTTATCTTTCCAATGAAACAATCAAACGATCAAAGTTTAAATTTTTAAAAACTAAAGATATTATAAATCTAGAATTACCTTTAAAATACGGTACTAAAATTTCAGGTCATATATGTCAAGGCCATGTAGACACTGTTGGTAAAGTGTTAAATATCACTAAGGTAGATAAATCATATGTTTTTGAGTTTGAAATCCCCAAGAAGGAAAGAAAGCATTTAATAGAAAAAGCATCTATCAGTGTAAATGGTATATCTCTTACAATTTCAAAAGTTACAAAAAAAGGATTTCAAATTTGGATTATCCCTCATACGTATAAAGAAACAAATTTATCTACTTTAAAGAAATCGAGCTTGGTTAATATTGAGATAGATATCTTATCTAAATACGTTAGAAATTATTTTAATGAAAAAAAATAATTTTGCTAAAATTGAACAAATAATCAATGTAGCCAAAAAGGGTGGCATGTTTATTCTTGTAGATGATGAAAAAAGAGAGAATGAAGGTGATTTAGTCATTTCTACTTCTGACACTAATGCAAAAAATATAAATTTTATGGCCAGATATGGCCGTGGATTAATATGTCTTGCTCTCGATAGTGTTCAGGCAAAAAAATTAAATTTAAGTTTAATGTCACCTATCAATCAATCCAGAAACAAAACTGCATTCACAATTTCCATAGAGGCAAAAAAAGGAATAACCACAGGTATTTCTGCAAAAGATAGATCTAGAACAATTAAAATTGCATCAAAAAAAAATGCAAACAAAAATGATATTGTTTCTCCAGGTCATATTTTTCCAATTATAGCTAAAGATGGTGGAGTATTAGTCAGAGCAGGACATACAGAGGCATCAGTAGATATATCTAGATTAGCTAAAAAAAATAATTCAGCAGTTATATGTGAAATTATGAATGAAGATGGGACAATGGCAAAAGGTGAGAATCTTTTTAATTTTGCAAAAAAACATAAACTTAAAATTGGAAAAATTGAAGATCTAATTGCTTACAGACTAAAAAAAGAAAAATTAATACGCTTAAAAAAGCAAAGTAATATTGAAGTAAAAGATCAAAAATATAAAATAAGAATATATGAAAATTTATTAGACGGTGCGGAGCATTTTGCATTAATAAAAGGGAATATTAAAAAAGGTGTTACACCTAGAGTTAGAGTAATTTCATCAAATGTAGTCCAAAATTATTTAATTAGTCAACAATTACCTAATTCATTTAATAAAACTTTGAATTATTTTAAAAAATACACTTGTTGTGTCTTAGTTTTTATAAAAGACTCTAATCTACGATCTGTTACACAAACACTGAAAGATTACAAAAACAAAGAATTTTATAAAAGAGGTAATGACAAACTCATAAGAAATTATGGAATAGGTGCTCAAATAATAAAAGATTTAAAAATTAAAAATATGATATTGATTACTAAGTCGCCAAAAAAAGTTATTGGTTTAGAAGGATATGATATAAAGATTACTAAACAGGAACTTATTTAATGAAAAAAAAATATTTAATAGTTATTGCAGATTATTATAAAGATATATCAAAAGGATTACTGAGCAGTGCTCTTAGTTTAATTCCAAAATCAAATATAATTAAGATAATATCTGTTCCAGGAGTATTTGAAATTCCAGTTACAATTTCAAAAAATATTAAAAAGTATGATGCATTTTTAGCTCTTGGGTGTGTTATCAAAGGACAAACCCCTCATTTTGATTTTATTTCTCAAGCATCAACCAATGCAATTATGGATATATCTGTAAATAACAAAAAGCCTGTCGGTAACGGTATTATTACTTGCCTTAATATGAAACAAGCTAAAGCAAGAAAACGAAAAGGTGCTGAAGCTGCTAAAGCTGTAATTTCTATTTTGTCTCAAAAATGAGAACTCATTTTAATCCCAAAAATAATCCAAGAGTTATAATTATTCAAAAATTGTATGGTAAATTTTATAATGAGGATGATAATTTAGATTTCCCAAAACACCGATTTAAAAAATTTATTAAAGATATCGTAACAGGGACTATAGAAAGAAATGACCTTATATTAGATGAATTAAACACAAAACTAGGTGGTGATTTTGTATTTGATAATCTTGATAAAGTTTTTCAAACTATTCTTAAAGCAGCAACTTATGAATTCATGTACAAACCTCAATTGTCACTGAATATAATTATAAAGGAATATTTAAATTCATCTAATTTTTTTTTAGAAAATTCTCAGACAAAATATCTAAATGCCTTACTAGATAATGTTGGAAAAAAATTGAGATCTAAAAATGTATGAATTTGAATTAATTAAAAATTATTTTTCAAAGATCTCAAAAAAAAATAAATCTGCTCTTAATTTAAATGATGATGTTTTTTTTGATAAAAAAAAGGGTATAGCTATTTCTGTTGATACATATAATATGGGCTATCACTTTATTGACTTTAAACACCCTCATCTAGTTATTAAAAAAATTTTAAGGTCCTCCATCTCAGATCTAATTTGTAAAGGAGTGTTGCCAAAATTTTATTTTATTGCTGCCTCAGGTAACAATAAGACTTTTTCAAAAAAAAATTTATCTTTTATTTCAAAGTCCTTAATACAAGAGCAAAATAAATATAATATTTCTCTATGTGGTGGTGATACCACATTTTCTAATAAACTTAGCTTTACTGTTACATCGCTAGGTTATTCAAAAAAAATTATTTATAGAAATAAATCTTTGATAAATGATGATATTTATGTAACAGGTGTTCTAGGTGATAGCTTTATGGGCCTACAAATTTTAAAAAATAAAATTAAAGTATCTAAAGAACTAAAAAACTATTTTACTCAAAAATATTATCTACCTAATATACGAATAAAATTGACTAAAAAGTTGTTAAACTTTGCAAATTCCTCCATTGATTTGTCTGATGGTTTGATTGCTGATTTGAGTAAAATGATAAATAACCAAAATTTATCATTTTCCTTGAATGAAAATAAAATCCCAATTTCAAAGAATTTGTTAAAAATAATAAAAATGAAAAACATGAAAAAGATTAAACTGGTATCAAATGGTGATGATTATCAAATTTTATTTACTGCAAGCAAAGATAAATCTAGAATCATAGCCCAAACATCTAAAAATATTGGTATTAAAATTTCTAAAATAGGTAAAATTTGTTCTAATAAAAAAAGATCAGTAATTATTGATGAAAAAGGTAAGGAAATAGTACTTAAAAACAAAGGTTATGTTCATCAATTCTAAAAGTTAATTATTGTCTTTTTTAGCTTTTTTTGTATTGTGCGGGCTTAAAATTTAACAACCAACAACATTAAGGTTTTCATGAGTTCAACAGTAGAAACGATTTTATTATATACAATAGCAGCAGGCCTCTTATCCATTGTCTATGGATTTTTCACTGGAAAAAATATTCTTAATTCAAACGCAGGTAATAAAAAAATGCAAGAAATTGCATCTGCTATTCAAATTGGTGCTAAAGCATATTTAGCAAGACAATATAAAACAATAGCAATTGTTGGTGTTGTTGTTTTGGTAATTGTTAGTATAGCTTTTAGTCCCTTAGTTGGAGTAGGATATTTGATTGGTGCTGCTTTATCAGGTATTGCAGGTTATGTTGGAATGTTGGTATCTGTTGAAGCTAATGTAAGAACAGCAGAGGCTTCAAGAAAAGGTTTAGCTCAAGGTCTTTCCGTTGCTTTTAAATCAGGTGCGGTAACTGGTATGCTAGTTGCTGGTTTAGCATTGTTGTCAATAGCTGTTTATTACTATCTCTTATTAAAATTAAATGTTGATGAAAGAGAAATTGTCAATGCTCTTGTTGCATTAGGTTTTGGTGCTTCTTTAATTTCAATTTTTGCAAGGTTAGGTGGGGGAATTTTTACGAAGGGTGCTGACGTAGGTGCTGATTTAGTAGGAAAAGTAGAAGCAGGTATCCCAGAGGATGATCCAAGAAATCCAGCCGTTATAGCTGATAATGTTGGAGATAACGTTGGTGATTGCGCAGGTATGGCAGCTGATCTTTTTGAAACATATGCTGTAACTATTGTTGCTACTATGGTTTTGTCATCAATTTTCTTTGTGGGTGATTTAAATATGATGATCTATCCTTTAAGTATCGGTGCTGCATGTTTGTTAACTTCAATACTTGGAACCTTTTTTGTAAAATTAGGTAAAACTAAAAATGTTATGAATGCACTTTACAAAGGATTCATAGTATCTGCTGTAGCGTCATTAGTTATTTTATGGCCTGTAACAGACCATGTAATAGGGTTTGCAAATGAATATACAGTAAATGGTAAAACTTTTAATGGCATGAATCTGTACTATTGCGGAGTTATTGGTTTAGTAATTACAGGATTATTAATTTGGATAACTGAATATTATACAGGTACAAATTATAGACCTGTTAAATCTGTTGCTTTATCATCAACAACTGGACATGGAACAAATGTTATTCAAGGATTAGCTGTATCAATGGAAGCCACAGCAATTCCAGCTTTAATTATTGTTGCAGGTATTTTAATTACTAATGCAATTGCTGGTCTTTTTGGGATAGCCATAGCAGTCACTACAATGCTTGCATTAGCTGGAATGGTTGTTGCATTAGATGCTTATGGTCCTGTGACAGATAATGCTGGTGGTATAGCTGAAATGTCTAATTTAGATAAAAAAGTAAGAAAAACTACTGATGCTTTAGATGCTGTTGGTAATACAACAAAAGCTGTTACAAAAGGTTATGCTATTGGATCAGCAGGATTAGGAGCTCTTGTTTTATTTGCTGCTTACACTGAAGACATTAAACATTTTTCAAAAGAAGCTGGATCTGCACTAGAAGGTATTGTTGTAACTTTTGATTTATCTAATCCATATGTGGTAGTTGGTTTATTGATAGGTGGAATGTTGCCTTATTTATTTGGATCTATGGGAATGCAAGCTGTAGGAAGAGCAGGTGGTGCAGTAGTTGTAGAAGTAAGAAGACAATTTAAAAAATACCCTGGCATTATGAAAAGAAAACAGAAACCAGATTATGCAAAATTAGTAGATTTGTTGACTGTTGCAGCAATTAAAGAAATGATTATACCATCTTTATTGCCAGTACTTTCACCAGTTGTTTTATATTTCATAATTTTAGCAATAGGTGGTCAGGTTGCTGCCTTAGCTGCAGTTGGAGCAATGTTGCTTGGTGTTATTATAACAGGACTTTTTGTTGCTGTTTCAATGACAGCAGGAGGAGGAGCTTGGGATAATGCAAAAAAATATATCGAAGATGGCAATCATGGCGGCAAAGGTTCTGAAGCTCATAAAGCTGCTGTTACGGGTGATACTGTTGGAGATCCTTACAAGGACACAGCAGGACCAGCTGTTAACCCCATGATCAAGATTACAAATATAGTAGCTTTATTATTGCTTGCTGTTATCGCTGGCTAATTTCTTTACGTTTTTTGGCCCTCTGTCCAAGAGGGTCATTCATTTTCTGTCTCATACTGGATAGAAAGTCATAAATAAAAGCATTTCTGTTATAAGCATCTTTAGTAGAAGCTTTTGCAATTGTAACATCTTGCATATCATCTTTGTTATAAAAATCTTTTTTTTTAAGAACACCATAATTATCTATTTGTAAAACCAAGACATCATTTTTAAAAATTTTCATTTTACCTAAATTTTTTACTTTTGATTGTGTTTGTTTTCTCTCAATATATATCCATATATCATCGTCAAATTTACTTTTAGTGGATGGAAAACCTAGTATTTTTTTTATATCATTTTTATTGCTTTTGTTGACAACAAGTAATTTTTGTTTTTTTTCTAAAAAAGGAACACCGTGATGCTTAACAACAGGCTTAAAGGAACAATTTGTAACTATTAATGAAAAAAAAATTATATATAATGTTTTATGCATGAAACAAAATTATCTATATCTTTATAATAATTTAATAAATTACACTAGAAATAAAGATTTATATAAAGATTTAAACAGAGAAGATAATTTTTCTGACCGTCTAACCTTATTTTTACTGCATTTTTCTTTTTTTCTTAAAAATTACAAAAATGATGAAAATAAGAGTGTATTACAAGAAATTTATGATTTTAATTTTCGTCAACTTGAGTTGAGTATTAGAGAAATTGGTTATGGTGACCAATCTATTAATAAAAAAATGAAAGATTATATAAATTTATTTCATTCTATGGTTTCCGAAATTCATTTTTGGGAAGATTTGTCCAAACCTGATAAATTAAAAAAAATTTCAATTTTTTTGAGTGATTTTAAAAATATTGAATATTTACTTGATTATTTTGAAAATTTTAATGATGATTTGTCAAAAAAAACTTTGAATTCTTATTTAAAAAGTGTAAGAAACCCCTAATTATGGCAGTTCCAAAACGAAAACAAACCCCTTCCCGAACCGGGATGAGAAGAGCCCAAACTATGAGATATTCAACAAAGAATATAGTTGAGGATAAAAAGTCTGGTGAATATAGATTATCTCATCATCTAGATTTAAAAACCGGCATGTATAAAGGAAGACAAGTTTTAGACCCAAAAGAGTAGTATAATATTCTAATAAAATGTCAGATTCGATTAAAATTGCAGTTGATGCAATGGGTGGAGATGGTTCACCTAAAAAAATTATCGATGGAATTATTCTAAATAATAAATCAAATAAAAATATTTTTTATAAAATTTTTGGTGACGAAAATCAAATATTAGAATTAATTAAGAATAAAATTGAAAGTAAATTTTATGAAATTATTCACACCGATAAAGTAATTAAAAGCACGGATAGTCCTCTAGAGGGAGCAAAAAGAGGTAAAGAAACAAGTATGTGGCTTGCCATTCAGAGTGTAAAAGAAAAGAGTGCCGATATAGTTATATCGGCTGGTAACACTGGAGCTTTATTAGTAGTTGCTAAACTAAATTTAAAAATGATTGAAAATATTGACAAGCCAGCTTTGTCTGCACTTTGGCCCAATAAAAAAGGTATGAGTGTAGTATTAGATTTAGGTGCAAATATTGAATGTAGTTCAAAAAATTTGATGGATTTTTCTATAATGGGTGCTTCTTTATACACCTCACTATATCCTAATGAAAAACCTAATGTAGCATTGTTAAATATTGGGTCTGAAGAACTAAAAGGAAATGAAACAATAAAAGAAACATATCAGATTTTAAATGAGAGAAATTCTGATAATTATAACTTTGCAGGATATATCGAGGGTAATCATCTAATGGATGGTAATGTAAATGTTATTGTTTCAGACGGCTTTACAGGAAATGTTGCATTAAAAACAGCTGAAGGTACTGCAAATTTTATTACTAGTGAATTAAAAAAAACAATGACTGGAAATATTATGGGTAAAATTTCATCATTATTAAACATATCAAATTTAAAGAAATTCAAGAAAAGACTTGATCCTAGATTGTACAATGGTGCAATTTTTATTGGATTAGATTCACCAGTAGTAAAAAGTCATGGTGGAACTGATTATATAGGATTTTCAAACTCACTTGACGTTTGTCATAGAATTGTAAAAGGTAATTTGATAGAAAAGATCAAGCACAATATTTAAAATGAGAATAAATTTAACTAAAAAAAACTTAGTTAATTTAGTTTATATGCAGCTTGGTTTTTCTAAGCAAATTTCGGAAAACTTAATTGATGATTTTCTATCAACAATTGTCAAAAATATTAAATCAGAAAAAAAATTAAAATTATCAAAGTTTGGCACGTTTTCTATAAGACAAAAAAAATCAAGAGTAGGAAGAAACCCTAAAACCAAAGAGACAAAAGTAATATCGAGCAGAGAAGTTGTTTTGTTTAAGCCGTCAAAAGAATTTAAAGAATTTATTAATATGAAAGAAAATGAATAAGTCAGAAAGTGCTTATAAAACCATTGGAGAAGTTGCAAAAATTTTAAAGCTACAAGTAAATAAAAAGGGCATCCTTCCAACCCATATAATCAGATTTTGGGAGACACAATTTAAGCAAATTAAACCTAAAATATTAAACTCAAACAGAAGATATTATGATGAAAAAACAATTAATCTTCTAAAGAAAGTAAAGTTTCTTTTAAAAGAACAAGGTATGACAATTAATGGTGTAAAAAAGATACTAAACAATCAAGTCTCTTTAAAGCTTGACGAAATTGCAGATAAATCTATAAGAACTGAGAATTTAAAAAATAAATTAGTTAAGATTTCTAAAATTATAAAAGAGTTGAAGTGATATGGCAAAAAAAACACATGTTAAGGTAAGATTAGTTCCTGAAGCGAAGCCTGATAGTTCATTCTTTTATTATGTAAAAAAACCTGCTGGTGGAGAAAAAGCAAAAGTGAAACTTTCAGCTAAAAAATACAATCCTGAAACAAGGAAACATGAAATCTTTGTGGAGAAGAAATTACCTCCACACAGTAAGTAACTATTTCTTTTTAAAGTTTTTTTTCTCGTACTCAATATAAGCCCAAATCATATTCTTCCAGATCCTATTTGTAATTTTTGGATCTATCTTATTCAAAACTGATTTTTTCTTAATATTTCTTAAAATAATATTTATTCTTTTTTGATCAATAATTTGGTTTTTTTTATCTTTTAATTCCAAAACCTTTTTGACAAGATTTGTTCTTTTTTTTATTATTTTAATAAGTGAATTATCAATTTTATCTAATTCTATTCTAATTTTACTTAATTTTTTTCTTTTTAAAGGCGACATTTATATATTTGGATTATTAAAAAAATATTATATTTAAGCGTTTATGTACACTATTAATCCAAAAATTAATAATCAGTTGTCAATTTGGTTGATAACTATGTTTATTATCATTTCTATTATGATTGTGGTTGGTGGTTTAACAAGACTAACTGATTCTGGTCTTTCAATAACAGAATGGCAATTATTTTCTGGTTTATTTCCTCCTCTGAACCAAAACGATTGGATAATGTATTTCAATTTATACAAAGAAATACCTGAGTTTAAGTTACAGAATTTCAACATGACATTACAAGAATTTAAAGTGATTTTTTGGTGGGAATGGGCACACAGATTCTTAGGAAGATTAATAGGTTTATGCTATTTAATACCACTTATATATTTCTCACTCAAAGTAAAAATCTCAAAAATATTAGATTTATATTTTATATTTTTTCTTATTTGTTTTCAGGGCTTTATTGGTTGGTATATGGTTAGCAGTGGTTTAGTTGATAGGGTAGACGTTAGTCATTTTAGATTATCTATTCATTTATTAATTGCTTTTTTGATTTTATCATTAATTTTTTGGAATTATTTAAAATATCAAAATTACAAATACATTTCAGGTGGAATAAATTCAATAATTCCATTTATATTTTTGGTATTAATTTTAATTCAAATTGTTATTGGTGCATTTGTATCTGGAATGGATGCAGGTAAAATTTATAATTCTTGGCCTCTTATGGGAAGCACTTATTTTCCGAATGATAATAAAATTGAAAATTTATTTAAATTGTCTGTTTTTAGTGATCCTTCATTAGTTCAATTTATCCATAGGAACCTTGCATATGTAATTGGATTTTTTTATGTATTTATATTTTTTAAAGTCTATAAAAATAAAATAAATAAACTATATAAATCAGTTAATATTTTAGGATTTTTTATAATTTTACAGATTATTTTAGGAATTTTTACAATAATACTTGGTGCGCAAATTTATATTGCTGCTGTACACCAAGTAAGTTCAATTTTTTTAGTAACCTCTTCTATTTATTTTTTCTTTATAAATACAACATCTAACTAACTGCTTTAAGTTTCCCCTTTGACGATTTATTTAAGCCTTGATCTAAATCTTCTATAATATCATCAATATGTTCAATACCAATGCATAGTCTAACATAACTTTGAGTTACACCAGAAGCGGCTAGCTCTTTTTCATTCAATTGACTGTGAGTTGTACTAGCTGGGTGTATAGCCAAACTTCTAGCATCACCAATATTAGCAACATGATAAAACATTTTTAACGACTCTATAAATCTCTTTCCAGCATCAATTCCACCCTTAAGTTCGATACCAACCATTGGTCCGTTTCCACCTTTTAAGTATTGTTTTGCTCTATCTGAGATATGTTTATCATGTTCGGTTGAATAAATTACTTTTGTTACTTCTTTATGTTTTTTTAAAAAATTAACAACCTTTTGTGCATTTTCACAATGCTGCTTCATTCTTAAAGCAACAGTCTCAAGACCCTGAATGATTGCAAAAGCATTATCCGGAGGACATGCTGAACCAAGATCTCTTAACAGACAAACTCTAGCACGGACTGAAAAAGGAACGTTGGCTCCAGTCATTTCAGGTACTGCTTTTCCCCATATTACATTATTATAACTTGCGTCAGGTTCATTGAATAATGGTTGTCTTTTAGGATCAGCTGTCCAATCAAAATTTCCACTATCAACAATGCTGCCAGCAATTGCAGTTCCGTGTCCACCAATATATTTTGTTAAGGAATGAATAACTACAGCAGCGCCATGTTCTATAGGTTTACAAATAACAGGTGCAGCTGTATTATCCATTATTAGAGGAATATTATATTTTCGTCCAATATCCGATACTTCTTTAATAGGGAAAACTCTCAAATATGGGTTAGGGAGGGTTTCACCATAAAATGCACGGGTATTATCATCAATTAATTTTTCAAAATTTTTAGGATCACTTGGATCTGCATATCGTATTTCTATTCCAAGTTTACTAAGCGTGTTATTGAATAATGATACAGTGCCTCCATATAAATCTGTAGAACTTACGATGTTATCACCCGCTTGAGCTACATTTAATACTGCAAAAGTTGATGCTGTTTGACCAGATGAAACCGTTACACAAGATAAACCACCTTCAAGTGCAGCAATCCTTTTTTCTAATACGTCATTTGTTGGATTCATTATTCGGGTATAAATATTCCCAAACTCTTTTAATGAGAATAAATTAGCAGCATGTTCTGTGCTATTAAACTCGTAAGACGTAGTTCTATAAATTGGTACAGCAACAGCATTTGTTGCAGGATCACTTCTGTAATCCCCACCATGGATTGCAATAGTTTCAGGGTTGTTTCTTTTACCACTCATTGTTTGCTCCTTTTTTAGTGCTTTAACTTAATGTAAGGCGCACAATATAGTTCAAATGCCTACCGAAAATTTATGAATATTCCCTTTTAGCAGTTTAAAGCCCGCAATAGGATCAAATCGGCAATATCTTTTTATCAAATTAAGACCTATTTTCAAGGTAAATATAAAATTGACTTTGATTTTAATAATAGTATTAATCCTCGCACAATGACGAAATTCCTTAAAAAAGACCAAATAACATCATCTTGGTATGAAATTGATGCTACTAATGCAGTAGTTGGTAGATTAGCAACGGTTGTTTCAAATATTATAAGAGGTAAAAATAAAACAACTTACACTCCACACATGGATGATGGTGATTTTGTTGTTGTTAAAAATATTGAACAAGTAAAATTTACAGGAAAAAAATTTCAAGACAAAAAGTATTATAGACATACAGGTCACCCAGGCGGAATTAAGATTGCTACACCTGAAAAATTACATGAAAAAAAACCAGGTGAAACTTTAAAACTTGCGGTTAAAAGAATGTTACCTGGCGGTGTTTTAGGTAGAAAACAATTAACTAAATTAAAAATTTATGCAGGTAATGACCATCCTCATTCTGCACAGAATCCTACAGTGATCGAATTAAATAAATTAAATAGCAAAAATTTAGCTAGAAATTAACATGGAAAATACTCAAACATCTTCGAAATCTCCTAAAATTAAATTAGATTTTAAAGACAGTAAATATGCAACTGGTAGAAGAAAAACGTCAATTGCTAAAGTATGGTTGAAAAAAGGTTCAGGTAAAATTTATGTTAATGGAAAATTATTTAGTGATTATTTTGCTGATGAGACACACAAAATGCAAATTACAAGACCATTTGAGATTATAAATCAGTCTACAGATTATGATGTTAGATGTAGTGTTAAAGGCGGTGGACCGACTGGTCAGGCTGGAGCTATGGTACATGGTATAGCTAAAGCATTAGTTTTATTTGATGAAAATTTAAAAGGTACATTAAAAACCGAAAAACTTACTACTAGAGATTCTCGAGCAGTTGAGAGGAAAAAACCTGGTAGAAGAAAAGCTAGAAGAAGCTTTCAATTCTCTAAAAGATAATTTTTTTTTAATTTTTAACTGTTATAATATAAAATGCTAAAGCTTAATGCGTTAATCGCTGGATCAACTGGATATATTGGTACTCAATTAATTAAGATATTAGTTAAGCATAAATATATAAATATAAAATATCTATGTGGTAATTCCTCAATAGGTAAGACCATTTCTTATTATGAAAAGTCGTTATCAAAATATAAATTACCCAAAATAAAAAAATTTAACAAAAATTTATTAAATGATGTTGATATAATTTTTACTGCTTTACCTAATGGTGATGCTCAAGATTTATCCAAACATCTCAGTGATAAAAATATTTTAATTGATTTAGCTGCAGATTTCAGACTCGAAAAAGCTTCACAATATCAAAAATGGTATAAGCAGAGTCATCGAGCAGTTAAACTTATAAAAAAAAGTATTTACTCACTTCCTGAAATTAATAGAAAAGAACTTAAAAAGTATAATATTATCTCAAGCCCTGGGTGTTATCCAACTTCTATTCTTTTGCCTTTAATACCTTTGTTTAAAAAAAATTTTATTAATTTTAAAAATATTATAATAGACTCCAAATCTGGATATTCTGGTGCAGGAAGAGGTGTTCATAATAAATACAAAAATAAAAATTTATATGAATCCTTGAGTGCATATGGTGTTGGTAATCATCGACATAACTCAGAAATCGATCAAATGTTAAAAAAATTTACTAAGAAAAAAATTGAAGTAAGTTTTACTCCCCATTTATCTCCAATGTTTAGAGGTATTTTAAGTACTATTTATTTAGATCTTCAGAAAAATGTTAGCCAAGCAAAGGTTATTAAATTGCTATCAAACTATTATAAGAAAGAAAAATTTGTGAAAGTTTTAAAATCTAATACATTAATAAGCACTAATGATGTTATTAATACGAATAATTGTCTAATTTCAGTATGCAAATCAAAATTTAAAAATAAAATTATAATACTTTCAGCGATAGATAACTTAATTAAGGGTGGAGCAGGTCAAGCAGTCCAGAGTTTAAATAATAAGTTTAATTTTCCAGAAACAACTGGAATAATATGAAAATAATATTAAGTATATTTTTTCTATTTCTAATTAACAATTGTTCTTTAAATAAAGATTCTCAATATTGGACTGAAGACTCTCTTAAAAAGAAAGGTGAGCAAGAAAAACTTTCCAAAATATTAAATAAATCAAAAGATATAATGTCAATGACATTAGAGGAATATAAAATATATATAGAAAACTACACAAAAAAAAGTATTTATCCAAATATTAGTAAATGAAAAAAATATATAATATTGCAGTGGTTGGCTTAGGGCAGGTTGGTATTTATTTACTTAATGAACTAAGAATTAAAAAAAAAAGTATTGAAAAAATAACTGGAACAAAAATTAATATAGTTGCTATATCTGCTAAAAATATCAAAAAAAAAAGACAATTTAAAATTAATAAAAAAATTTTTTATACTAATCCACTAGATGTTCTTAAAAAGCATAAGCTTGATATTTTATTTGAAGCAATAGGATTATCTGACGGCGTATCAAAAAAAATTGTGGAGAAAGCTCTAAAAAATAAGGTACATGTTATCACACCAAATAAAGCTTTAATTTCTAAACATGGGAATAACCTAGTAAAATTAGCAGAAAAAAATAATGTTAATTTAGAGTTTGAAGCATCTGTGGCAGGAGGTATCCCAATTTTAAGATCAATTAAAGAGGGATTAGCAACAAACAAGATTTCAAAAGTTTATGGAATATTAAATGGTACTTCAAACTATATCTTATCAGAAATGGAAAAATCTAATCAAAAATTTGGTGATGTTCTTATTAAAGCACAAAAACTTGGTTATGCTGAGCCTGGCAATCCTAAATTAGATTTGAATGGTTTCGATGCTTTCGCAAAAGTTAGAATTTTATCAGCGCTAGCTTTTAATAGTAAGATTTCGCACCACAAATGTTTAATGGAAGGGATAGAAAAAATTCAGTTAAAAGATATAAAAATTGCTAATCAACTAGATTTAAGGATAAAACTTCTTGGTATAACTGAATTAAAAAATAATCAACTTTTTGAAACCGTTCATCCGTGTTTGGTTAATAAAAAATCTTATATTGGAAACGTTAACGGTGTAATGAATGCAGTAATTCTTGAAGGTAAGCCTGTTGGTGAGAGCATATTTCAAGGTGAGGGTGCAGGGCCCGGGCCAACATCATCTTCTCTACTTTCCGACCTTTTGTCCATACTTAGAGGTAATATTAAAAAACCTTTCGGAGTTCCTTTTGAACAATTAAAATCATTAAAGTCCTACAACATAAACAACTACACTAATTCTCTATATTTAAGATTTGAAGTAAAAGATCAACCAGGTGTTTTATCACAAATTACCAATCGTTTAGCTAAATATAAAATATCTGTTAAAAGGCTTATTCAAACACCTGATAAAAAAACAAATAAAGCAACAATAGTAATTATAACTCACAAAACCTCAGAGATAAATTCCAAGAATTGTCTAGCTATATTTAAAAAAAATAAAAATATTTTAAAAACACCAACACTTATTAGAGTGATTGGTTAATGGATATTTATTTAAAACTTTTTGAAGTTTTATTTCCTGTTTTTTTTATGGTGGGTATTGGTTACTTTATTGGTAAAAAAAATCCAAAGTTAGATACCTCTTTTATAACAAATTTTGCAGCAAATATTGGCAGCCCTGCAATGGTTTTTTATGCTATCACTACCACTGGTGTCACATTTTCTATGTTTATTGAGTATTTTTGGTATTCATTAATTGCAATATTTGCCTTTGCTTTAGTAGGAGTACTCTTTTTAATTTTCTTAAAAAAAGATGTTATACGAGAACTTCCTCCATTTGTTTTACCTAATGTAGGTAACATGGGACTACCAATTTGCTTATTTGCTTATGGTAATTTAGGTTTAGGTATTGCAGCAACTATTTCTTCATTGGTTATATTTTTTCATTTTACAGTAAATGTTTTTTTAGCTAGTAAAAAATTTAATTTTAAGCTGCTATTACAAAGCCCACCTGTTTACGCAATAATAATCTCAATAATCTTTATATATTTTGAAATAGAGACACCGCTTTTTTTAGTAAATACAACAATGATCACTGCCTATACTGCAATATTTTTAATATTGATGTCTTTAGGAATTGCTCTTACAAGACTGAAAGTTTTTTCATTTAAATCTGCTTTTATTTCATCTTTATGTAGAGTTTTTATTGGTCCATTAATTGGCTTAGCAATTATAAAAACATTTAATCTTTCTGGTTTTGCAGCTGGTGTTTTTTTAATTCAATGTGCTATGCCAAGTGCAGTCTTAACATACCTAATAGGCTCCATGTATTCACCTAAAAAAATAGTTGATAGCATTGCTAGTATGATAGTAGTTTCAACATTAATGTCATTTATAACCTTACCAATTGTTGTATTCTTTGCTTTAAAATACTTCTATTAAATTATATTTTATTTTATGAAGGCTATAATTCTTAATGCTTCAGCTTGGATGATCGTTCCAGTTATGGACGCTTTTGCTAAACATTTAAGTGCTTCTATGGATGTTTTTCAAATTGTCTGGGCAAGATATTTCTTTTCAGCACTTTTTACATTTTCTTTAATGTTAATTTTTTACAGAAGAACCCTTGTTTGGAGTAAAAACCCTAAATTACAATTGATCAGAGGTTTTGTTTTAGCCTTTTCTACATTATGTTTTTTTTATGCAATTTCCATTATTTCACTTCCTAAAGCTTTAACTTTAGCATTTGTAGCACCTATAACTTGTACTGCTTTTTCTCCAATATTTCTAAACGAGAAGGTTGGTATTAGAAGATGGTCCGCTGTTTTAGTTGGTTTCATGGGTGCTTTGATTGTAATTAGACCAGGTTTTATTGAGGTCAATTTAGCAACTTTAGCCGCAGTTTCTTGCGGAATTTGTTATGGATTCTATTTTATTATAACTAGGAAATTGAGTACTTCTGACAATTCTTTTTTAACTTTGTTGTTTACTAGTTTAGTAGGTTTAATATCAATTAGCCTATTTGTACCCTCTGTTTGGGTTAAACCATCTTTAACTGAGTGGTTTTTAATGGCTTTAATCGGTCTTATAGCCGCTGTAGCCCATCTTTTCTTAATATTGTCACTCAAATATGCTGATGCATCGAAATTAGCTCCTTTAGGCTATACAGAGATAATTACCAACATTCTAATTAGTTACTATTTCTTTCATGAATTGCCGGATAATTGGACTTATTTAGGTCTATTTATTATTATTCTTAGTGGTTTATATATTTCTAGAAGAGAATATTTGCTTACTCGTTCTAATTAATAGTAAATAAATAGTTACTAATATTTAATGTATTACCTTAGTATACTTGTTTAAACTATTGTAATTATTGATTTATTAATTTACCATAAATGTAAAAATTAATAAAAAAGTGTCGAGTTCCATAAAGAAAATAAACAAAATGATTAAAAGTGTTTAATGTCAATGGTTTTTTAAGTTAATTAAACACAAAATTCAAAATAGTCATTTCAATAAGTGGGTAGGGGAATAAAAAATAATAAAAAATTCAATAAAATTTGACACTAAAAAGGGCCTTGTTATTATTAAAAAGTAGAGCAATGCAGTTATAGAATATATGTTTTAAACGGCCATAGAGGTACTTTAATTTAGTAAATTTCGATATATAGTACAACTGAAGGATGCATAATAGTATTTATGCTTAAATAATACTAAATATTGAAAAAATATTGATTTTACTGGTATTTTGAGCATTAAATAACCTCTAAATATCAACTTTTTCAGATCTTAATAAACGCAGTTTTGTCCTAATTCCACCCCTGCCTGAGTATCCTCCAAGGCCTCCGTCAGACCGAATTACTCTATGACATGGTATTTTAGGTGGATGAGGGTTTTTTCCACACGCATTAGCAACAGCACGGGCTGATTTTGGGCTTTTTATGCCAATAGCTACTTCCTTATAAGTTTTTAGCTCTCCTTTTGGTATAGTTTTAAGATATTTCCAGACTTTTAATTGAAATTTAGTTCCCTTCATTAATAAAAATTCAAAATGATAAAACAAACTATAAAGAAAATAGATAAAATAGTGAGATAAATAGTTTCTAAAGTTTTACCAGTTTTTTTATACTGAATAAAACTTAATATTATAAAACCAAAAGAAGTTATTAAAAAATATATTGGTTCAATTACTCCGTCTATATCCATATTAAAATCATATTTGATCCTTATTGGCCTCGCAATATTATTAATTGTAGTTTTAATTAATAAAATATTTATTTGACATTATAAAATACTTCATATATTACTAACGATAATTAATGGTTATCAATAGTAATATATGAGTGAAATAATAACTGACATAAAAAAATTGCAGCAAGAGACTTTACTAAATCTTCAAAATTCAAAGTCACACAATACAGTAAGAGCTTATAAATCAGACTTTAATGATTTTGGATTATTCTGTGCACAAAATGGATTTAAATCTCTTCCATCAGAACCAAACATTGTTTCATTATATTTGACCCATTTATCATCGAAAGACGCTAAAATGAGCACATTAAAAAGAAGATTGGTATCAATAGGCGTTATACATAAACTTAAAGGTCACTATTTGGATACAAAGCACCCATCAATTATTGAAAATATAATGGGGATTAAAAGAAGAAAAGGTAGCATTCAAAAAGCTAAAAAACCATTATTAATCAATTATTTAAAAAAACTTATAGATGTAATTGATAAGGAAAAAAATGAGGAAATAAAAAAACTGAGAGACAGATCAATTTTATTAATTGGGTTTTCAGGTGGATTTAGAAGAAATGAGATAGTTTCACTAGACTATGATGATCTCGAATTCATGCAAGAGGGTCTTAAAATTAGACTTAAAAGATCAAAAACAGATCAATTTGGTGAGGGTTCTATAAAAGGACTACCCTACTTTGACAATTCACAATATTGCCCAGTAGTTTCAATTAAAAAATGGATTGAAATATCTAAAATTAGCTCAGGAGCAATTTTTAGAAGGTTTACTAAAGGATCAAAGCTATCAAATAATAGATTAACTGACCAATCAGTTGCTTTACTTATAAAAGATTATTTAAAATTAGTAGGCATCGAAAGCAAAAATTACTCTGGACATAGTTTAAGATCTGGCTTTGCTACATCTGCTGCTGAGTCAGGAGCAGAAGAAAGAAGCATAATGGCTATGACAGGACATAAGTCTACAGAAATGGTTAGAAGATATATTAAGGAAGCAAATTTGTTTAAGAATAATGCTTTAAATAAAATTAAAATTTAAATTTTAATTTTATTAAAAAGAAGAAATGTCTTTTACCATAGATGGAATTAATCTCCTTAAAATTAGTAATTTAATTAATTATTTTATCAAATTACTCATTTTAATCTAAAATAATGAGGCTTGTTTTCCCATAGATATGTCAATCATGTATTTGGCAATTTTACTTTCATTGAAAAGTTTGAAATATTTAGTTTTACCTTTTTTTGCAATTTTTGTTCTGAGTTTATCATTCCTAGAGTAAAATTTAATTTTATCTGAGAGGTCATTTATGCTTGAATAAAAAATAATCTCATCTTTATTGAAAAAATCAGACATACCTACATTTTTATCTATAAAAGTAAGTAATCCATTACCCATAATAGACGCTATTCTATTACTTGAGTAATATTTAGTAGGTCTGCCTCTACTTAAATTGAGAGCCATTTTTGAGTTTATTAATGCATTATTAAAATCGTTACCCCAAATTGGTTGTTTATTTAAGAAACCATAAAAATCATATTTAATATCTGGAATCTTTTTAATCAGCATATCTAAAAATTTAATTCTATCATCTTCAGTGCCTTGCTTTAATATAGAACGATTAACACCGTGACTCATAGCATAAAATAAATCATTTTTTGGTCTAAGTTTATAAACATCAAATCTTTCAATATTTTTATCTACAGGAACAAAGAAAAAATGAAAATTACTATTAATTTTATTTTTAATTATTGAAGGATGCGTTGTTATAAAATTATGATCTACATAATCAGCATATAATTTAATATTTGATATATTTTGTTTTGAATAATTTAAACCATCCATTACTGGATCCTCATTCCATTGTGAAATAATTAGGTTTTTATTTATTGACCTGATTGCTTCTAGTGTATCTAAAGTTATGTTTTTTGTATGACCAAAAAAAAATACATCTGGATTGTAGTTTTTAAAGGTATCAATCAAAAAGTTTTGAAAATTAATTTTATTAGGTATTAAGTTAAAAGATTTATTATTCCTTAAATAATCCCTATCACTTATTTCAAGTACATCATGTCCATTTCGAACAAAACCATTAGTAAATTTTTTTCCAAGTGAAATGTTAAATAATCTATGATTATGTTTTTGTCCTTGATTGTATAAATTTATAATCTTTAATTTATTTTTTATATAATTTAAATTGAATCGTGGAAAAATACTTTCTCTGATTTCATCAATCAGCTTTGTATTGTTATTTATTAAGTGTTTTATATTTTTTCTACCAAGTTTTTGAATTTTTTGCTTTTTTAGTGGATGTTTAATAAACATTTTTATTTCCTGATAAATATTTTTAGCATCAAGTTTTTTAAGTATTGAAGCATAGTCAGTAGTTTCTGTTAAACCACCTCGATTACTGATTATTGTAGCACATCCTCTAGATGATGACTCTAAAGCTGTCCTTCCAAATGGTTCATCCCATCTTGAAGGTACAACTGCTATTTCAGATTTGTTAAGTAATTTAAGTGTATCTTTATGATTGATAAATCCTAATTCTTTGTGTCTTGCATGTGATATATAAATTGATCTTCTTTCTTCATCACCAACTGAATATGCATGCCATTTTGGAAATTCATCAAGAATTTTAATTATAGCTTCTTTAAATAAATCGTAACCCTTAGAATGATTTAATCTTCCAACAAAAATTATATTATTTTTTTTTTTACTCAGTTTTTGTTTGTGTACACTTGGATAAATTACATCAGTTTTAGTTTGTAATTTTTTATCAATATCTAAAAAAAACCTATTTCTCACCCATTCGCTTACAAAAATTAATCTATCAACAGAGTTAAGTATTTCTAATCTTTCGTTAATAAATTTAGATCCCTTCATAGATAATGGGTCATTATGGAAATAAAAAATAAATCTTGATTTAACCTTTTGTAATAATTTAATAAGAAGCTTTGGTCTATTATGAATTTCAATAATATTATAATTTTTTGAATTCAAATCCTTAATTAATTTTTCAGCATATTCAGTTGTTGTACTTTTTAATTTAGATTTTAAATTTTTTAAATTTATATTAATATAATTTTTAGTTAAGTAATTTTTTGATTTTGTATGACCATAAATAAAATTATATTTTTTATATTTTGATTTTGCATAAAATTCAGAAACCCATAATGATGCAGCTGAGGCTTTATCATGGGTATAGTTTTCCTTATAAGGTAATATTGTTGCAATTTTAAGTATTCGATTTTTTTTTAAAATCATAAATTAAATTTAATCTTTCTTTTCTATTTTTTTTAAGTTTATATTCAAAAGAAAGAGCTTTTTGCTTTAAGTAAAATCTTTTTTTATAAACCAATTCCCATTTATAACCTTTTGTAGATTTTGCGCCAATATTTGAATTATGCTTATTTATTCTAGAGATTAAATTATTAGTATATCCAACATATGATTTGTTTTTGTAACCATCCAATGTTTTTATTAAATATACGTAATAAACCATAAGAAAGCTCAAAAATAATCTGGCGGTCCCTAGGGGAATCGAACCCCTCTTTCGAGGATGAAAACCACGTGTCCTAACCGATAGACGAAGGGACCAAATTGCTGTTTTTTATTGTAAAAAAGTATATTAATCAAGCTTTATTAGATTTAGGATAGTTATCAACTTCATCTATTTGCAACTTTTTTAATTATTTTTTTTAAACCTGTGCTCTTATGTGTGACCAAAGTCTCAGTAATAAATTTATTATTTTCGATTTTTATCCCTGATACTAAATCACCTGATGTAATACCTGTAGCACAAAAAATTGAGTCTCCTTTAACTATCTCATTTAATTCGTATTTTTTTGATAAATTAGTAATTCCCATTTTGTTAGCTCTTCTCTTATCGTCCTCAGATTGAAATAAGAATCTTCCTTGAAAACTGCATTCAAAAGTGTCAAGAGCTACTGAAGCAAGAACACCCTCAGGACCCCCTCCTATACCAAGAAAAATATCTACACCATATTTGTCATCAGTTACTAATAAGGCACCTGATACATCACCATCAGTAATTAATTTTATTTTAACTCCCAATATATTTAATTCATCTATAATATCTTTATGTCTAGGTCTATCCATAATACAGGCCGTTATACTCTCTGGTTTTTTATTCAAATACTCACATAAATTAAAAATATTTTCTTTAGTAGAATAATCTAAATCAACAACACCTTTCTCATTTACTTTGGTAGATATTTTTTCCATATATGTTTCGGGGGCATGAAAAAGATTATTTTTTTCAGCAATTGCAATTACCGATAAAGCACCTGGGAGATTATTTGCAGCAAAATTAGTGCCTTCCAATGGATCAACAGCTATATCTATTTCAGGACCATTAGTGGTACCAACTTTTTCACCAATATGTAGCATTGGAGCTTCATCAAGTTCACCCTCACCAATAACTATTTTACCTTTGATATTTAGTTGGTTTAAATTATTTCTAATCGAGTCAACAGCAGCTTTGTCTGCAGCAATTTTATCTTTCTTCCCCACAAAGTTATATGAAGCAACAGCTGCTTTCGATGTTACGTTTACAAATTGATCTATAAATTTTTGTTCAATTGTCATTAAATTTTTTCATCAACATAATCATGTTGTCTTATTTTATATTCAAATTCCCTTAAACGTTTGTACACACTTGCTAGCTCAATTATTGTGGGCCATGCTTTTAATATATATTGCATTGATCCCTCTACTCTCCCAAATGCTCTAATTATCTGTTGCATTACACCAAGGGTAACTGCGCCTGCTACTATTGCTGGAGCTAAAAAAACATATGCTGATAATACATTAGCCTGTAAGTATGCAATTCTTCCAATATTAAAATATAAATATCTTAAATAACTTAAGTAATGTATTCCTCTTACATCTTCGAATAATTCATCTATGGTTTTTGGTCTTATTGTTCCATCATCTTCAGCTATTACTAATATTTTTCTATATGCAGCCTCTTTTTTCTGTAAATCATACTCAACACCTACCAACCTTAATATTAGACCTAAAATTATAAGAAATATTGTTCCACCTACTGACCAAACAAGAGCACCAACAATCAAACCATAGTCCCAATCACCAAAAAAGAAAATTGGAATACCAATACTTAATCCAAATAATATTGGCATAAATTCAATTAGGATCATTAAAGCTTCAATCAAACTTGTTCCAAGTGACTCCATTATCCTAGAAAACTTTATTGTATCCTCTTGAACTCTTTGAGCAGCACCTTCAATTTTGCGAGCTTTATCATAAACAGAGTGGTACCATTCAACCATGGCTGCCCTCCATCTAAAGAGATAATGTGATGTAAAAAAACTTACTAATACTGCAACACCTACATACATAGCTGCTAGAATAATAAATGATAGTAAACTTGCCCAATATTCTTCAATAGTTATTGCATTTGGAGCTCCAAGAGCTTTTTGAATCATGTCATAAAATTCTCCAAACCACTCATTTATTTTAACATCAATTTTAACTTGTATCCAAAGTGATGAAAGTATTATAGCAGAACCAAGCCAAGACCAGAGATACCAATTTCTTTCAGTAAAAAATCTAAACATATAATTATTTTAAGAAATTATCTGCATAAGATTTTTTTACAGTTTTTCTTTTTTTGGGTTCAATTATTTCATATTCTATCTTTTTCTTTTTTGCATAGTTTATTGCAAGTTCTTTAGATGAAAATTCTAGTCTCAATTCTGTTAACGTATCATCAGAACTTTCCCATCCCATTAAAGGATTTTTTGTTGGGTCTTTTGTTTTAAATTCTAATATCCATTTATTGGTTTTTCCAAGACCTGACTGCATTGGGCTTTTGTTAGGGATATAAATTATTGCTTTTTTCATAATGATGGTCGGAGTGGCAGGATTCGAACCTGCGACCCTCTGGTCCCAAACCAGATGCGCTACCAGGCTGCGCTACACTCCGAGAGCATTACTAATACAGTAGTTATTGATATTTTCAATGATTAAAGCTTTAAAATTAAAAGAATTTTAACAAATTTCTGATATATAGGAATTTATGATTATTGAATGTCCTTGTAAAAAAAAAAAATTCAATATTGATATAAATTTAATCCCACCTGAAGGACGTAATCTACAATGTGGCTCGTGTGATCGTGTTTGGTTTTATAAAAAAGAAGATCCAATACCAGAAACCTTACAAATAAATGAGAATATTGCTATTAAAAAAAATCAAGAAGGTAACAATTTAGATGATAATAAATCTAATGATCAAAAAATAAAACGACCAGTTGAAGAGAATAAAAAAATAAAATCTGAATTATCAGCTATCAAAGAAACTGAAAGTAAACCTGAATTAGTTAAAAAAACTCAAAGTACCAAATTTTTTTCATATTTAATTGTTTTCATAATCTCATTAGGGGCACTTATTGTTTTATTAGACACTCTAAAAACACCTTTAATCAACATATTTCCTGGGTTAGAAGTGTTATTATTCAACCTATATGAAACATTGAAAGATATTAAACTATTTATTATAGACCTTTTGTAATTCTATGATTAATTATATCTCTAAACCTTTTAAGTGGTTCTTTAAATTAGAGGCAGCTAGTGGGCTCGTTTTATTATTTGCTGCTATTATTGCTTTATTTATTAGTAATTCAAACCTAGCAGATTTATACTTTTCAACATTAAATAAATATCTATTCATTGGTATTAATAATTTTGGATTAAAACTGTCTGTTATTCATTGGATAAATGATGCTTTAATGGCAATATTTTTCTTTTTTGTAACACTTGAGATTAAAAGAGAATTTTTACAAGGAGAACTTTCAAATATAAAACAAGCTTTACTTCCAATAATTGCTGCCGTAGGTGGAATGCTGGTGCCTGCATTATTTTATGTTTTTATAAATTTTGGTGACAGTGAAACTTTAAAAGGTTGGGCTATACCTTCAGCTACAGATATAGCTTTCTCGTTAGGTGTTTTGTCACTACTAGGGAAAAGAGTACCATTATCTTTAAAAGTTTTTTTGACTGCTCTTGCTATTATAGATGATTTAGGAGCGATAGTTATTATTGCTCTTTTCTACTCAGGGGACTTAAGTATTAAATATTTACTATTAATGTTGGCTGCATTTATCATTTTATTATTGATCAACAAATTTAAAATCAAGAAGTTTTTACCCTATTTGATTGTTGGATTATTTCTTTGGGATTTTACTCATAATTCAGGTATACATGCAACTATAGCTGGTGTTCTTCTTGCCATGACAATTCCTCATAGAAAAAAAGAAAAAGATTTTTCATTATTAATTAAAATTGAACATGCCATCAGTCCTTATGTTGCCTTTGGTATAATGCCTTTATTTGCCTTTGCTAATGCAGGGGTGTCTCTTGAAGGTTTAACTTTTGGTTCTCTATTAAATAAAGTGCCATTAGGTATATTATTAGGGTTATTCGTTGGTAAACAACTTGGTGTCTTTATTTTCTCTTATGTGTCTATTAAGACAAAAATAGCGCAAATGCCTAATGATACGAGCTGGTACAATTTTTATGGCGTTGGTGTACTTACTGGTATTGGTTTCACAATGAGTCTTTTTGTTGGAAATTTAGCTTTTGTCGAAAACATACAGTATATGGATGGAGTTAAAATTGGTGTACTAACTGGGTCATTACTATCGACATTATTTGGATATTTTTTAATATTACTGACACCTAATAAACCTAAGAAATAATTCAATAAATGAAGAAAATATTTTTAAGTGGTATATTAATATTTATGTTTTTTTTTAACAATATAGTTAAGGGTGAGTATGAAAAAACTTTTTATGATCTAAACATAGAAAGTATAAATGGAAATATAATAAATTTTAATGAATATGAAAATAAAGCTGTCTTAGTAGTTAATACTGCAAGTTATTGTGGTTTTACTAATCAATATGAAGAACTACAAGATCTATGGGACACTTATAAATCAAAAGGCTTAATAGTCTTAGGCATACCCTCAAATACATTTAACCAAGAAAAAAAAGATAATGATGAAGTTAAAAAGTTTTGTGAGGTAAATTTTAATATTAACTTCCCCTTATCTACTATTACTGAAGTTAAAGGTGATAATGCACACGAAATATATAAATGGGCAAAAAAAAACTACGGTAAATCCGCAGTGCCAAAATGGAATTTTTATAAAATATTGATTAATAAAGAAGGCAAAATTGAGGATACATTTGCATCGTTTACTAAACCTATGTCTAGTAAGTTAATAAAAAAAATTGAAGAAATACTATAATTTAATTGTTAATCCATCATGTGCTGGAATTACATTTTTAGGTAAAAGTTTTTTTAAAACTTTATAATCTAATACTGGTGATAAATTTGTTAAAATAGCATTTTTAGGTTTAAATTCCTCAATCATGGATAAAGAGTTTTCTAAATTAAAGTGAGATGGATGATAATTGTACCACAAGCAATCAATTATTAAATATTTTAGATTTTTAAAATATTTATAATCTTTCTTATATATTTTATTTACATCGCTTATATAGGCCAATTTCTTATCTATAATAAAGCAGTTTGATTTGATTTTACCATGATCAACTTCAACAGATTTAATTTTAACTTTTCTGTTATTATTAAATATGAAAAAATTGCTTTTTAGTTTATTTAATTTCAGTGTCGCAGGGTATTCTTTTGAATAACTTTTAAAAATATATGAAAAAGTTTTTGCAAGATAATTTGAGGTAAATTTATCAGCATAAACGTCAATAGGTTTTCTGCTATTTATAAAAAAGGATCTTAAATCATTGATACCATGTGTTTGATCACCGTGCATATGTGAATAAAATACTTTAGTTATTTTTTTAATTTTGTGTCTCAATAGTTGTTGTCTAAGGTCTGGTGAAGTATCTATCAAAATATTTTCATCTGAAGTTTGAAATAATGCTGAACATCTTGTTCTGTGGTTTTTTTTATTATTTGGATCACAGTTACCATAAAAACCATCAGGTCTTGGCACACCCATTGAACTACCGCACCCCAATATAATAAATTTCATAAGTATTAATTAAAGAACAGTTGATTAAAATTATTTGTGGTTATTTCAATGAGTTTTGACTTTGGTATTTCCTTAATTTCTGCAAGTTTAACGGCTGTAAAATCAATAAATGATGGTTCATTTTTTTTACCTCTATTTGGTACAGGGGCTAAAAAAGGACTGTCGGTTTCAATCAATACTTTTTCTAGAGGTAACGACTTAAAGGTATCTTGCAAATCTAAGGAATTTTTAAAGGTAATAATTCCACTTGCTGAAAAATATGAGTTTAATAGTAAAAGTTTTTTTGAAAATTCTTTAGATCCTGTAAAACAATGCATTAAAATTTTAAGGTCATTATTTTTATATGAATTAAGTATTTCATATGTTTCATCTTCTGCATTTCTTGAATGAACAATTAATGGCGACTTAGTCTCAATCGAAGCTTCTATGTGTTCTTTAAAACTCGATATTTGTTTCTCACGATCACTATTATTATAATAAAAATCTAATCCAGTTTCACCTATGCCAATAATTTTCTCATTTTCTCGAAAGTTTTGAACTAATTGAGAGGAAGTTAAAACATTTTTGTCACTTTCGTGTGGATGAATACCAACTGTACCATAAATAATGTCATCTTTATGGATCAATTGTTTAATTTTAGAAAAACTATCTATTGATGTTGATATGGTTAGCAATTTTTTAATGCCAACATCTTTTGATCTTTGTATTACATTATTAAGGTCACTTATTAATGGTTCATGATCAAGATGACAGTGTGAATCAATCATTATTTTTTTTTATTTTATTAAAAAGTATATCTATTTTATTTATACTATTTCCTTTAATTAAAAATTCATTTTTAGATATGTCTTCTAATTTAATGTCATTTTCACCAAGATTAAATATTTTTAAAGCCTTTAATACTGATCCTGGGATTATTGGATAGAGTAAAAAACTTATTTTTCTAATAATTTCTAAAGAAGTAAAAACGATGGTATTCAATCTAGTTATATCATCCTTCTTTTTCCAAGGTTCTTGATCATTAAAATATTTATTAGCCTCAAAGAGTGAATTAACTATATAATCAATATAAAAGTTTAAGTTTTGTTGATCTATTTTAGATCTTATGTTTTCTAAATTATCTTTAAATTTATTTAAAATATTTAAATCATCGTCCTCAAATTTAATTTTTTCTGGTATTTTTCCATCACAATTTTTTATAGCAAATGCCGTAACACGTTGACATAAGTTACCATAATTATTTGCTAAATCGCTATTTATACAATCCTCCAATCTATCCTTAGATATATTGCCATCATTCCCAAACGAAACTTCTTTAATCAAATAATATCTTAAAGGATCTAAACCATATTCATCAATAATTTGTAAAGGATCTAAAATATTACCTTTTGATTTAGACATTTTCTCATCACCTGACAGTATCCATCCATGACCATAAACTTTTTTTGGTAGTTCTATTTTGGCCGCTAATAAAAAAGCAGGCCAATATACAGCATGAAATCTTAATATATCTTTTCCAATTAAGTGAACTGAAGCAGGCCAAAATTTTTTAAATAATTTATCTTCTTTATTAGGGTAGTTTAATGCACTTATATAGTTGGTAAGTGCATCAAGCCAAACATAAATAACATGGTTATTATTTCCTGGTACCTGAATACCCCATGAAAAAGTTTTTCTACTTACTGAAAGATCTTTAAGTCCACTTTTAACAAAACTTATTACTTCATTTTTTCTTGATTCAGGAGAAATAAAATTTGGGTTTTTATCATAAAAATCCAATAAAGGCTTTTCCCATTTAGAGAGTCTAAAAAAATAAGACTCCTCTTCTATCCATTCCACAGTTGATTTTGAACTAATTGAAATTTTTTTTCCATCGATTTCTTCTATTTCATCTTCATTATAAAAAGCTTCATCTGAAACAGAATACCATCCTGAATAATTAGAAAGATAAATATCATCATTTTTTTCTAGCTCTTTCCATAAATGCTGAACTGTTTTCTTATGTCTGTCTTCTGTTGTACGAATAAAGTCTGTATTGGTTAAATTTAAAGTTTTAGATAAATCTCTAAATGTTTTACTAATTTGATCACAAAATTTAAGAGGATCTAAACCCTCTTTCTCAGCCGATCTTTGGATTTTAAGTCCATGCTCATCGGTCCCGGTTAAAAAATAAACTTTGTATCCGTCAATAGTTTTAAATCTTGAAAAAAAATCAGCAATTATGCTTGAATAAGCATGACCCATGTGAGGTCTGGCAGATGGATAGTATATAGGAGTTGTGATATAAAAATTTTTATCCATTTAAAATTCGATCTTCAAATTCCATTATAATAGTCTCTTCGTCTAAATTATAAATTTTAGTGTTAATGATTTTTTTCAAAAAAAGAGTATAAAAATTTAATATTTCAATATTCTTAATATTAACTTTATCTCTAAAGTAAATTTCAATAAATGAGTAAGTCAATTCAATCAATTTTTTATCTTTTTTGTAAATTTTATTTTTGATCATGAATGATAGAAAATCTTTTAATTTCAAATTTTTAATATCTATTACAAACTCTTCTGAAACATTTAAAATTGTTAACAACTGTCCAGGTGTATTATAGTAATTAATTAATTCTTTATTAAATAAGTTGTAAATATCTTGATTAATTATCTTATTGGTTATTTCAATTAATTGATTTTGAGAAAGAGATATCTTGAAATCTATACATCTTGATTTTAAGGTGGGAAGTACTCGTTTGTTACTGTTTATTAAAATAAAGTTTATATTATCATTTGGTTCTTCGATAACTTTAAGTAATGCGTTTACAGAATTAAGGTTAAGTAAATTTATATTATCAATCAAAACAAACCTTGGGTTTACGTTAAATGACGATTTATTTAAATTTGAAATTAGATCCCGGATTTGATTAATATCGATATTTTTTTTTCCATCCTGAACATCAATTAGGTTAAAATTAGGATTAGATTTATTCTTAATTAATTTAAAAGATTTATTTTCACTATTAATTTCATAATTTTTAGTATCATAATTATGATCTTCATTTAGGGATAAAATATAATTAATTATATGATAGGCTAAAGTACACTTACCTATACCCTTCTCACCTGAGAAAATTATTTTATTAGGAAACTTTTTATTTAAATATAGATTTTTTAGTGTGTCAAAAATTTCGTAATGCCCAAATAAACATTTTTGCAATAAAGACTCCATATATTAAATTAATTTATTTATTTTATCTAAGATTAATTTCCTATTTTTCTTAATTTCTAAATTTGAATTAACTATCATATATGATCTTTTTTTTGATTTAGCTAATTTTATAAAACCATTCTGAACTTTGTTATAAAACACTGAATTAAATTTATCGTACCTGTTAAGTGTTTTTCTTTTTTTTAATCTTAAAAATAAGTTTTTATTATTTACTATATTTAGAAAAGTAAAACCTAACTTTATATCTTTAAGTAAATACTTATTTAATACATTAATTAACTTCAAATTTACACCCATACCATAATGTTGGTAGGCGATTGTAGAGTCTGTAAATCTATCAATAAGAATAATTTTTTTATTATAATTTTTTTTTATTAAACTAATATTTTCACTTCTTGATGATAAAAATAACAATAGGTCAGTATTTTTATTAAAATTTGATTTATTATTTAACATTAGTCTCCTAATTTTTTCTGAATTTTGACTGCCACCAGGTTCACGTATTTTAATAAAGCTGATTTTTTTTTGTTTTAGATATCTTGCTACAAAAGCTAAATGGTAACTTTTTCCACTCCCTTCTATACCCTCAAAAACAATAATAGGTTTTTTAGACATCACCCCAGATTAAATAGTTAATTGATTTAATTAATCTGGATATAAAGTTTACTTTTTTTATTTCTTTTGATGATAAAAGGTCATATTCACCAACTAATTCTTGGTCATAAACTACTCTCAATGTCGCTATTTTTTGATTTTTTTTTATTGGTGCTTCCACAGGTCCTTCATATTTAACAGAAACTTTTAGTAATTTTTTTTTAGCTTTTTTAATAGTTTTGTAAATATCTTGGTTAGTATAAGCTTCTACTGTGTCTTGTTTACCCAGCCAGATATTTATTTTTTGAAAAGGTTTATTTGATTTTGCTATTTCAACTAAATCAAAATTAGTTAATCCATAAGTTAAAAGCTTAGTACTCTCCTTGGATCTTGAATTTTTTGTATTAAAACCACTGCCTACTGCTATCAACCTTCTGCCATTTCTATCTATAGAGGATGCTAAAGAGTATTTTTCAACAGCAAGATAACCTGTTTTAATTCCGTCAGCCCCAAGGTTTTTATAAAGTAGAGGATTTCTATTACCTTGGGTAATTGGATCACCTCCAGTACGATCCCATGTGAATTCTTTTTCAGCAAACATTTTGTAAAACTCAGGATGTTTTTCGATTAGATATCTAGACATAAGCATTATATCTCTTACAGTAGAATAGTTATCAGGATCATTGATACCTGAAGAATTTGTGAAATTTGTATTTTCCATACCAATTTCTCTTGCTTTAGCAGTCATTAACAAAGCAAACTCTTCTTCTGTACCAGCAATACCCTCCGCTAAAGCTATACACGCATCATTACCTGAGGCAATAATTATACCTTTAAGTAAATCTTCTACAGTAACTTGATCTCCGACCATAATAAACATAGAAGAATAACCTGCTGTAGATAATCTCCAAGCCTTTTCGGAAATAATAAATTTTTCATCTAAACTTAAATCACCAGATTTGATCAAATCAAAAGCAATTATTGAAGTCATAATTTTTGTCATTGAAGCTGGATAAATTGATCTATCAGGTTCTTTTTCATACAAAATTTCACCAGAATAGTAATCTTGAAGTATTGCTGTTCTTGCTTTTACATCAAAATTGGCATTAGAAAATGAATGAATAAACAAGCTGAGGAAAATATAAATTACTAATTTCTTAAGCATCTTTTAATATTTCTAAGTTTTCAAATTCTAATAATTTTATTTCATCAAATGACTTTTCAAGTTTTTTTATATCATTAAATGGACCTAATAATACCCTATATTTAGTCTGTGATAATTTTTTTATTAATGGATTTTTCAAATTAGTCTCTTTTTTAATTCTTAAGATCATATTCTCTGCTGAATCCTTGTAATAAAAATCAGCGATCTTAATTGAGTATAAAAATTTATGTTTCTTTACTTGTTTTTTTTTATTTAAGTCTGCTCCTAAATTATCAATTGTAATTCCATCCACAGGTGCTTTTTCAGCTACATTTTTTTCTTCATCGAATGTTTTTGCTTTTTTAGCAATAAATGTTGAGTTTTCAGATATAAGAACAAGATCAACGTATGGCTCACTTAAATTAATAGATAATTCATTAGCAATTCTTTTTGTTATCACTGAATTATAAAAGTCTGAAAATTGAACATTATTTGAAATAACTTTAGCAATGATTGATTTATCATTTACAGGATTGGTAATTTTAACAAATGAATTTTTTTTAATTTTTTTGTGAAAAATAACTAAAGCTCTATTATCAATTTTTTTAGATATTTTGTTATCTTTTTTAAGTTGTTCATCATAAATTAACGTAAAACCTGTGTTACTATATTTTAGATAATTTGAGTAATTTACTCCTTTTTTGTTATCATCAAATTGTTGGCATGCTGTTAAAAATAAAATTAATAATATAGTTAAAAATTTATTGTAGTTCATTTTTAAATTTATCTTTTAAAGTACAAACTGCTAAAGCAAATCTTAATGATCTGTTCCATTGTAGTATAATTTCATAATTATCAAAAACAATAAAGGCTGGATTTAAAGTATCAGCATCAGGTATTATATCTTTATCAGGTGTAATTATTGCTACTTGAAGATTTTGATATTTATTATCTATTTCATTTATATTTTTAATAAATTTACTATAAGATTTTAATTTTTGTTTATTGTGAAGTTTCTTAGCTGAAACATTTAAATATTTTCTAGGTATATCATTAGATAAATTGACTCTTAAAAAACAAGGTTGACCAGCCTTCCAACCAATTTGATTTAAATAATTACCTGCTGATGCATATGCATCTTTATTATTTTTTAAATCAATTGATCCATTATTATCATAATCTATTGCATAGTTTTTCATTGTAGAAGGCATAAATTGAAAAAAACCAAATGCACCTGCCCAAGATCCAAAAAGAGTTTCATAATTAATTTGTTGTTTTTCAATAAGCTTTAAAAGTATTAACAATTCATTTGTAAAAAAATCAGATCGCCTTTGGTCAAAACTTAATGTTGCAAGAGATGATAAAATGTCCATTTTTCCAACATAGGTTCCAAAATTTGTTTCGATACCCATTAATGATAAGAGTAATTCCTGTTCAATATTAAATTTTTTTTCTACTGATTTAACCAGATTTGAATTTTGTTCATAAAAAGACAACCCTTTAGAAACTTTCTTTTTAGAAGTTCTCTTTGAGATATAAGTCTTTGTATCTTCATAAAATTCTGGTTGAAAACGATCGTATTTAATAACATTAGGAAGGAATTTAGTATTAGACATCACTTTATCAAAAGTTTTTTCTGAAATATTATTTTTAAGTGCTATTTTTTTAAAACTTTTTTTCCAATTTTCAAATTCAATATTGATATCAGCACAAACATTAGTATTAAAAGTAAATAAGATAATTAATAAGTATTTAATTATTTTCATGTAAATCTTTCAAATATACAATTACAGCAATCCAAATAAAAATAAAACTAACTAATTTATTTAATGAAAAAACTTCATCATAATAAAAGAAACCGAGTAAAAATTGCAAAGTTGGGGTTATATAAAAAATCATTCCAGTTGGTCCAAGTCCACATAGCTCAACCCCTCTAACATATAAAAATAGTGGAATAACAGTCATTGGTCCTGCCAAAAAAATTAGTAGCATCATAGGAGGATCTTCAATTTTAAAATCATTAAATCCATTAATGGAGATTAAATAAAATGCTACAATAGCAAATGGTAATATAAACAAGCTCTCTATTAATAATCCAATATCTGTATCAACATTAATTTTTTTTCTTAATAAATTATAAAAACCCCAACTAAATGCTACTACTAAACCAAGCCATGGCAAAGTTTTGTAACTCATAATAATTAAATAAAGTATAGATACTATGACTAAAATAATTGAAAAAATTCTTTTCTTGTTAAGAACCTCCTTAAAAAAAATATATCCCAACATAACACTAAGAATTGGCATTATAAAATAACCAAAACTTGCATCAATTATTCTATTTGTTGCTATAGCATAAATCCATGCTGCCCAATTGACAAAAATTAAACTGCCTGAAAAAAAAAGGTAGATTAGATTTTTTTTACTTTTTAAAACTTCAAAAAAAATATGCCATTTGGAAAAGAAAAACGTTGTTAATATCAATGTGACAGTCGACCAAAGGCATCTATGAACAACAAGTTCTATGTGACCAATATAAGTGATAGATTTAAAATAAATAACGCCGATAAATCCCCACCAAAATGATCCAGAACCAGCTAGTAGTAACCCCTTATTGAATTCTTTGTTCATAAGATTTAATGGAATTAGTCGTTATTAGTTTTATTAGACTATTTTAAGGTTGAATTAAATAATTAAAATTATAAAACCTTGCGAACGGAGAGATGGCTGAGCGGTTGAAAGCACCGGTCTTGAAAACCGGCAAAGGGGCAACTCTTTCCTGGGTTCGAATCCCAGTCTCTCCGCCATCGTTTAATATTTAAAATTTTTAAAAAGTAAATTTACTTTATTATTCTCTATTTCAAAATCTGTTTCAGCCCCTGTATAAAAGTTGTATAAATTTGTATCATCTATATTTAGTAATTTTTCCAAATCAATTAAGTCTTTTTTATCCAAATTATTAATATTTTTTTTGGTAAATGTACCTAAAAGTTTGTCCATCTCTTTTGTGCCACGGTAATTAGATCTGTAAATAATTTTTTTTTTTAATTCATCTATGTTGATAGTCATTATTAGAATATATTAATTTATTATGGATATTAAAAGTGATTATAAATATTTATTATCAGATTTAACATCATTAAAAGGTGTTGGAGCTAAAACAACAAATTTACTTAAGAAGAAAAATATTAATAATTTATTTGATCTTTTGTGGAAACTTCCAAAATCTTATACGGACAGAAGTTTGTCCTCGAAAATAAAAGAACTAAAAATTGGTGAGAATCAAACTGTTACGGTTACACCTCAAAAATACCAATTTCCTAGGATTAGGAACTTACCAAATAGAGTTATTTGTTCAGACAATACTGGAAGTCTAGACTGTGTTTTTTTTAATAGTTATGAAGGATATATAAAAAAAATACTTCCTTTAGGTAAAGAAATAACCATAAGTGGCAAGATAGGTTATTTTAAAAACAAATATCAATTAACAAACCCAAAATATATTTCTGAAGACTCATCTATAATAAAACAAGTTCATAATCAGTATTCTTTAACAGAAGGGATATCTGAAAAAGTTTATAATAAAATTATTAATCAAATTATTAATAAATTGCCTGTATTAGATGAGTGGCATTCTAATGAAATTATAAAGAAATTTGGAAATTTAAGTTGGAATAATTCTATTGTCGAACTTCATAAACCAGAAAATATAGGCAAATATAAAGATAACTTTTATCAAAGGCTCGCTTATGACGAAATATTTTCAACTTTTTTAGTAAATTCTCAAATAAGAAAAAAAATAAAAAAAATAAAAAAAAAAAGAAAAAAAATTAATTTTATTTTACAAAATGATTTAATAAATAAATTAAATTTTTCTCTTACTAATGATCAATTAAATTCCCTGAAACAAATTAATAGAGATTTAAGCACATCCACAAAGATGTTTAGACTTTTACAAGGTGATGTCGGAAGTGGAAAAACAATTATAGCACTTCTATCAGCATACAATACCATAAACTCAGGCTATCAAGTTGCTTTTATGGCTCCTACGGAAATATTAGCACGTCAACATTATAATTTAGCGAAAGAGATTTTTCCTAATAACAAAAAAATAGAATTAATTTCAGGCAAATCTGATTATAAAAATAAAAAAATAATTTTAGAGAAATTACAAAACAATAAAATAGATATTATTTTTGGTACACACGCGATATTTCAAAAAAAGGTCAGTTATAAAAAACTTGGATTAATTATTATTGATGAACAGCATAAGTTTGGGGTTAATCAAAGAAAAAAACTATCTGATAAAGGTGGTGATGATTGTGACGTTTTATTAATGACTGCTACACCGATCCCAAGAACTTTAACTATGACAATTTATGGTGATATGGACTTATCAATAATAAAAGAAAAACCTAGATCTAGAAAACCAATTAAAACATATAGTAAATTAGAGAGTAAAATAGATGATGTTCTTAAATTTATTAAAAAAGAGATAAATTCAGGTAACCAAATTTTTTGGGTGTGTCCTCTTATTGAAGAGTCTAAAAAATTAGATCATACATCTGCAGTTAATAAATATAAATTCTTAAAAAGTTTATTCCCAAATCAAGTTTTATTATTGCATGGAAAAACTGATATAAATGAAAAAGAAAAAATATTAAATAATTTTCAAAAAAATAAATTCCAAATTCTAGTCTCAACAACAATTATTGAAGTTGGAATTGATTTTCCAAATGCAAATGTAATAATTATTGAAAATGCAAATAAGTTTGGTTTATCTCAACTTCACCAGCTTAGAGGTCGTGTTGGTAGAGGAGATAAAGAGTCAACATGTATATTAATGTTTAAATCAAATTTATCTGACAATGCAAAAAAACGAATTAATATATTAAAACAAAGTAATGATGGTTTTTTAATATCCGAGGAAGATATGAAAATTCGAGGTTTTGGTGACATACTTGGTTTCAAACAGAGTGGTATTAAGAATTTTAAATTAGCTGACCCTATTCATAATAGTGATCTTTTTTTCCTTGCTGAAAAAGAAATTAAAAGAATCGAAAACTCAAATGAAGATATCAGAAAATATAAACCCCTGATAAAACTATATGATAGAGCTGATGTTATCAACGATATTGCTTAAGATTTTGTAGAAGTTCCTGCAGACACTATGAATTTAGAGGCCTCTTCAAATGACATGTTTAAATAGATAATATCTTCAATGGGGAACATAAGTAAAAAACCACTTGTAGGATTTGGAGTTGTAGGAACAAAAACATTAATCAGTTTTTTATTAGTTTTTTGAGCCATCTCGCCAGTATTTTCTTTAGTTGCAAAGCCAACAGCCCAAACTCCTTTTCTTGGGTATTCAATTAATACCACACTTTTTTGAGCGTCATCTTTCTTAGAAAATGTTTCTGTCATTTGTACTATTGCTGAATAAACAGTTCTTAAAAAAGGAATTCTTTTAAACAGGTCGTCAATTAATTTTAAAATTCTTCTTCCAAAAAAGGAAAGTGACAACCCACCAACAAAGGTAATAAATATAATTGAAATTAATATCTCAACGCCTGGGATATTAAATGGTAAATAACTATTAGGATTAATATTAGCAGGTATTAAATTTGATGATATACCTATAAGAATTTTACTTAGATATAAAGTAAATCCAATAGGTATTAAAACAACGACGCCAGTAATAAAATAATTTCTTAATGTTAGAGATATTGATTTTTTTGAATTTTTTTTAGCCATATATTTAATTATAACTTGAGTAAATAACAAAAATAATTGCAATGATAAACAAAACAATTAAGATTTTGTTATTAAGATTCATAATAATTTAGTATTATCAATTTTATACACTTATGAATAGAAGAAAATTTTTATCTTATGTTGGTTGTAGTTGTTGTGGATACTTTTTACCATCTTGTACAACAGCACCAATTACAGAGAGGAAACAATTAAAAATAGTTTCTGAAGCTAAGCTAAATGCCCAGGCAGCTCAAATTTATGAAAAAATTAAAGAAAAAGAAAAAATGAGTGATGACAAAAAAACTCTTAATGAAATTAAAGAAATTGGTAGAAAAATGGAAAATTCTATATCTGAATATTTTGATAAAGAAGGTTTAAATGACCCTACTGTTAATTTTGATTGGGAGTATATCTTAATAGATAAAAAAAAAGTTCGAAATGCATGGTGTATGCCAGGAGGAAAAATTGCCGTGTACACAGGTATACTTGAAGCAACAAAAAATACAGACGGTTTAGCTGCTGTCATGGGTCATGAAATAGCTCATGCTGTTGCAAAACACTCGGTTGAAAGAGCTAGCAGAGGAACTCTATTAAATGTAGGAACACGAATAATTGATATTGCCTCTGGTGGTGTACTTTCAGATATAAACAGAACAACAGGTATGAACACTGTTGGTTTATTGGCTCAATTAGGAATTTTAAATCCTTTCAATAGGAAACAAGAAAGTGAAGCAGACTATTTAGGTATGATATTTTCATCTCTATCTGGTTATGACATAAGAGAAACAGTTAAAATTTGGGAAAGAATGAAAAAACTTAATAAAGGAAAAGAACCCCCTGAATTTATGAGCACCCACCCATCATCTGATAATAGAATTAAAGATTTAAATGAAAAGATGAACGAGGTGATTTTAGATTATCCACCTATTAAGACAGTTTAGGTGAATTATGGTGAGCCCTGATGGACTCGAACCATCGACCCATTCCTTAAAAGGGAATTGCTCTACCAACTGAGCTAAGGGCCCCCGATTTATTCAAACTGAATGATTGTTATATACAGATTTATTTTATTTTTTCAAATGTCAATTTAGGTAAATATTAAATTCTGCTACAACTTATCTATGTATTTATCATGAAATTTATCGAACGTACCTGCCTCTATATTATCTCTGATTGTAGACATTAATTCTTGATAAAAGTTGATATTGTGCAGTGTTAATAGCATTGATGCTAATATTTCATTTGTATTAAAAAGATGGTTTAAATAATTTTTAGAATATTTATTCAAGCTTAAATTGTCACAATTTGTATCTAGTGGTTTATTGTCTTTTTGATATTTATTGTTTTTAATATTTATTCTTCCTTCCCAAGTAAAGGCAAGTCCAGTTCTTCCGGATCTAGTAGGTAAAACACAATCAAACATATCAATACCACGTTTAACAGCTCCAATAATATCAGATGGGGTACCTACCCCCATTAAATAATGAGGTTTATCTTGAGGAAGAAATTCTTTAACGTAATCTAAAACTGAAAACATTTCATCTTGAGTTTCTCCAACAGCAAGACCTCCTAGAGCATAACCGTCAAAACCTATATTAATTAATTCATTCAATGATTTAAGTCTTAAATCCTTAAATAATCCTCCTTGGACTATACCAAATAATGCTTTGTGTGGATTTGTGCCAAATGCACTTTTTGATCTTTCTGCCCAATATAATGAAAGATCCATAGATTTTTTAATTAAATCATAATCATTAGTTTTTTTTGGACACTCATCCATGATCATAACAATATCAGAATTTAACCCTAATTGAATTCTTATACTTTCTTCTGGGCTTAAATAAAATTTTTTACCATCAATGTGTGAATTGAAGATGGCACCTTTTTCACGATCTATTTTATTTAGTTTTGAAAGAGACATTACTTGAAAGCCACCAGAATCTGTTAAAATTGGTAAATCACAGTTCATAAATTCATGTAACCCACCAGCAGATTGAATTCGATCAAGACCAGGTCTTATCATTAGATGATAAGTGTTGGACAAAATTATTTGCGAGCCAGTTTTTTTAATATCATCAATTGTACAAGCTTTGACTGTGGCCTGTGTACCTACTGGCATAAAGGCTGGAGTATTTATATTACCACGATGGGTTTCAATAACACCTGATCTTGCAAATTTATCTTTCTTTAAAACTCTAAAGGCAAAATTTTTTAATGCCATTTAAAATATTAGAGTGATTTAAAGCTTATGATTTTATCTGGATCTTTTACAGATCCGTTATTACTTTCATCACCTCTTTTTATTTTGTCTACTAAATCCATTCCTTCTATTACTTTACCAAAAACAGTATATTGTCTGTCTAAAAAAGGTGCTGGTTTAAAACATATAAAAAATTGACTATTTGCACTATTAGGATCTGAAGATCTAGCCATAGATAAAGTTCCTCTATCATGAGGCAAGCTACTAAATTCTTGATTTAAGTCTGGCAAGTCAGATCCTCCCATTCCTGCTCTTCCTAAATCGAAATCCTTTGATTCTGAATTACCAAATTTTACATCACCAGTTTGAGCCATAAATCCATCAATTACTCTATGAAAAACAACGTTATCGTATTTTCCATCATTTGCTAATTCTTTGATTCTCTTCACGTGATTTGGTGCCACATCTTCAAATAACTCTATTTTTACATCTCCATCTTTTAATTTTAAAATCATTATATTCTCCTCAGCTATTGATTGATTAGTAATAAAAAAAAATAAAATAAATAAATTGATTAAAATTCTATTCATATTTTTTTTTTAAAGATTTAATAGTACTTTTAGTAGTAAATTTTTTAATATCACCATTTAATTTTACAATCTCTTTAACAAATCTAGAAGATATAATTTGATTTTCAACATCTGACATTAAAAAAATAGTTTCAATATTCTGATTTAATTTTCTATTCATTCCAGCTAATTGAAATTCATACTCAAAGTCAGATACAGCTCTTAATCCCCTAAGAATAATATTTGCTTTATATTTTTTACATAAATCTGTTGTTAATGAGCTAAAAGACACAACTGTAATTTTTTTTTTATTAAGTTTTAAATCGTTGAATAAAGCTTCATTGACTATTTCTATTCTTTCCTCTGAGCTAAATAGATAATTTTTACTACTAACATCTGAAACACCCACAACAATCTTATTAAATAGTTTCAAAGCTTTTTTTATTACATCTATGTGTCCATAAGTAATTGGATCAAATGTACCAGGATATATAGCTATTTTACTCATTAAATTAAATCAAGTTATCTTCTATTTTAATTGCAGATACAACTTTTTCTTCGCCAGATAATTTAATAATTCTTACTCCTTGGGTATTTCTGCCAGCAGTTCTGATTTCTTTAACAGCGACTCTTATAACTCTACCTTTGTTAGTTGATATCAAAATTTCGTCACCCTCATTAACAGGGAATGAAGATGTAATGTTTCCATTTCTCGGCGAATTAACAATACCAATAATACCTTTGCCTCCACGGTTCGTAACTCTGTAGTCAAAATGAGAGGTTTTTTTACCAAATCCATTTTCACTTATGGATAAAACAAACTTTTCTTTAGCATCTATCTCAGATTTTTCATCTTTAGATTTTTTTCCATTTTTTTTGATTTTATCACTATCAATAACTGATAAAGAAACTATTTGATCATTTGGTGCTAATTCTATTCCCTTTATACCTTTTGATGATCTTCCTTTAAAAACTCTCAATTTTTTTGCCTCAAATCTTATACATTTGCCAAATTTTGTACTTAAGATTACATCTTGATCATCTTTACAAATTTTAACCCCTACTATCTTATCGTTATTATCTAATTTCATTGCAATTTTTCCAGATGCATTAATTGATGAAAAGTCATCTAAGCTATTTTTTCTAACTTTTCCTAAAGCTGTAGCAAATATTATATGATAATTTTTTGAGTCTGTTTCATCCTCAGGCATTGGCATAATAGAACTAATTGCCTGATGACTCTTTAAAGGTAAAATATTAAACAAAGATTTTCCTTTTGACGAGGATGATCCCTCGGGTATTTTCCAAGCTTTTACTTTATAAACTAATCCTTCTGTTGAAAAAAACAAAACAGAAGTATGTGTATTTACAGATAATGTTTGTATAACAGAATCTTGATCTCTTGTTGTAATTCCAGATTTACCTTTACCACCTCTTTTTTGCTTTTTAACACCATCTAAAGAACCTCTTTTTATATAGCCTTGTAGTGTAACTGTAATGATTACAGATTGTTTTTGAATTGTTTCTTCAATATCATAATTTAAAACTGCATCAATAATTTTAGTTCTTCTTGGTACAGCAAATTTTTCTTTGATATTTTTAAGTTCATCACTGATAACTTTTAACAATTCTTTTTTTGAAGATATAATTTTTTTAAATCTAGCAATCAATTCAGCTAATTTTTTAATTTCAACTTCAATCTCATTTATCCCAAGTGCTGTTAATTTTTGAAGTCTTAACTCTAAAATAGCTAGAACTTGTGGTTCAGATAATGAATATAAGTTTTTACCTTTTTTGCCTTCAACTAATGATATTAATTTTTGTGATTTATTAATTTTCCACTTAGTTTTTAATATAGATCCTTTTGCATCATCTGGTGTTTTTGAGGATCTGATTATTTTAATAATTTTATCTAAGTTTTCTACAGAGACAGATAAACCAATTAAGATGTGTGCACGTTCTTCTGCTTTTTGTAAATCAAATTTAGTTTTTTTAATTACAACATCTTCTCTAAAAGATAAAAAATTTGATAAGAAATCTTTAAGTGTGCACGTCCTAGGTTTGCCCTCAACGATAGCTAAAGTATTAAATCCAAAGGAACTCTCAATCTGAGTATTTTTATAAAGTTGTCTTTTAATTGTTTCTGGCTCAACGCCATTTCTCAAATCAATTGCTACTCTTATTCCTTCTCTGTTAGACTCGTCTCTTATATCTTTAATTCCTTCAATTTTTTTTTCTCTTACAAGCTGAGCAATTCTTTCATTTAAAACTGATTTGTTTACTTGATAAGGTATCGAAGTAATAACTAATCTTTCTCTTCCATTTTTTTGTTGTTCTATTGATACTTCACCTCTAATTTTAAAAGAACCTCTTCCGTTATTATAACCCTGTTTAATAATATCTTTTCCAATGATTACACCGCCTGTTGGAAAATCTGGACCAGGTATATGTTTCATTAATTCTTTAATTTTAATATCTTTGTCTCCGATAAGAGCTAAAGTTCCATCAATTATTTCACCTAAATTGTGAGGTGGAATACTCGTGGCCATCCCTACTGCAATACCTCCAGCACCATTTACTAATAAATTTGGAAATTGTGCAGGTAAAACACTTGGCTCTTTTTCGGTTTCATCATAGTTGCTTTTAAATGAAATGGTATTTTTCTCAATATCATCAATTAAAAATTGTGAAACTTTTGATAAACGTGTTTCAGTATATCTCATAGCTGCTGCTGGATCTCCATCAATTGAACCAAAGTTTCCTTGACCCTGAACCAAAGGTAAGCTCATTGAAAAATCTTGTACCATTCTAACTAGAGCATCATAAACAGATTGATCTCCATGAGGATGATATTTACCAATAACATCTCCAACTATTCTTGCAGATTTTCTAAATTGTTTTGACCAATCATAACCACCTTTATACATCGCATATAAAATTCTACGATGAACAGGTTTAAGGCCATCTCTAATATCTGGTAGAGCACGGCTAACTATTACGCTCATTGCATAAGAAAGATATGATGAGCTCATCTCATCATGCATTGAGATTAGTTTAATATTATTATCTTTTGTCTCTTCAGATTTTTGCATAGAAACTAAAAGGGAATTTCATCATCCATGTCGTTAGATATTTGAGAAGAGTCCTCTATATTATTTTGTGGATTAGGGTCATTTTGAATGCCACTCCCATTACCACCACCTAGCATTGTTAATGAAGAATTGTATCCTTGAATAACAACTTCAGTAGAATATTTATCCTGACCAGATTGTTCATCTTTCCATTTTCTTGTGGTTATTTGACCCTCAACATAAATTTGAGCACCTTTCTTAAGATACTGTTGAACAACATTAACTAGACCTTCATTAAATACAACTATACGGTGCCATTCAGTTTTTTCTTTTTTTTCTCCAGTATTTTTGTCTTTCCAAGATTGACTTGTTGCAAGGCTTAGTCTCGCTACACTTTTGCCATTTACCATTTGTTTGATTTCTGGATCTGCGCCCAAACGACCAATTAATAACACTTTATTTAAACTTCCAGCCATAATATTTTTATATTTGTTTATTTAATTAATTAGATTTATACCACAATTCCTCTGAATATTAATTTTATTAATTCAAAGCAACAAAAATTATGATGAAAAAGATAGTTATTAAGGGTGCTAAAGAACATAATTTGAAGAATATTTCTGTAGAGATTCCTAAAGATAAATTTGTGGTGATTACAGGTCTCTCTGGTTCAGGAAAATCATCTTTAGCGTTCGATACTATTTATGCCGAGGGACAACGAAGATACGTTGAAAGTTTATCTGCATATGCAAGACAGTTTTTGGATAAAATGAAAAAGCCAAATGTTGATCTTATTGAAGGATTAAGTCCAGCGATTGCTATTGAACAAAAAAATACTTCAAAAAACCCGAGATCTACGGTTGCAACAGTTACTGAAATTTATGATTACATGAGGGTACTCTATGCAAGAGCTGGTATTCCCTATTCACCATTTACTGGTAAACCAATAACTTCACAAACGATAACTCAAATAGTTGATTTAATTAAAAAACTACCTAAAAAATCTACAATTTACATATACGCTCCAGTAGTTAGAGGTCGTAAAGGTGAATATAGAAAAGATATTTTAAGTTACAAAAGAAGAGGTTTTAGAAAAATTAAGATTGATAATGTCTTATACGATATAGAAAAATCTCCAAATTTAGATAAAAAACTTAAACACGATATTTCAGTTTTGGTTGATAGAATTGTTTTAAACTCAAAGCTAGGAAATAGACTAGCCGAAAGTATTGAAACAGCTGTTAATCTAGCAAACGGATTAGTTTTTGTTGAATATGAAGATGAAACTTTACCTCAAAAACACAGACAATTAGAGAAATTAATTTATTCAACAAAATTTGCGTGTCCAGAAAGTGGATTTACAATTGAAGAAATAGAACCAAGATTATTCTCATTTAATAGTCCTTACGGAGCCTGTGAAGAGTGTGAAGGTATTGGTATGAAATTAAATGTGGATCCAAATCTTGTTGTGCCAGATGAAAGAAAAAGTCTCGCTGATGGTGCTATTGAACCCTGGTCAAAATCTACTACCTTATATTATGCACAAACACTATCATCACTAGCTAAACATTACGGTTTTTCTTTAGATGAAAAATGGAAAAAACTTCCAAAAAAAATAAAAGATATTGTTCTTTATGGATCAGATGAAGATGAAATAAAATTTAATTATGATGATGGTTATGAAAAATATTCTTACAAAAAAACCTTTGAAGGTGTAATTAACAATCTTGAGAGAAGATTTTTAGAATCTGATAGTGAATGGAAAAGAGAAGCTATAGCAGAATATCAATCCGATACTGCCTGTGAAGCATGTAATGGAGATCGTTTAAAAGAAGAGGCATTATGTGTAAAAATTAACAATCTTAATATTAGTGAAGTAACAAAGAAGTCAATATTTGATGCTGCAGAATGGTTTAAAGATTTAGTAAATCATATAGACAAAAGGCAATTTAAAATTGCAGAACATGTATTAAAAGAAATAAATGAAAGATTGAATTTTTTGTTAAATGTAGGCTTGGATTATTTAACTCTTTCTAGAGAGTCTGGAACATTATCTGGTGGCGAGGCTCAAAGAATAAGATTAGCTTCTCAAATAGGTTCAGGGTTAACCGGTGTTCTTTACGTTTTAGACGAGCCATCAATTGGTTTGCATCAAAAAGATAATGTTAAACTTATTAATGCACTTAAAAGATTAAGAGATCTTGGTAATACTGTAATAGTAGTTGAGCACGATACTGAAACTATGGAGAATGCGGATCATATTATAGATTTAGGCCCAGAGGCAGGAACTAATGGTGGTCAAATATCGTCCCAAGGTACATATGATGAAATTAAAAAGGATAAAAATAGTATCACTGGACAATATCTTGCTAATAAAAAGAAAATAGATATTCCAAATACAAGACGATTAGCTAAAAATGGAAGGTTTGTTGAAATAAATGGTGCAACAGGAAATAACTTAAACAATGTTAATCTTAAGATTCCAACAGGAACTTTCACTTGTGTCACTGGTGTATCAGGAAGTGGAAAATCTACACTTATATTACAAACACTTTTTCATGCTTTAAATTTAACTCTTAATAACAAAGCTAAAAAAGCTCCAAAAGCTTTTAAAGGTTACAAGGGTGTTGAATTAATTGATAAAATTATTGATATAGATCAATCCCCTATCGGTAGAACACCAAGATCAAATCCCGCAACATATACAGGTGCATTTGGTCCAATACGAGATTGGTTTACAAGTTTACCAGAGTCTAAAACTAGAGGTTATAAACCAGGTAGATTTTCATTTAATGTTAAAGGTGGAAGATGCGAAGCCTGTGAAGGGGATGGTGTGATTACTTACGAAATGCACTTTTTACCCGATGTTTATATTCAATGTGATGAATGCAAGGGTACTAGATACAATAGAGAAACTTTAGAAATAAAATTTAAAGGTAAAAGTATTGCAGATGTTTTGGATATGTCTGTAGATGAAGGTTGTGAATATTTTGAAAATATATCCAATATCAAAACAAAATTATTAACATTAAAAAAAGTTGGATTGGGCTATATTAAAATTGGTCAACAAGCAACAACCCTTTCTGGTGGGGAAGCCCAAAGAATTAAACTTGCTAAAGAGTTATCAAAAAGATCTACAGGACGAACAATGTATATTTTAGATGAGCCAACAACTGGTTTACATCAACACGATATTAAAAAACTTTTAGAAATTCTACACACATTTGTAAAACTTGGTAACACTGTTGTTGTAATTGAGCATAATTTGGATGTTATAAAAACTGCTGACTATATTGTTGATATGGGTCCTGAGGGTGGTGTAAAAGGTGGTAAAATTATCGCAGAGGGTAAACCTGAGGAAGTGTCGAAAATTAAAGAGAGTTACACTGGTCAATTTTTAAAGCCTTTACTAAATTAAATATAAAAACTTAAAAATTAACAAATTTTAGTGTATAAATTAAGAATCATGAGTAATTTATTATCTTCTTTATCAAAAACTATTCATACATCATTAGCTTTAGCTATAATTTTGTTTGTAGGAATGTTTTTTCACAATGAAGGCATTGCATTTGATACGTTGTTTTGGAGTTGGTTATTTAGATTTATACATGTGGTTGTCGCAATAATGTGGATTGGATTACTTTGGTATTTTAATTTTGTTCAAATCCCAAACATGGCTAAAATTCCAGATGAACAAAAGCCTGCAATTGGAAAAGTAATTGCTCCAGCAGCTTTATTTTATTTTAGATGGGCTGCAGCTTTTACTGTTTTATCAGGATTAATTCTAGCTTGGTTAAATGGTTATCTACATGATGCAATGACTTTTAGTATTGGTTCTGGAATTCCAAAACATACTGCAATAGGAATTGGAATGTGGTTAGGTCTTATAATGGCATTTAACGTTTGGTTTGTAATATGGCCAAATCAAAAAAGAGCATTAGGTATTGTTGAAACTGATCCTGAAACAAAAGCAAAATCTGCTAAAACAGCAATGTTGTTCTCTAGAACAAATACTCTTCTTTCCCTACCAATGTTACTAACAATGGTAGCTGCTCAGAATATTTATTAATTTACTTACTATCGTCTTCTCTCAAGACAGTTTTTTGAGAAACCCTTAATCGTACCAATACAGTATTTGCAATATAAATTGATGAATAAGTTCCAAAAATAACTCCTAAAATCATAGCTAATGAAAATCCTTTTAAGATTTCACCACCAAAAAAATATATTGCAAGTAATGCAAGTAAAGTTGTTGCTGAAGTAATTATTGTTCTAGATAAAGTTTCATTAATTGAAATATTGGTTAGTTCAAAAATCTTTATATCTGAATATTTTCTTAAATTTTCTCTTACACGATCAAATATTACAACAGTGTCATTCATTGAATAACCTACAATAGTTAAAACTGCAGCAATAATTGATAAGTTGATCTCTAAACTGAATAGTGAAAATACACCAAGAGTAACAATAACATCATGAAATAAAGCCAAAATAGCTCCAAGGCTAAACTGCCATTCAAACCTAACCCAAATATAAATAAGCATTATTGCAAGAGATAAAGAAATTGCTATTACACCAGATTTTAATAATTCAGCACTTACTTTTGGTCCTACATTTTCAACTCTTCTAAAATCATAGTTATTACCAAATGACTTATCAAGATTTACCTTAATCTCCTCAATTATATTTTTTTTATTATCTTTATTCTCAAATTTTATTAAAAAATCATTATCTGAACCAAATTTTTTTACTGAAACATCACCCAAGTTCATTTGACTAAATTTATCACGAAGTGAGCTTACGTTTATTTTTGTATCATTAGATCTTAACTCTATTAACGTTCCTCCTTTGAAATCTATGCCAAAATTAAGACCCTTAAATATCAGTAAAAGTAAAGAGATTATGATTAAGGCGCTAGATAAGACATTAAAATGATTATAATATTTATTAAATGCAATCATTAAATCAGCTTCCCATTATTTTTGTTTTTAATCACATAAAGACTGGTGAATAATCTGGCGATAAAATAAACAGAAAATAATGTTGTAAATATACCAACTCCCAAGGTTACAGCAAAACCTTTAACTGGTCCTGATCCCATAAAAAATAGAATTACTGCAGCTAATAGAGTTGTAATATTGGCATCAATTATTGCAGTTCTAGATTTAGTATAACCCCCATCAAATGCTAAAATATTATTTGTATCATCTTTAAGCTCTTCTTTAATTCTTTCAAAAATCAGAACATTTGCATCAACAGCCATTCCAACAGTCAAAATTATTCCTGCTATTCCCGGTAAAGTTAAGGTCGCTTCAAATAAAGTAAGAATACCTAAAAGAATAAATAAATTAATTATTAATGTAACGTTTGTTATCAAACCAAAAAATCTATACTTAACAAACATAAAAATTATCACTAATAAAAAACCAATCGCTAATGCTATCATTCCTGCATTAATAGAATCTTGTCCAAGATCAGGGCCAACAGTTCTCTCTTCTATAATTTCTAAAGGAGCCGGTAATGCACCAGATCTTAATAGTAAAGCTAGATCTGTTGCTGATTGAAAGGTAAAACCACCACTTATTTGCCCCGCCCCACTAGCAATAGTGTCCCTTACTACTGGAGCACTTATTATTTTACCATCTAATACTATAGCTAATTGTTTTCCTATACCTGCTGAAGTTGCCTTTCCAAATCTTTTTGCCCCCACTCTATCTAATGTGAAAGAAACAATTGTTTGATTATTCTGCGTATCCATCTTTGGCTGAGCATCTAAAAGGTTTTCTCCACTAATAATAATTCTTTTACTCACATTCACTGCGGGTGTACCATCCTCGTACTCTAATTTCTCTACCCCAAATCTTTCATCATCATTCTGAGTTACAAACCTAAATGTCAGGTTGGCAGTTTTACCTAAAAGAGATTTTATTCTCATTGGATCATCTAAACCAGGAAGTTCTACTAAAATCCTGCTATTGCCCCTCTTTAAAATATTTGGCTCATTAGTTCCTACCTCATCAACTCTTCTTCTCACAATTTCAATAGCTTGATCCTGAGAGGAAGTTTTAAGATTAATTAGACCTTGACGTGAAAAATTAATTTTTAAATTTAGTCCTAGATCTTCAATTTCTAATTGGTGTGATTTAAATCTGGGATAATAAGGATTAATTTCACTATTTTCATCTTGGAAAATATCTATAACTTTTTGCTTATTTTCTTCAGTTACATTAAAAAATATATTTTGATCATCTATTTTTAAATTATTTAGTTTAATATCTTTATTTTTAAAAAAATTTCTGAATGTAGTGCTTAAATTCTGTAATTTTTGCTCGATAACAGGCTCATTATCAATTTCAAGTAATAAGTAAGAGCCACCCTGAAGATCTAAACCTAGATTAATTTTCTTATCAAAAAAACTGTCATCAAACTTAAACAAATTTGATGAAGCAATTAGAACAAATAACAAAGAAAAAATAGTTATAAAAACTATTCGTAACTTAGAAAAATAAAGCACTTATCTAAAATTATTTATTTTTTAACTTCTTGAGTAGTTTGAAGACTTTGAATACCAGTAGCTTTTACAACTTCAACTTTAATATTTTCAGCTATTTCTACTTCAACTTTGTCATTATCTATAAGTCTCTCAACTGTACCTGTGATACCCCCTGAAGTAATAACTTTGTCACCTCTTTTGAGATTTTCAACCATAGCTTTATGTTCTTTTACTTTTTTTTGTTGAGGTCTTATTAAGAAAAAATAAAAAATAACAAATATTAAAATTAACGGTATAAATTGTCCTATTCCTGAACCTTCCATAATTCTCCTTTAAAGTATTGTGAATATTTATACTATCTCTATCTCTAAAACAACTTTATTTCTAAGAAATTAATTCTAAATTATTCATATATTCTCTAAGAACTTTAGGAACAACAATCGATCCATCTTTTTGCTGATAATTTTCTAATACAGCTATTAAAGTTCTACCAACTGCAAGACCACTTCCATTTAAAGTTCCAACAAAGACAGTTTCTTTATTTTTGTTTTTATATCTAGTTTTCATTCTTTGAGACTGAAATGTTGAGCACGATGAACATGATGAAATTTCACGGTACTTATTTTCTGATGGCAACCAAACTTCAATATCATAAGTTTTCTCAGCACTGAAACCCATATCTCCAGAACATAAAATAACTTTTCTATAAGGTAGTTCTAATTTATCAAGGATATCTGTTGCACAATTTGTCATTCTTTCTAACTCATCTAAACAATTTTCTTTTTCAACAATACTTACAAGTTCAACTTTATAGAACTGGTGTTGTCTGATCATACCTTTTGTATCTTTACCGTAACTTCCTGCTTCTTTTCTAAAACAAGGTGTTGAAGCTACAAATCTCATCGGCAAATGATTTTGATCAACTATTTTGTCTTTCACAATGTTAGTTAAAATTACTTCAGCTGTAGGAATTAAAAATTTTCTATCTGATCCTTCGTCAAATTTAATTTCAAACTGATCATTTTCAAACTTAGGCAACTGTCCTGTTCCATACATTGTATTATCAGACGCAATTAAAGGTGGTGATATTTCTTGATACCCATTTTTATTTATATGCGTATCCAGCATAAAGTTAGATAAGGCTCGTTCTAGTAAAGCTAAATGGTTTTTTACAAAAACAAATCTAGATCCTGTTGTTTTAGTTGCTAAATCAAAGTCTAGCATTCCAAGGTTTTCACCAAGCTCATAGTGAGATTTAGGTTTAAAATCAAATTTTGGTATATTACCTGATTTTAATACCTCTACGTTATCATTTTCATCTTTACCACTAGGAACATCAACATGTGGAATATTGGGTATATTAGAAAGTAAACTGTCTAACTCTGTCTTTATTTTTTTTTGTAAATCAACCAATTTATCTAATTCTAATGAGAGCTCTTTAGATTTTTTGAATAAAGTTTCATCTTTAGATTTAGAAATATCTTTTTTTTCTTTTTCAATAGCTTCTTTTTTTTGAATTAAATTTCTATTTTCTTCATCCAAATCTTGCAATTTCTTAAAATCAATTTTAATAGATCTTTTTTCTAGAGATTTTTCAAAACCAGGGAAATCTTTTCTAATTTCCTTTAAATTATGCATCAGTTTTTTCTAAATTTTTGTTTTCTATAAATTTTACTGAAAATATTGATAATTCATATAAAATTAACAATGGTATTGCTAATCCTATTTGTGTAATTGGATCTGGAGGTGTTAACAAAGCAGCAGCAGCAAAAATTATTACCACAACATACTTTCTTCTATCTTTTAAAAACTGGCTATCTACAACACCTATTCTTGCTAGAAGACTTAACACAACAGGTAATTGAAAACTAATTCCAAAAGCAAAAATTAATTTCATTACTAAAGATAAGTATTCATTTACTTTTGCTTCTAATTGTATTGGTAAGCTTGTTGATAAACCAGTACTCTCAAATGATAAAAAAAACTTAATTGCTAGCGGCATGATCAAATAATAAACCAACATACCACCTAGGAAAAAAAGTATAGGGGTAAGTATTAAGTAAGGTAAAATTGCAATTTTTTCATGTTTATATAAGCCCGGTGCAATAAACTTCCATATTTGCATCAATATAAACGGGCAGGTTACAAAAAATGCTGTAAAAAAAGATACTTTTAAATACGTTAGAAAGGTCTCTTGAAGTGCTGTAAAGATTAATCTTCTTTCTGAACCATCATCTTTTACAGCTTGTGCAAATGGGTCTACTAAAAAACCATAAATATATTCAGCAAAAAAATAGCAAAAAATAAAAAATATTAATAAAAAAATAAAACTATGTATAAGTCTTTTTCTTAATTCAGTTAAATGACTAACAAAGCCGCTGTCTTTTTCCTCATTATTCATCTTTTTTTGTTTCTTTTTTTACTTCGTTATTAATTTTTTCATCATCAATTTCTAAATTAGAAACTTCGTTTTGAATATTACTGACATATCTTTTTGCAGTACCAATCCATGAACCTGCTTTTTTTAACATAACTGGAAAATCTTTGGGACCAAGGACAACAATAGCTATAGCAACAACTATCAATATCTCAAACCAACCAATAGTAGGCATGTGAGTTATTCTTTGTTATTGGAGTCTTTATTTTCGTCGGAAATATTTTTTGGCTCCGTATCGTCAGTTACATCTGACGCCATACCTTTTTTAAAGCTTTTAATACCTTTGGCAACATCTCCCATCAAACTAGAGATTTTACCTCGTCCGAATAATAAGACTACCAATATTACAACAACTGCTATTTGCCAAATTCCTATGCTCATAGAAACTTATAACCTTTTTATGATAAATTTAAAAGTTACTTTTTTGTTACTCTTTCTCTTCACTATCGAGAGTGCTATTCAGCATCTCATCAATATTAGAATAAATATCTTCTTTTTTTTCTTCCTGCTTTTCTTTATAAAACTTACCTGTTCCAAAAATATCGCTATCAATACTAGAGCTATCAATCATACCTGCTGCACCTAATTCATCGATATTTGGAAGATCTGAAAGTTTTTGGATATTAAAATGACTTAAAAAATCATCTGTAGTTACATATTGAATAGGTCTACCAGGCACATCTTTTCTTCCCCCAGGTTTAACCCAATTAAGCTCCATTAAAATATCAAGTGTATTTGTTCCAAAAGCCACACCTCTTATCTCTTCAATTTCTGCTCTTGTTACAGGTTGGTGATAAACAATTATGGCTAAAGTTTCGACAGCAGCTCTAGATAATTTTTTTTCAACAGTTTTCTCTTGAGACATAAGGTTTGCTAATTTTGGAGATGTTCTAAAAGACCACTTGTTCTTAATGCATACTAAATTTATTCCTCGATTTGAGTACTCTTGTTGTAATTTTTCTAGTGATTTTAAAACATTTAATTTTTTTGAAAGTTTGCTTTCAATAGTATCAACATCAAGTGGTTCAGCAGCAGCAAAAATTACACCCTCTATTTCTTTCTCAATTTCAGTTAATTTTGAGGGAAACTTGACTACATTATCTTTATTTATTTTTTGTTTTTTAATCACTTAATTCCTTTACATAGATATCATCAAATAGTTTTTCCTGTTTAATTGAAAGATTTCCCTCTTTAGCAAGCTCTAGGGACCCAGCAAAAATTCCTGCTTTACCAGTTCTTTTATATCTTGAACCAGATTTAAAATTTGCAGGTATTAATTCATCAAGTTTTTTCCAGTCAGTTAGTTTTCCAAAAAAATCTTTAATAGTTTTAATTCCATCCTCAGTAGTAAAAACTGGCAATTTTGGAATGTTCATCCTTTGAAAATCTTTAGTCATAATAATAGTTGAATAGGTTTTTAAAAGTTCAAATAAACTTAAATTATATTCAGTGCTGTAAATAGATCTGATATTTCCCTTCATCCCTCTTGTTCTTATTTCACGACCTAATCTTTTTCTCTTAAGCATTTGTTCAGAAAGTAAACGAATAAGTTCTAGTTTTTTTAGTTGTAACTTTAATTTCTCTGCCACTTCTTGAACTTTAAATTCTTCCTCTGGGGTACCTGGTAGTAATAACTTAGATTTCAAATAAGCAAGCCATGTTGCCATCAATAAATACTCAGAAGCTATTTCTAAATTTAAGTCTTTTTCTTTTGTAATATATTCATGAAATTGATCTGCCAGCTTTGTTATTGATATTTCTTCAAGATCAACTTTTTGAGCTTTCGCTAAATCTAAAAGAACATCTAATGGCCCGCTGTAGTTATTTATATCAACATTAAACAAAGCAGAATCAGACTCGGACATGATGCGATATTAACTTAAATTCTTATAAAATAGTGATGTTTTTTTGATAATAAAATTATTTACTAGGGGTGAATTTTCGGCAACAACCTTCATTTCATTGAAATTACCATTACAATGTAAGGCTAGGTTGCATCCAGCTTCAAAACTTTTAATTGTATTAGTGCTTAAATCATATTTTAAACTCTTCATCGATAAGTCATCAGAAATCAAAACATTTTTAAAACCTATTTTTTTACGAATAATATTTATAATTGTTTTGGAATGCGTTGCAGTGTTAAGTGGATCAATTTTTTTATAAATAATATGGGCAGTCATTGCAAATAAACTATCTTTATTTTTAAAAGGAAAAAAATCGTTTTTACTAAGGTAATTGATGCTCTTATTTATGACCGGTGTAAAATTATGGCTATCAACCTTTGCTAGGCCGTGCCCTGGGATATGCTTGATTACTGTGCCTATTGAGTTTTGGTTAAATAAATCAATACAAATATCACCTACCTTTGAAACAATTTTCTTATTTTCTGAGAACGATCTATCACCAATAATATTACTCGCCCCTTTAATTCTAAGGTCCAGTACAGGTAGTGTATTAATATTTACACCTATTTGTTTTAGAAGATATGAAGATTTATCAATAAATAATTTATAGATAATATTAAATTTTCTTTTATCTTGGACATATAATTTTCCAAAATATTCACCTGTCAAATTATCAAATGTTATAATATTTTTTAACCTGTTCACTCTACCTCCCTCTTGATCAATCAAAATAGGATAATTAGGATCTTTGAATAACTTTCTGATGCTATTTGTTAATAGTTTGGTCTGGTTTATAGATTTAATATTTCTTGAAAATAATATTATTCCCCAAGGTTTTTGTTTTTTTAAAAATTTTACTTCACTACTTGTTAATTTCAGTGATTTAATACCAGTAATAAAGGCTTTTCTTTTACTTATCATTTTCTAAAAGTTTCCAGAAATTAAACTTTTTTTTCTTATCTTTATTTGTTTGTTTTACATACTCAATGATGTCTTGGGTATCATTTTCTAATATAGGTAAGTTTTCTGAATACAGTTTTATCTTCTCATCATTATTTTTATAGGAACGATACGAATTTTTTAAATTTTCATCAGAAAAATAGTATCTGCCAGTAAAAAAAATAAATACCGAGATAACTATTATAAAAATTAAATATTTGATCTCTTTTAACATTACATTTTGGATGGAGTATCAACGCCAACAATATCCATTCCAGATTTTATTACATTAGAAATAACTTTTAAAAATACTAACTTGTCTAACGGAACTTCTTTTTGTTCATTTATAAATCGTTTTTCTGGTTGTTGTTTTCCGAGATTCCAATATGAGTGAAATTCTGAGGCTAACTCATAAAGATAAACAGGTATTCTATGTGGCTCAAGTTTTGTGCTTGATATATCAATACATTTTGGCCATTCAGATAATTTTTTTAAAATTTTAATTTCATCTTCAGAATATTCAAAATTAATATTATTAGTATCAATTTTTTTATTTAAATCTTTATTAATGTGTCTAAATACAGATGAAATTCGTGCATAACAATATTGTACATAATATAATGGATTATCTTTTGACTTTTCTTTTACTGCATCAAAATCAAAATCAAGTTCTGCATCACTACTTCTGTTCAACATTATAAATCGAGTGGCATCTTTGCCAACTTCTTCTATAAGATCATCAACAGTAATATAGTCCCCTTTTCTTTTAGACATTTTAAAAGGTTTATTGTCTTTTATAAGTTTTACTAACTGACTAATTTTACAAATTAATTTATCTTTCTCTCCTGAAAGTGCTTCGACTGATGATGAAATTCTTTTTATATATCCAGCATGATCTGCGCCAAGTATATTAATCAAATAATCAAATTTTCTATCAACTTTATTTTTATGATAAGCAACATCACTTGCAAAATATGTCCATGATCCGTCTGATTTTTGTAGAGCACGGTCTTTATCATCACCAAAATCTGTGGATTTGAATAATAATTGCTCACGTTCTACCCAATTATTATTGTCCTCACCTTCTGGTGCTTTGATTTTACCTTTATAAACAAACTTATTTTTCTCTAAAAATTGAACTACATTTTCAACTTCTTTGTTTAAAACAATTTTTTTTTCACTTACAAAATTGTCGTGATTTATACCAAGACTATTAAGATTTTTTTTAATTAGCATTAATGCTTGTTCAATTGATAATTCCGTTAATTCCTCACTAACTTCATCATAATTATCAAAATTTAAATTAGAGTTAGAGGATATATTTTTTGCAAAATCTATTAAATAATCACCAGGATATAAATCAGCATTATCAGATGGAAATGTTTCTTTATGATTTATTTCACGTATTCGAAAATATACTGATTTTGTAAAATTAATGATTTGATTGCCATAGTCATTTACATAGTATTCTTTCGTAACTTTATGATTGTTGAAGGTTAATATGTTTGAAATTACATCGCCAAGTATTGCGCCTCGACAATGACCAACATGTAATGGTCCTGTTGGGTTCGCAGACACGAATTCCACAAGATAATTATTCTTTTTTTCTTTTTGATTTATTCCAAAAGTTTCAGAATTTTCATTGATTTCTTTAGTAAAATTTGTCCAGAAAGATTTCTTAAACTTTATGTTAATAAAACCAGGCTTTGCAATAGTTATTGTTTCAATTAATTTATCTTTATCTTTTATTATAGGTACAAGTTGTTCTGCTAGTTCAATAGGTGGTTTGTTATTAATTTTAGATAAAACCATTGCAACATTAGTTGAGATGTCACAATTAAATTTTGGTGGAGGTATTTCAGCATTTATTCCATTAAAATTATCAGGAACAATTATTTTATTATCTTTTTGAAGTTCACTAATTATCGTTTTGATTTTGTCTAGATAGATTTCAAAAATATTCATTTATTTGCATTATAAAGGTTGATAGCATAACGATCAGTCATGCCAGAAATAAAATCTGAGATAGCTCTATATTTATCTTTAGTCAATTGTTCTTTTGTAAGAAACTTTCTAGGTGAAGATTGAATTATATTGAATAATTTTTTTATAATCTTTTTACCTCTTTGGTTTTTTCTTAAAACAGATTTATTATCATACATGTTAGATCTTAAAAACGATTTAATTTCTTTTTCTGAACTTTGAATATTTTTAGAGAAACAAACTATTAATTCTTTTGATTTTACAATATCTTTAAGAGATTTTATTTTTAATCTCTTTAAATTTTTTTGTGTATTAGTTATTAGATCTTTTATCATTAAATCAATTGAGTCTCTTACTATTTGATTAATTGCTATTTTATAATTTTTTTTATTTATCTTTTTTTTATAATTTACATAAATATTTTTAAGAAAATTAATCTCACATAACTCTTCTAATTTAAAAAGATTTGCTTTAATTCCATCTTGAATATCATGATTATTGTAAGCTATATCGTCTGAAATAGCTGAAATTTGTGCTTCTAATGAGGGAAAAGTATTAAATTTAATTTTATTTTTAAAAACTTTTGATCCAATAAGTTTATTTATTGTGGTCAATTCATTAATTGGTCCATTATGTTTTAAAAGTCCCTCTAAGGTTTCAATGGTAAGATTTAATCCTTTAAATTTTAAATATTTATTTTCTAAAAACATAACAATTCTCAAAGTTTGTAGATTATGATCAAAACCACCATGAATATCCATACATTCATGCAATGCATCTTCCCCAGCATGTCCAAACGGTGTGTGTCCTAAGTCATGAGCTAAACTTAAAGTTTCTACCAAATCCTCATTTAAGTCTAAATACTTTGAGATCGACCTTGCTATTTGGGCAACTTCAATTGAATGGGTTATTCTAGTTCTAAAATGATCCCCCTCAGTGTTTACGAAAACTTGTGTCTTATGCTTTAATCTTCGAAACGACGCGCTATGGACAATTCTATCTCTATCTCTTTGAAAAGGTGATCGATACTTAGAGTTAGCTTCTTTATTAAGTCTACCTTTACTTTTAAATACTCCCAACAAAGTGTCTTTTTTCATCCTTTAATTTAAATAATTAAGTATTATATTAGTAATATCAGTGTTCAGTCATGATTAAAGAAATTAAATTTACGGATAAAGCGTTAAAACAAATAGAAAATTTATTGTCTAAAAAAGACGAAGGTTCTTTTTTTAGAATCGCTATTAAGGGTGGTGGTTGTTCTGGTTTTCAATATGAATTTACTTTTGATAAATCAAAACAAGCTGACGATCTTAATTATCAAAATATTTTAATTGATAAAGCTTCAGCTGACTTATTAAAAGGATCTGAAGTTGATTATGTATCTGAATTAATTGGTGAGTCTTTTAAAATTTCCAACCCTCAAACAAAATCTTCTTGTGGGTGTGGAGTTTCATTCTCTCTTTAATGCTCATCTCATCGTGGAACGTTAATTCTGTTAGAGCAAGAATAGAAAATATCAAAAGCTATCTGTTAAAATATAAACCAGATATTTTAATGATGCAGGAGATAAAAACTGAGGATATTAATTTCCCTTATGACGACTTTTCTTCAATGGATTATGAAAGTCATGTGTTTGGTCAAAAAAGCTATAATGGTGTAGCAATTATTTCAAAAAAAAAACTAACTAACATTAGAACAGATTTAATTAAGGATAAATTAAAGCAATCTAGAATTATTTCTGCTGAAGTTGAATATAAGAAAAAAACTATTCAATTAATAAATATTTATACTCCTAATGGAAATCCAGTGGACACAGAAAAATATGATTATAAAAAAAATTGGATGGATCAATTAATTAAACAATTAAAATCCTTATCAAAGAAAAATTCTAACTTAATTCTTGCTGGAGATTTTAATGTTATTCCTGCTGCAGAGGATGTTTATAATGTGAAAAGTTTTGAAGATGATGCTTTGTATCGACTTGAAATTAGAAAAAAATTTAGAGAAATGCTAAATCTTGGATTTAGTGATGTTTACCGACATTTTAATGAAGATAAAGAAGGCTATACCTTTTGGGATTATATGAGGGGTGCATGGCAAAAAAATAACGGAATGAGAATTGATCACTTTTTAGTATCAAGCTCAATAATTGATAATATTAAAAGTATTAATATAAATAAAGATCCTCGTGGAAGAGAAAAACCTTCGGATCACACTCCAATTGAGATTAACTTAGCTTAAAGATTTAATTTTATTAACCAATTCCTCGTTAATATTTCTTGGTCCACTGTCTAACCTGTTTTTATGTCGTCTTTCACCTGGAAGTCTTACTTCACCCATTGACTTCATTTTATCAAAAAATTCATCTGCATGTTTTTGCCAATCTGTTCCTGATGTTTTATCTGGACTAATTGCTAAAATAAATTCACCACCACTTGGGGGACCACCATCATTGTTATCTTTAGCAGCTGTTTCAAAACTAAAATTATCACCAACTAAAGCACCGGCTAATAATTCTACCATCATAGCAATTGCTGAGCCTTTATAACCACCGAAAGGAAGTAACACTCCACCATCGGCTATTTGTCCTGGATCAGAAGTTTCTTTACCATCCTTCGTAAGTCCTGTTCCTAATGGAACTTTGTGCCCTTCTCTTTTAGCAACTTGTACTTCCCCCATAGCCATTGAAGCAGTTGCCATATCATAAACTACAGGTGTCTTTCCAGGTCTAGGCCATGCAAATGAAATTGGGTTTGTTCCAAAAAGAGGTTTAATTGCACCAGCAGGTGCAACGGCAGGCTTATAAGAAGTACATGCAAAAGCAACTAAACCATCTTCAGCTAATTTTTCAGTTTCAGGCCACATAGCAGCCATATGATGTGAATTATTTATTGCTAAGACAGCAACACCATTTTCTTTAGCAGCTTTACTTAATTCTGGTAAACTTTTATTTAATACCACTGGAGCTAAACAATTATTTCCTGCAACTTTAATTACAGATGGTGATATTTTTTTAATTTCAGGTTTTCCTTTACCATTTATTTTTCCACTTTTTAATCCTGAAACATAAGCTGGTAATCTAAATAAACCATGAGAAAGCGAACCATCTCTTTCTGCACTTGTAATTAATTCTGAAAGTATTGATGCGGTATCTTCATCACATCCATTTGCTAAGAGAGTTTTTTTCGCTAAATTATTAATTTCGTCTAGGGTTAATGAAACAGTGTTCATTATTTTGATTTACATTTCTTACATAAACCAAAAAATTCTAAATTGTATTTACTGTATTTCATCCCTGCTTCATCAGCAAAGTTTGATAAATATTTTGATAGTTTAGTATTACTTATTTCAGAAACTTTTTCACAACTTTCACATATTGAAAATGCTGTAGCCTTAGAAATTTGGCAACTAGAATTCTGACATGCAATGAAAGCGTTTCTACTTTCAATTTTGTGAATTTTACCGATTTCAACTAATTTATCTAATGCCCTATAAACTTGTAAAGGTGCATTGATACCTTTTTTCTGTACATTAAAAAGAATTGAATATGCTTTTAATGGCTCAGGAGATTTATCGATCAAATCAAAAATAATTTTTTGGTTTTTTGAAAGATTGTGTTGTTTTTCCATTTTTAAATTTCCACTTAGTTTTTTAATTTAATCGATTGTTTAATTTTAAACAAAGATAATATGAACAATATCAACGCCGCTGCAATAATTGAGGGTCCAGAAGATGTATTAAATTCTAATGAAGAGTATAGTCCTAAGATAACTGATAATAGGCCACCAATTATTGAGAATAGAACCATTTTTTGAGGACTATCAGAGATATTTCTAGCCATTGCTGCGGGGATAATTAACATTCCTGTAATCAATAATAATCCAACCATTTTGATAGAAATAGCAATTACCGCTGCCATTAATATTGTGAAAATAGCTTTTGCTCTATCGGGGTTTAATCCCTCTGCCTCAGCTAATTCATAATTAACAGTTGATGCAAGTAAAGGTTTCCAAATTAATTTAAGTACTATTAAAATTAATGCTCCGCCTGTCCAAATTACAAGTAAATCATCTGTAGTTACCGCTAAAATATCACCGAATAATAAACCCATAATATCAAATCTTATAAATGTTAAAAAACCAATAACTACTAATCCAACGGCTAATGATGAATGTGCTAAAAGACCTAACAATGCATCACCTGGAAGATTAGTTTTTTTCTGAAGTTGAATTAATATTAGTGCAATTACTGATGAAATTAAAAATACTGAAATGGCAATGTTTAAATCAAATGTGTAGGCCATTGTAACTCCAAGAAGAGCTGAGTGGGCAAGTGTATCTCCAAAATAAGACAATCTTCTCCACACAACAAAACATCCAAGTGGACCAGTTACAAATGCAATTCCAATACCTGCAACTAGAGCTCTTATAAAAAAATCATCAAACATTTAATTTTTCTTTATTTCCCCTTCATCAGAATGAACATGATCATGTTTATGTTCATATGTTGTTAAAATTTGAGAAGCTTTTTCACCAAACAAAGCTTTGTATTCGTTATTTTTTGCTACATCCAATGGTGATCCTGAGCAACAAACATGACCATTTAAACAAACGACGTGATCAGTTGCTGTCATCACCATATGCAAATCATGAGAAATTAATAATATTCCGCAATTTAAAGTATCGGATATTTTTTTAATTAATTCATACAAAGCAATCTCACCAGTATAATCAACTCCCTGTACTGGTTCATCTAATACTAGCAATTCTGGTTTTTTTGAAATTGCTCTTGCAATTAAAACTCTTTGAAATTCTCCACCAGATAAACTACCTAAATTTTTATTTTTAAGATGAATTACGCCTGTTAATGATAATGCTTCATCAATAGCACTATCATCTATAGTTTCTGTTAAAAGCATAAAATCATAAACTCTTATGGGTAAAGTCCAATCAATTGAAATTTTTTGGGGAACATAACCAACTTTGGTTGTATATTTTTCAACAGTCCCCTCAATATTTTTATAAATTCCTAAAGCAATTTTAGCAGTAGTACTTTTACCAGAACCATTAGGACCAATGAGAGTTACAATTTTACCTTTTTCAACCGTAAGGGAAACACCTTCCACTAACCATTTTTCGCTTTGGCGAAAACCAGCATTATTTAATTTAACTAAAATATTATTATTAAAATTCATTTAACCCTTGACTTGTAAATGTTATATTATTACATAGTGTTATATTATAACAACCAATTAATAGTGTATTTATGAAAAATTTAAAAAAACTCCCAATGATCATATCAATTTTATCTTTATTTACTTTTTTTCTACCAGCCAATGCTGATATTAAAGTAGTTGCCTCAATTAAACCAATACATTCGTTAGCTAGTTACCTTATGAACGGAGTGGCTAAACCTGATTTAATTGTAGATGGATATGCATCTCCACATGGCTTTGCAATGAAGCCATCTCATGCAAAGATGTTACAAAATGCTGATTTAATTTTTTGGGTTGGAGAAGATTTAGAAAGTTTCCTAGAAAAGCCATTAGGATCAATTGCTAAGAAAGCTGAAAAAATTGAATTAATGCAAGTTAAGGGACTTCAAATTTTAAAGTTTAGAGAAAGAAATATATTTGATGATCACGATGATCATGGACATGATGATCATGGTAAAAAAGACGATCATGATGATCACGACCACGATTCACATGCTAAAAAGGAAGATCATGACGATCACGATGATCATGGTAAAAAAGAAGATCACGACGATCACGATCACGACTCTCATGCTAAAAAAGATGGCCATGATGATCATGAGGATCATGAAGGACATGCACATGGTGAATTTGATCCACACATCTGGTTAGATCCAATTAATGCAAAGGTAATTTTATTTGAAATGTCTAAGCACTTAATTGAAAATGATCCTAAAAATGAGAAAATTTATAGAGATAATTTAAGCAAAGGTTACAAAGAAATTGATAAACTTACTAAAGATGTTTCATCTGAATTAAGTAAAAGTGTTGCTTCAATTGTTTTTCATGATGCTTATCAATACTTTGAAAAGAGATTTAGTGTAAATATATTAGGTGCTTTTACGGTTAATACAGACGTAATGCCTGGAGCAGAACAATTAGCTGAGATTAGAGAAGTAATCGAACATGATAAAGTTGCATGTGTATTTTCAGAACCTCAGTTTAATCCTGATATAATTAAAGCTGTAGCAAAAGATATGAACATAAAAACTGGCGTAGTTGATCCATTAGGAGCGACACTAAATCCAGGTAAAGATTTATATTTTGCTTTGATTAAAAATATGTCAGCATCATTTAAAGGTTGCTAATACTATTTCGTATTTCTATATTAAATAGAGTACGGAATATTAATGCTATTCTTTTTATTAAAAGTTGTTGGTGCAGGTATTGTAATTGCTTTTGCAAGCTGGTTAGCTGGTCAAAATCCAAAATTAGCTGGATTTATTATAGCGTTACCATTGGTTTCCTTGATTGCAATCCTATTCTCTTACTATGAGCACAATGATACAGAAAAGACAATCATGTTTACAAAAAGTATTTTTATAGCAGTGCCTGCTAGCTATTTATTCTTCTTACCATTCTTTTTTGCAAAATCTCTAAATATGAATTTTGCAATAATTTACGTCTCTGGCCTATTATTGTTGGTAGTTGGCTATTTTATACATAAGTACATAGTAAATTTCATTTAAAAGAGTAATTTTAACAAATCTTTAACATAAAAGTCATAAACACTAAGAAAGGATAATTATGTTTATAAAAAAATATCTAAAATGGATTAGTACAGCTCTTGTTTTAACAGGAATATTATTAACTAATTTAAATATCTACCCTATCAATATTTACTTCCACGGTTTAGGAGTTGTGGGTTGGACTATCGCAGGATTTATATCAAAAGATAAAGCTATTTTAACCAACTTTGGATTACAAATACCATTGTTTGTAATTGGAATTTATAAAATTATTTTCTAATGAAAAACATCTTGTTCGTTTGTACAGGCAACTCAGCTAGAAGTATAATAGCGGAATGTATAATAAATAACGAATATAATGATAAATATAAAGCTTATAGTGCAGGTAGCAAACCTTCAGGTAAAATAAATGAAGATGTAAAAAAATTCTTAGAAAAAAACAAAAATTATAATCTAAATAATTATAAATCAGAGAATTTTGAAATTTATATAAATAATAAAATTAAAATGGATCATGTGATTACGGTTTGTAATAACGCAAATAATGAAATTTGTCCTATTTGGCCCAAACAAAACCAGATAATTCATTGGGATATTGATGATCCAGTTTCAAAATTAAAAAATCTTAATGATGAAGAAAAACAAATCATCATTCGAAAAACTTTTAATGAAATAAATAAAAAAATTAATTCATGGGTAAAAAGTGAAAAATAAAAATCGTTATTTTTTAGCAGAGCTCATTGGTAGTTGTTTTCTTGTTATGATTATTGTCGGCTCTGGTTTGATGGCTGAAAATTTGACTAATGATACAGCTGTAATGCTAATTGCCAACACACTCGCTACTGGAGCAGGTTTATTTGTGTTAATAACTGTTTTTGCAGATGTATCTGGTGCTCATTTCAATCCATTTGTGAGCATTGCAATGACAATTACAGGTAAACTTAAAAAAAAACTTCTTCCCTTCTATATTTTTGCTCAGGTCTTAGGTTGTTTAATTGGTGTTGCTCTAGCTAATTTCTTTTTTGAACATCAAATTTTTGAACTATCTACGAAATCAAGGGATGGTGTTTATATTTTTGTATCTGAAATTATCGCAACATTAGGACTTATAATCATTATTTTTGGATCTATGAAGTCAGGTAAAATTACTGTAGCTGCATCAGTAGGCTTGTATATTACAGCTGGTTATTGGTTTACTTCATCAACATCTTTTGCAAATCCTGCTGTAGCAATAGCAAGAACATTCACAGAATCATTTACTGGTATAAGCTATTTAAACACTCCTTTTTATATATTTGCAGAATTAATTGGTATGTTAATTGCTGTTTTTATTGCAAAAAAATTATTCTTAGAAAAATATTGAAAAATTTAAGACTAACAAACAATATTAAATTAATTAATAAAAAATTTAAAAAAAATGAATTTTATCATTTTTTAAAAACTTCAAACCTTTCAATTGTAATACCCAAAATTAAAAACAAGTATATTTTAGTTTCACAAAAAAAAGTTCCTATAAATCAAATTAATTTTGAGTTTCCATCTGGTATCATTGAAAAACATGAAACAGCCTTAATATCTGCTAAAAAAGAATTAATTGAAGAAACGGGATATAAATCAAGAAATAAATTGAGAAAAATTACTTCGTTTTATTCTGAACCAGGTCGACTCACCACTAAAATTACTGGTTTTTTTTGTAATAATCTTATTAAAATTTCAAAGCCAGAAAAAGGAATAAAAATACATATAGTTTCAAATCATCAAATAATTAAATTAATTAAGAATGGTAAATTTAACAACGCCTCTCATATTGGTATGTTTTTCTTTTATAAAAAAAAATACGCTCGATAACAGTATCGAGCGTATTTCAGGGGTTTGACTTTGGAGAAACTTCGCAGAAAAACATGACATTTGTATTAAAGATATATTTAAATAAAATTAAAAATTTATTTCAAAAAAACTACTAACTTATAAGTTGTATTGAATTTACTTTTAAAGCCATAAAATGTGTGTTTAAATAATTTTTTAATAGTTTTGGAGGGTTAAAAATGAAAAAAAAGTTAAAAAAAAATGAGAAGAAAAAATTAAAAATTTTAAAAGCAATAGATAAATTTAAAAATAAAATAACCACTAAAGAAAAAAAATTATCAAAAATTAATATCAAAATTGCTGCTATTGAAAAAAAAGTTGCAGAAAAAAAAGCAAGAAAAGTAGCAAAGAATAAAGTAGAGCCAAGTACTTCATCAATTAATAATTAATATTTAATTATTTGAGTAAAGCACACGAGGCTCTAAAAATAATTCTCTAGCAAGTGCTTTGAATTTTTTTGTTACTTGTTTTGATATAATTTCTTGGTGTTGGGATGGTATTTTTAAAAAAAGTGCGTTTCCTCTTTTATAAAGTTTAAATTCTTCTAAAAAAATAGTTGAAATTGAAGTTAGTGAGTTAGCAAATCTCAAAGCAGCCCCCACTTGTTTACTTGAAAAAATTTCATTATTATTTAAAAAAGTTAAGTATTCCATCTTGGGATTATATTTAATACTGCAATATCTCCAGTAACAGGACAATGCTATTTGTATTCTTTCTTTATGTGATAATTTAAGTAAAGGTGTGTTAAGTGTTTCTTGAAAAACTAATTCTGCTTTTTGAAAAGCACCTAGTCCCCAATCCATATGGCTCAACACACATGCTAAATTTAATAGTTTTTGGTTATAATACTCATTACCGTCAAAAACAGGCTTTATAAAATGATAATATTTTTTAAATGTTAACCCTAAGTCACCTCTTTTTTTTGCAATATGCTCAAGAGATTTATTAAACATATCTGGACTTTCTAAATCTTTAAAATGTTCTTTAACTAATGCCCCTTCTCTTAAACCACTTATAGAACATAGGATTTTTTTAGGATTAGTGAAATTCATTATTTCATTTAAAATTATTGAGCTATATGGCAAATATTGAGTTCTAGATTTAGAAATATATTCAACTGTTTTTAATTTTGACTTATTGAATGATGAAATTTTATCTAAAAATTTTTTTAATCTTTCATTATCAATTGAATATTGATGAATTATATGAACAGGGTGGTCATTCTGGAATAAATGAAGTTTAAATAAAGCTCTCCACGTGCCTCCAACTAAATATAAGTTTTTAAATTTTTTCTTAGATAACCATTTTTCTTCAGCAAATAATTTTTTTATGTATTTTGATAGATTTCTTTTTTTAACAATTGGATTATTAATTAATCTTAAAACACCAAGGGGTAGTGAGGTTTTATTAGTAATTAAATTGTTTTCAACTCTAGCCAATTCTAAACTACCTCCACCTAAATCAGCAACAAGACCATCAACATTTTCAAATCCTATTTTTACTCCCTCAGCTGCACATTCTGCTTCTTGATCACCACTCAGAATTTCAATTTTTTTTTGAAATAATTTCTCAACATCCTCAATGAAAAGTCTGGCATCAGAAGCTTCCCTAAGAACTGCAGTTGCTATGATTTTTAAATTGGTAATTTTTGATACATTTAAAATTTCTGAAAATCTCTTAAGTACTTTGAGTGCATATATTTTTCCAGAATGATGTAATTTTCTAGATTTATCTAAATTTTTTCCTAGTTCACATACAGCTTTTTCGTTAAAAAAAGGGACTCTAGACGAGGTAAAATCATCATAAATAAGCATTCTAATCGAATTTGAACCTATATCAATTATTGCAAGCCTTGCTTGCTTCAACTTTAAATTTGGATTTGTTTTAAGAACTTTAAGTGTCATTTTTAATTAATCTCAAATTAAGTTTTTTTGGACGAATTTTTAATTTTGCTTTACCTCTACCTGATAAACTTGGATTATTCATAAAATATTCATGGGCTGAAAAAGAATCATCTTTACTATATTTAATTTTTTTATAATTTCCATTTGGATTTAATTCCCAACTTTGCTTGTTGTCTAAATAATTAGCTAACATTATTTGATCTAATATTTGTTCATGAACTGTTGAATTTTCAATTGGTACTAGAAGTTCAACTCTTCTATTCAAATTTCTAGGCATTAAATCAGCTGATGAAATAAAAACTTTTGCATTTCTGTTAGGCATCAATTCTCCATTTGCAAAACAATATATTCTTGAGTGTTCAAGAAATCTTCCTATCATGCTTTTAACAACTATATTCTCAGATTTATCTTTTATCCCTGGTCTCAAACAGCATACACCTCTTACAAAAAGAAAAATTTTAACTCCTGCATTTGACGCCTCATAAAATTTATCAATGATAAGTGGATCAACTAGAGAGTTCATTTTTGCCCATATTTCACCATTTTTTCCATTTTTAGCATTTGAAATTTCTATATCCACACATTCATTTAGAGTGCTTCTTAGATTAACTGGTGAAATTGAAATTTTATTAAGATTTCTAGGTTTCGCATAACCTGTAACATAATTAAAAAATTTTTCCACATCAGCAGCAATTTTTCTATCAGAACTAAATAAAGATAAATCAGTGTAAATTTTTGCATTTACTGGGTGATAATTTCCGGTCCCTAAATGAAAATAGGTTTGTATCTTACCTTGTTCTCTTCTAAGTACTAGAGAGGACTTGGCGTGTGTCTTATACTTTGCAAAACCGTAAACAATTTGAACCCCAGCTTTTTCTAAACTTCTAGCTAATTGAATATTGGCCTCTTCATCAAATCTCGCTTTAATTTCAATAAGAGCTGTGACCGTTTTTCCATTTTCTGCAGCTGAGATAAGCGCTTTAACTATGGGTGAGTCTAAAGTTGTTCTATAAAGGGTTTGTTTTATTGCAATAACTTTTTTATCATAAGCGGCTTGATTTAAAAATTCAATTACGGCATCAAATGTTTCAAAGGGGTGATGAACAACTAAATCTTTTTGTTTTATAGTATCAAAAAAATTATTATTAAATTCTTTTAATCTTTCTACTTCTCGAGGATTAAAATTTTTAAATCTGAGTTTAGAGTTTTTTAACTTACATATTTGATCTATATCTTCAATACCTACAAGTCCTTCAGTTTCATATATATATTCTGAATTTACTTCTAGCTTATTGGTAATAAATTTAATTAAATCTTTATTACTGTTTTTGATGACCTCTAGACGGACTATATCTCCAATTCTTCTTCTTTTGAGTGCTAATTCAAATGATCTTACTAGATCTTCAGCCTCTTCTTGTATTTCGACGTCACTATCTCTTATAACTCTAAATATCATTTTGCTTTCTAAATTGTGATCTGGAAATATTTCAGAAGAAAAAAAACTAATTACATCGTCAATAATTACATATTTTTTGAAATTTTTTCCTCCATCTATCTCTATAAATCTAGAGAGAGCTTTTGGAATTACGATAATTGAATTTAATAATCTTTTTTTATTTTTTTTTTTAAGTTTCATAACCACTGCTCTGCCTTGATTTACTATGAACGGAAATGGATGTGCAGGATCAATAGCTGAGGGTGTTAGTAATGGATATATTTCCTCACTAAAAATATTTTTCAATTTGACCTTTTCATTTTTACTAAGATCTTCTGGTTTTACCAGAATAACATTGTTTTTCTTTAATTGAGATATTAGATTTTTATAAATCCTATTCTGTTTAAAAAGAAGATTTTTGGTTTCTCTAACAACTTCACTCATTTGTTCTTCTGGGTTTAATCCATCTGAACTTAATGATTCAACCTCTTGTTTAATCTGGCTATGTAATCCGGCAACACGAACCATAAAAAACTCATCTAAATTTGAGCCTGCAATAGAAAGAAATTTTACTCTTTCATAAAGAGGATTTTCTAAATTTTGAGCTTCAAGTAACACCCTATCATTAAATTTAAGCCAAGATAATTCTCTGTTGATATACTTAGATTTTAACTCTTGTTTCTGTTGTTTTTTTAGCGGGGTCATATAACTGTAAATAATGTTACATTTATATGTCATGCGACACTCAAAATCTAGTTGGAGTAATCCCAGTCTAGATGATTTTGACAGACCTTTAAGTAAAAGGGGTAAAAACAATGCTAAATTGATTTGTGAATTTTTTGTTAAAAAAAATTATAAATTTGATTATGTATTAGTTTCTAGTGCAAAAAGAACAAAAAAAACTTTAAACATACTTTTAAAAAAAATCACTAAACCAAAAAAAATTTTTTCATCGAAGAAACTTTATTTAGCAAATGAAGATAGAATTATTAAATTAATTAAATCAATTCCAAAGAAATATAAATCTGTTTTGTTAATTAACCATGAACCTACGGTAAGAAATTTAGTAAAAGCATTAACAAAGAACCAAAATAATAATCATTTTAAATTACTAAATTATAAATTTCCAACCTCTGCCTTTGCCAAAATTAATTTTGATTTAATTGAATGGAAAGAAATAAAAAATAATGGATTAATTAAAGAGTTTATCAGACCAAAAGATCTTCAAGACTCTAAAGAATAACCTGCCGATCTAACAGTTCTTATTAATGGTTTAGTTTTTTCTATATTTATAGCTTGTCTCAATCTTCTTATATGAACATCGACTGTTCGAGACTCTACATAGATATTTTCACCCCAAACATTATTTAAAAGTTGTTCTCGTGAATAAACTCTTTTAGGGTTTTTAATAAAAAAATCTAATAATTTAAATTCAGTTGGTCCTAAGGATATTTCTATATTATTTCTATAGACACGTTTTGTTACTCTATCTATTTTTAAATCAGTAAATTCCACAACGTCTACTGAAGATTGAGGTTTAGACCTTCTTAGGAGAGATTTTATTCTAGCATTAAGTTCTTTTTGACTAAACGGTTTTGTCACGTAATCGTCCGCACCTGTGTCAAATGCTTTAATTTTATCTGCTTCCTCGCCTTTAGCTGTAAGCATTATTATTGGTATATCACTAAATTTTTTGTCCTTTTTTAAATTTTTACAAAGATCCACTCCAGAAAGATCAGGCAGCATCCAATCCAAAAGTATTAAATCAGGTTGCTTATCTTTAATTAATTTAAGTGCTTCCTCACCATTTTCAGAAAAACTAACCTTATGTCCTTCTTTTTCTAAATTGTATTTTAATAAAGTTACTATTGGTGTTTCATCTTCAGCAATAAAAACATGTGCTGACATTATTATTTTTCTCCAGTTACTATTGGTTCTGTTCCTTTAGGTCTATCACCTTCTAAATATTTACCCGTAACTAAATAATATACTTGTTCTGCTACGTTTGTTGTATGATCGCCAATTCTCTCTATGTTTTTAGTAACAAACAATAAGTGAGTACCATCATCCAAATTTTTTTCGTTTTCTTTAAGATATTTAATTACTTCTTGCATACAAAGGTTGGTTAAATCATCTGTTTTCTCATCACTTTCCCAAACATTCATAGCCACAGATGAAGATCTATCTAAATAAGCATCTAAAATAGATTTTAATTGTTTTTGAACATCTGAGGAAACTCTCACTAAAGCATCAACTAGATTTTTTGGTAAATTTTCATTTAATAATAGAGTTCTTTTCGAAATGTTTTTGGCTAAATCACCAATTCTTTCTAAATCAGAGGATATTTTTAGTGCTGTAACTGTTTCTCTCAAATCTATAGCCATTGGTTGTCTTAAAGCAATTAGGTTTACAACTTGCTGTTCTATTAAAGTTTCAAATTTATCAATTTTTTCATCGTCTTTAATAACACTTTCAGCATGATCACTATTTCTCATTGTTATAGCTTGAACAGCTTTACCTAAAGCTTCTTCACAAAAGCCACCCATCTTAATAATATTGCTATTTAAATTCTTAAGCTCTTCCTCGTATGATTTAACGGTGTGTGGTGCTTCCGACATTAGCCAAACCTCCCTGTTATATAATCTTGTGTTTTTATATTATCTGGATTCTTAAATATTTTATCAGTTGATCCATGTTCTATCAATTCCCCTAAATGGAAAAAACCTGTTCTTTGTGAGACCCTTGCTGCTTGAGCCATAGAGTGTGTAACTATAATTATTGTATGTTCTTTCTTTAATTCATCAATTAACTCCTCAATTTGGGCTGTTGCAATTGGGTCTAATGCTGAACAAGGCTCGTCCATTAAGATTACTTCCGGTTGTACCGAAATAGCTCTTGCTATACATAACCGTTGTTGTTGACCACCTGACAAACCTGTTCCAGGTTCATGAAGTCTATCTTTTACTTCTTCCCAGAGCGCAGCTTTTTTCAAACTTGTCTCAACTATTTCATCCATTTCTTGTTTTGATTGAGCCATCCCATGGATTGTAGGACCATAAGAAATATTTTCGTATAATGTTTTTGGAAATGGATTTGGTTTTTGAAAAACCATTCCAATTTTTTCTCGCAATCTTACTACGTCACACCCTTTATCGTTAATATTAAAATCGTTTATAACTATCTCTCCTTGAACTTTGCATATGTCAATTACATCATTCATTCTATTCAAGCATCTTAAAAAAGTAGATTTACCACATCCCGATGGTCCAATTAAGGCTGTTACCTGATTTTCCTCAATGTCTAAATTAATATTAAACAAGGCTTGCTTTTTTCCATAAAAAACATCAACATTTTTTGCACTTATCTTAATCATATTAACTCCATTTTTTCTCAAATTTATGTCTTATAATTTGTGCGAACAAATTCATAACTATTAAAAAACCAAGTAAAACCATTATACAAGCTGAAACTTTTTCAACAAATCCCCTCTCAGCACTTTCAGCCCAAATATAAATTTGAACGGGCAGACTTGCAGCAGGGTCCATTGGTGAGCCAGGGATAGTGTTTACAAAAGCTACCATACCAATTAAAATCAATGGCGCTGTTTCACCCAATGCTTGAGCTAATCCAATAATAGTTCCTGACAGCGTACCTGGCATCGACAAAGGTACAGTATGATGCATTGTAGTTTGCATTCGGCTAGCCCCCATTGCTAAAGCTGCTTCTCTTATGCTTGGTGGCACTGCTTTTAAAGACGCTCTACAAGCAATAATAATCGTTGGCAAAGTCATCAAAGATAAAGTTATTCCTCCAACTAAAGGTGTTGACCTTGGTAATTGAAACACTGCTAATAAAATTCCCAAACCTAAAAGACCAAATACAATAGATGGTACTGCTGCTAAATTATTAATATTTACCTCGATAAAATCTGTAAATCTATTTTTGGGGGCAAATTCTTCTAAGTATATTGCTGCTAAAACAGCCACAGGAAAAGCAATAGCTAAACAAACTAAAATTGAAAATATAGAACCCATAAATGAACTTGCAATACCAGCTAACTCAGCTTCACGAGAGTCTGGATAAGTAAAAAAACTTAAATTAAATTTACTCTCTACTTTTCCTTGTTCTACAAGTTGATCAAAAATTTTTAATTGATAATCGGTAACTCTTCTTTGGTTTTCAGGTAGGTCTCTTGGGTAATTTCCTTTAAATACCTGGTCCAAATCATCTGATGCAGTGATATAAACATCTTTTGTTTTTCCCAGTAAACTTGGATCATTAATCAACTCTTGTTTAATTTCTCTTTCAAAGAAATAAGAAACCATTTTTTTTAATTCATTTTGTTGTTTCTCATTTGCATTTTTATCTAAGTTAAACATTGACTGGAGTGATATTTCAAAATAATCAGCGTCTTCCAAATCCTCTTTGGACGGATTAGCATCTAAATACATAGTTTCAGCATCAAAATTGACAGGTACTATCAACCAAGTTTTTTGAAAAGCGGTATAACCGGTTGAAAAAATTTTAAATATAAAAATTGCCAAAAACAAAAGTGCCATAAAAATTGCACTTTTACCTAAAAACTGAAATCTTTTTTCTGAGGAATATCTTTTTGCTAACAGTTTTTCTTTATTTTTATTCATATTTTTCTCGATATTTTTTAACTACTCTTAAAGCAACAATGTTTAAACACAAAGTCACTATAAATAATGACATTCCTAAAGCAAATGCAGCTTGTGTTTTTGGATCTCCGAATGCTTGGTCACCAATTAAAATGACAACAATTTGTGCAGTAATTGTTGAAGTAGACTCTAGTGGATTTAAAGTTAAGTTCGCAGCTAATCCAGATGCCATCACTACAATCATTGTTTCACCTATTGCTCTTGAAACACCTAATAATATTGATCCAACAATTCCAGGTAAGGCTGCAGGAAAAATAACTTTTTTAATTGTCTCTGATTTAGTTGCACCCATGGCATAACTTCCATCTCTAAGACTTTGAGGAACACTTGTAATAACATCGTCACTAAGACTTGATATAAATGGAATAATCATAATCCCCATCACTCCACCAGCAGCAAGAGCACTCTCAGCAGATACTTCTAGTCCCATTGCAGTTCCTATATCTTTTAAAAATGGTCCAACAGTTAAAGCTGCAAAAAAACCATAAACCACTGTTGGTATTCCAGCTAAAATTTCTATTAACGGTTTAGCATACTGTCTTACTTTATATGATGCATATTCAGCCAAATATATTCCACTCATAAGACCAATCGGTATAGCTACACACATAGCAATGAAAGCTATAAAAAAAGTACCTGCAAAAATTGGAACTGCGCCAAAAGTATCTGAATACATTGTTGGATCCAATGCTTCAGATGAGTCTCTTACAAAAGCTTTTGCTGGATACCAATGAGTTCCAAAAACAAAATCAAACAAAGGGATTACTTTAAAAAAATCTATTGTTTGAAATATTAATGAAAAGACAATTCCAACAGTAGTTAAAATTGCAGCTAAAGAAGCAGTAAATAAAACAGCATTAAAAAACTTTTCTACTGGTTCTCTCGTTCGATTATTCGATGAGATTCTTTTGTACGCATAAGCTACAGAGGCAATAATAATACATAAAACTATAACAACTTTTGAGCTTTGAGCTATTGAACGAAGATTTAAATATTTTTCTGAAGAAGTTTGTATAAGAGATGTAACCTCTCCTGTAAATTGACCACGGGAAAGTGCTTTCGTTTTTTCATAAATTAGATTTAGTTCATCATCTAGATAACCTTGATTTGCATAATCACTTAAAATTAGTAATTTTACGATGGTTGGTTCAAAAATTGCCCATAAGGAATAAATAATAAATGCTGGAATAGCGCACCATATAGCTAGATAGTATCCGTAAAATTGTGGGAGCGCTGTTAGTCTTTTATTTGTAGATTGTATTGTGTAAGCTTTTTTTCTTCCAAAGTAATAACTTGTGTAACCTAACAAAACGATAAATAAAAATAATATTAAATTCAAAGAATCTCCTCATGTCGATAGTACACTTATCTATAAAAAAAGGGGTCTAAAAAGACCCCTTATTTTTTATTTGTTAACCAAACTTATTAGTCAGCCATTGCAATTAGATTTTTCGCGTTATCTCTAGTTGTTTTGTACAACTTTTTATCTAACGGTACTAAACCAATGTCAGCTAAATAACCATTTTTACCTATTGCTTTAGTTGTAGTGAACTCTTTTACAAATTCATGTAAACCAGGGATCACACCAACGTGAGCCTTTTTAACGTAGAAAAATAATGGTCTTGCAACTGCATAGCTGTAATCTTGAATAGATTCTAAAGATGGTTGACCACCCTCAATACTTGCAGCTTGAAGTTTATCTTTAGCAGCTAAGAAGTAACTGAAACCAAAGAAACCAAACATTTCTTTATCTTGAGTAAGTTTTTGAATAATTAAACTATCATTTTCACCTACCTCAATTGCAGCACCATCTTCTCTGTAAAGTTTTTGTGGTTTTTTATATTTTTTGTTTCCAGCTTCAAAACCTTTTTTATAAAGCGCTTTAGCTTCTTTTGGCATACCTTTTTTCATTACCAAAGAATTCCAAGCATCTCTTGTTCCAGAAGTTCCTGGAGGAATCATAACTGAAATTTTTTGTTTTGGTAAACTCGGATCTATTTGATCCCATGAAGTATAAATGTTATCAACTAATTTACCGTCAACAACAGAGTGTTTCGCCAATGCTTTCCAAAGTTGCTCTTTAGTAAAGTTCACTGGTTTTGCATCTAAGCTGTATGCTAAAGTGATACCGTCATTACCGATTACGATTTCAACGATTTCATTAACACCATTTTTTTTACATAGAGCTTTCTCTTTATCTTTCATTGCTCTTGATGCATTTGTTATATCTGGATGGTTTTCACCTACACCAGCACAAAATAGTTTAGCTCCACCACCAGTACCAGTAGACTCGATTACAGGAGTTTTAAATCCTGTTCCACCAAATCTTTCAGCAACAACAGTTGCATAAGGGAATACTGTAGATGAACCAACTATTTTAATTTGATCTCTAGCTTGTGCAACAGTTGCAATAGTAAGTGCAACTAAAGATGCAACAATTATAGTTAGTTTTTTCATTATCTTTAATCCTTTCATTAATTAAATATTTTTGACTCGTACAAATGGATTGAATCTTTAGTATTACAGATTTGTTACATTTTTGTTAAAAAGGTAACTTTTTAGTTGTATTTCATAGAGATAATTATCTCATTAGTTTCAGTTTCTAAGCCACCTTTACAAGAAACTGGACTAGAATTATCCCTAAAAGCAAGTTCTGGAGTTGGATATAAAGTAACTTCAAGTCTAACTAAATTTACTAGTTCCTCTAATACCATTGGATCATATCTCCATTTTGGCCAATTAGATGGAGTAGAGAATATAGAAGTGAGGTAACTCGTTGCCATAGTATACCTATAATTACTCAAATTTTGATCTTTTAAAAGATGGTCCCTAACAGAATTAAATATATTCCTACATCTAAAAGAATCTGACATGTAAGTTGATTTAACTAGCCCTTCTTCCATTGGAATAGATACAAGCATATCCACGCTATTTTTCCACCAAGATGATACGACATCTAAATAAAGTTCTTCATTATCAACTTCAGCATGTTGTTTTATAGCTGGATAAGTTTTTTTTAAATCCTCTTGTAATCTAAAAACCCCAATATCAAATACTGTTAGTTGCTGATTTCTTAAAATTGTGGAGATATCTAATGAATTACTATTTGTAATTGTTGAATAAATAAAAAGAAATGAAATTAAAAAATATTTAAATATTTTAATCATTATAAAATTCTAGTTATACGTTAGTGAGAATCAATAAAAAATTTGTTAAATTTTTCCTAAATAAAAGCTAATTTTAAATAGTTTTTTAAAAAAAATTATTTTGTTGGAAGATAAATTTTAATTTCGGTACCATCGTTAGGTTTACTTAGAATCTCATAATCTCCTCTATGTTGAGATATAATATGTTTCATAATTGCTAGACCAAGTCCTGTTCCACCAACTTTTTTACTTTTTTCTGTATCAACTCTAAAAAATCTTTCAGTTATTCTTGGAAGTAACTCTTGAGGTATTCCAATACCTTCATCTTTAATACTAATTAAAATATTTTTGTTAATTAACTTTCCTTCACTATTTTGACTTTTAATATAAATATTTTTTCCATCACTAGAATACTTTATTGAATTATCAATTAAGTTAGAAAATACAGTTAGAAGCTTTTCTTCATCACCATAAACTAAAGTGGGATCCATAAGTTCAATATTTAAGTTAATTTTTTTTTTATCTAAAACTAATTCAAAGTTACTTTTAATATTAGTAAAAATATCATTTAAATTCACAATTTTATCAGGCTTGATGTGTTCCTCTAATTCTATTCTACTCAATATCAATAAGTCATTAATTAGGTTTTCCATTCTTGAAACCTGATCATTCATAATTTTCATAAATTTTTTCTGAGCTTTAAAGTCATCAGCAGCAGGTCCTAATATAGTTTCTAAAGAACCTTTAATTGATACTAAAGGAGTTCTTAATTCATGACTCACATTTGCAACAAAGTCAGTCTTAAATTTTTGAGCTTTTGTAATTTCTGTAAAATCTTTAAAAAATAGCACAACTGAATTTTCTTCAGGAAATAGATATGTGGGTCCTGGAATAATATAAATTTTATATAATTGGTAAGAAGGAAGATTAATCTCAACATCTACATATTTTGTAGATTGATCTTTTATAGCCTCATCTATTTTCTCTAAAAGATTAGTATCTCTTATTACACTAGATATATTTTTATCAATTAGATTTTCACCAAATCTACTTTTTGCACTTTTATTTAAATATTTGATTTGATTATATTTATCCAATGCAAAAAATTGATCTTCTAATTCTTCAATAATAACTCTTTTACTTAAATCCTTTTTGTCAGTTTTGTTTTCTATAGTAGCTGTATTGGTGGGATTGACTTTTTTTTTAAATAAAAAATATAATAATATTAAAATTATGATTACTAAAACCAATTCTAAAGAAAACATTATCTGTTTTAACAAATGAAATTAAGAATGTCTGTACTAATTGTTTGGTGAAATATTTTCGAAGAATATTTTAGCTGTTTCTTCCCAGCTATATTTTTTAGCAAATTCTAAACAATCTTCTCTATTAATCTTTAACGCCTTAAGTGCGGAGGCTTTAAGATCATTATCTAGGGTATCTATGTTACTTCCTCCTAATATATCTTTGGGACCTGGAACAGGATAAGCGGCAACTGGTGTACCACAATTTAATGACTCAAGGACAACAATACCAAAAGTATCTGTTTTGCTTGGAAAAACAAAAACGTCAGAAGAAGCAAAATGAGATGCTAATTCTCCATTTGTTTTCTCACCTAAAAAAATATCTTTTGGGAACTTCTTTTTTAAATTATTTAAATCTGGTCCTTTACCAATGATAACTTTTGTACCTTCTAAATCTAAATCTAAAAAAGCCTTGATATTTTTTTCAACAGCCACTCTTCCGACATAAATCCATATGGGTCTTTTGTAAGGTAAATCTCTTTTAACTGGGTTTTTAAAAGCTCCATGATTACCACCCCTTGTCCAAGTAACCATTTTATTATTATCAACCCCTAATGCTATTAGTTCTTCTCTCATTGACTCTGTTGTGACTAAAATCCTTTCAGCTTTATTATGAAAATTACATAAAAACTTCTCTGACCATTTTGCAGGTACGATTGGCATGTAAAGTTTCATATACTTATCAAATCTAGTGTGAAAGCTAGTAGTAAATTTTAAATCATTTTTAATACAGTGCCTTCTTGCCATAAAACCTAAAGGACCTTCGGTTGCAATGTGTATTGCATCTGGTTTTATCGCATTAATTAAATTACTTACTCTTGGCCAAACATTTAATGATAATCTAATTTCATTATATTTTGGCATAGGAACAGTAAGAAATTGTTGGGGTGTGATGTACTCTATGTTGTGACCTTGGGATTTTAATATTTCTCCAGTTTGATGCAAAGTTCTAACCACACCATTCACTTGTGGATAATATGCATCTGTTACGATTAGAATTTTCACGCTTAAGAAGCTTTCTTTAATTCGTCTATTTTATCTGATTTACTAATTTCTTTTTCTTTTTCTTGATCCTCTGCAACAAAATTGTTTCTTACCTTGTCCCAATATATAATTTCAAAAGTTCCATCATATTTTTCAGCTAGTGCAGTACAAGATTCTACCCAGTCACCACAATTCAAATAATTTACACCATTAAAATTTTGGTCTTCTGCATGATGAATATGACCGCAAATTATGCCATCAAATTTTTTTCTTTTTGCATAATCCGATACTGTTTTTTCATATTCACCTATATATTTAACTGCATTTTTAACTTTGTATTTTAAAAATTTTGCTAGAGACCAATAACTTTTTCCTCTTAGTTTTCTAAAAAAATTTATAACAATATTTAATTTAAGTAAGAGTTCATATGCAATTGACCCTAACTTAGATAACCATTTTGCATATTTCATTACGCCATCCCAAGCATCACCGTGGACTACAAGATATTTTTTTCCAAGTGGTGTCTCATGAATAACTCTGTTAACTATATTGATATCTCCAAAATGCATTGGTATAAATTTTCTAAAAATCTCGTCGTGATTTCCAATTATATAAAATACTTTAGTACCGTGCCTTGCTTTTCTTAAAATTTTTTGGATTACGTCATTGTGCTGTTGAGGCCAATAAAACGTTTTCTGCATAGCCCAGACATCTATCATGTCTCCTACAAGGTATAAATTTTCTGACCTTGAAAATTTAAAAAACTCTAGCAATTTGTCAGCCTGACATCCTTTAGTGCCTAAATGAACATCGGATATAAATAAGCTTTTGTAAGTTATTAAAGATTTTTTTGTTTTCATATTTTCTTGTTAAAATTAGTGATTCTATTATAAGTAGAATCATAAATTTAATACTGCATGTTTATGTTACAGAATTATTAAATATGAAATTTTGCCTTATATATAATAAGAAATCAGCAGGTGGAAAAAAGTCAAAATTTATCAAAAAAATAGTTGATGAAATATCAAATCACCACAAAGTTGATTTATTTGAAACATCCAATGAGTCTGAAGCCTCTGAAATAATAAAAAACTTTGAGATTAATAACTACGATAGATTGATAGTTGCTGGCGGAGATGGTTCCGTTTCTTTTGCAATTAATGAATTAATAAAAAATAATTTCAAACTCCATGATAATTTTGCAATTGGATATATTCCAGCTGGTACAGCTAATATTTTGCAAGCAGAATTAGGTATGACTAAAAATGTAAAACATATAGCAAATACGCTTACTTCAGATAATTATGATAAAACGTGTTTGGTTAAAATTAATGATAAATATTTTATTTTAATGGCAGGCATTGGATGGGACGCTCAAATTGTTAATTCTATTGACGCTTATTTAAAGAAAATTCTAGGTAAAGTTATTTTTGGTATCAAAGGTTTCCAAAAATTTTTATCGATGAATAATAAAAAAATTAAAGTATCAATAGATAAAGAGGATATATTTGCTGATTGGGTGCTATGCTCAAATAGTAAATACTATGCTGGACACCATAAAATTACAGACACTCATATATTTGATAAAAAATTTACTACCTATATTTTTAAGGATCTAAAAAGATATAAATTACTTTATTATATCTATTTAATAGCTGTATATGGAAATTTGGATAAATCTAAATCTGTGATTACTATACATGTAAATGAAATTAAATTTGATGGTCTGGGCAATTCCATACCTGTACAAATTGATGGTGATAATTTCGGTGAGCACAAAAAAATAGTTGTTTCGTCTTCGGAAAGAAAATTTAATATTTTAAAAGCAGCTTAATCTATTTCACACGTCCATAAAAATCTTGGTATCTAACTATATCTGTTTCTTTAAGTATTGATCCTATTTGAGCTTCCATTATTTTTACAGGTTTTTTTCCAGGGTTTTGAATTCTATGTACTGATTGTAGTGGTATAAATATATGGTCATTTGGTTTTTTCATAAAACTATCTTTATTTAAAGTGATCTTGGGATTTCCTTGTGTAACTAGCCAATGTTCAGCTCGATGATGATGTTTCTGTAAACTTAATATTCCTTTTGGTTTAACAAATAATTCTTTAATCAAGAACTCTTTACCATTGAATAAATTTGTATATTTCCCCCAGGGACGATGGAAAATATTTTTTTTCTTAACTAATTTGTTTTTATTTTTGTCATACATCTTTAATATTTCTTTCCAGCTTCCAAGATCTGACCAAGGAATATCTAATTTAATGGCGTTAATTTGTTTGGTTTTTTCTAAAATTGCATAATCAAAAGATTTAGCAGTGGCTTTTATAAATGAGGTTTTATTTAAATAGTAAGTATTAGCTTTATATTTTGCTTTATTAACTGAATTTAAACAATTTCTGTAAATACTTGGATTATATTTTTTAAAGTTATTAATTATTGAATCTTTTCGAAGAAAAAACATTCCTGAATTCCAATAACCTTTTTGTTTAATTACTTGTTTTGCTCTACTTTCTTTAGGTTTTTCTATGAATTTTGTTACTTTATTAATATTTCCTTTAATTTTTTTGGTTACAAAATATCCATATTCGCTTGATGGTGAGATTGGTTTAATTCCAAATATGAAAATATTTTGGTCAGTTAATTTTGTCTTATTTTTATTAATGGCTTTATTAAAAACACTCATCTTTTCAATCAAATGGTCTGCTGTAAAAAACATTAACGGTTGATTGTTAGGAATATCTTTTATTAAAGCAGTGCTTAAAATAGCAGGAGCTGTATTTCTTTTTGCAGGCTCTAAAACAATTTTATAATTCTTAATCTTATTTTTCTTAAGGTGTTTTTTTACCTCTTTTAAATATTTCTTATTAGTGCTGATAATTGGTGCATCATAAATTGATGCTTTTGTTCTTTCTAATGTTTTTCCAAGTAATGTCCAATTACCAAAATCAATAAATTGTTTTGCTTGATGATTTTTAGAATTTGGCCAAAGTCGAGTTCCAGCACCTCCACATAAAATGACTGGACGAATTTTCATTAAATCTCTGAATAATCCTTAACTTCTTTTTTCTTACCTGGGTGTGTTGGTGCGCCTAAAAACGCTGGACCAACGGTTTGTGCATATTTCCATAAAGTGCCAGATCCAAAATCAGATTTTCTAGCTCTCCATTTTCTTTTTCTAGAAGCTAATTCTTTTTTAGAAAGTCTGACATTAATAGTTCCTTTTTTGGCATCGATATCAATGATATCTCCATTACGTAAAAGGCCTATAGGGCCTCCTAGGGCAGCCTCAGGGCCTACATGACCCACACAGAAGCCTCTGGTAGCTCCAGAGAACCTTCCATCAGTTATAAGAGCTACTTTCTCCCCTTTTCCCTGTCCATAAATTGCACCTGTTGTAGATAACATTTCTCTCATACCAGGACCACCTACTGGTCCTTCGTATCTAATTATAATTACATCACCATCATTATACTTTTTGCTTTGAACTGCTTTCATTGCACTTTCTTCATTGTCAAAGCATCTTGCTTTTCCAGTAAATTGTAATTTTGCTAATCCAGCAACTTTTACTATCGCTCCATCTGGTGCTAAGTTACCTTTTAATCCAACTACACCTCCTGTTGGTGATAATGGATCTTTGTAAGATCTCATTACTTTTTGTTTAGGATTAAATTTAATATTTTTTAAATTTTCTTTCATTGTTTTTCCAGTAACAGTCATGCAATCACCATGAATGTAGCCACCTTCATATAAAGTTTTTAATAACATTGGGACACCACCTGCTAACCACATATCTTTTGCAACATATTTTCCACCTGGTTTTAAATCAGCAAGATAAGGAGTTCTTTTAAAAATTTTAGCAACATCCATTAAATCAAATTTAATTCCTGCTTCATTTGCAATTGCTGGTAAATGTAATCCAGCATTAGTTGATCCACCTGTTGCAGCAACTATTGTTGCAGCATTTTCTAAAGCTTTTCTTGTTACTATATCTCTTGGCTTAATTTGTTTTTTTAAAAGTTGCATAACCATTTTACCGCTTTCTTTTGCATACTTATCTCTTTCTTCATATGGAGCTGGAGTTCCTGCTGAATATGGTAACGCTAATCCAATAGCCTCAGATACACAGGCCATAGTATTTGCAGTAAATTGACCTCCACAAGCACCAGCACTAGGACAAGCAACTAATTCTAATTTTCTTAATTCTGCAGCTGACATTTTACCTGAGGAATGTTTTCCAACTGCTTCAAATACATCAACTACTGTTACATCTTTACCTTTGTATCTTCCTGGAAGAATTGAACCTCCATAAATAAATACACTTGGAACATTTAATCTAACCATCGACATCATTAATCCTGGTAAAGATTTATCACATCCTGCAATACCAACTAATGCATCATAACAATGTCCTCTTACAGTAAGCTCTGCTGAGTCCGCAATAACTTCTCTTGATATTAAAGAGGATTTCATTCCTTCATGACCCATAGCAATACCATCGGTAACAGTGATGGTACAAAATTCTCTTGGGGTTCCTCCATTTGATCTGACACCTTTTTTAACAGATTGAGCCTGTCTCATTAATGCTATGTTACAAGGAGCGGCTTCATTCCATGTAGAAACCACACCAATAAAGGGTTTAGCAACATCTTTCTCGGTTTCTCCCATTGCGTAATAAAATGATCTATGTGGAGCTCTATCTGCTCCTAATGATGTATGTCTACTTGGAAGTTTCTTCTTGTTAAATTTTGCCATTATATACCCTTTATTGTTATCGATATCTTATCAACATCGTTCTTTAAATTATTATAATTAGTTTTTTCTTGTTCAACAATCTCTTTTGGTGCCCTATCTACAAAACTTTTATTTTCTAGTCTTTGAGATATCTTATGCATCTCTTGTTCTAATCGTTCTTGTTTACTAGTTAAATTTTCCTTTATTAATTTTAAATCAACATCTTTATCAAAATAGATCTTAAATAAATCACCTGAAACAACCATTGTCGCAGCTGGTTTATCTAAATCATCATTAAAGATATTGTTTATTCGGCCTAACTTTTTAAGAATTATTTCATTTGAACTAACAAATTGCTTTTGATCTTTGTTTATATTGTTAATTGAGATGTCTATAAATGAACCAGGGCTTACATTTAGCTCATTTTTAAAGGATCTTAGCTCAGATATGATATTGATTATATTTTCTACCTGATCTGTGTGTGAGTCTTTAGTTGATTTTGCAGATATCCAATTTTTAAACATTAAAAAGTCATTACCTTTATTATCAAATTTATTTTTTAGCCAAATTTCTTCAGTAACAAAAGGAATAAATGGATGTAATAAAACTAGTATTTGTTTAAATACGTAAGCTGAAACTTTTTTAACCTCTTCTTTGGCGTCTTCATCATCTGAAAAAAGAATTGTTTTAGAAAGCTCTAGATACCAGTCACAATAAGAATGCCAAGTAAATTGATAAGCATTTTTAGCTGCTTCATCAAATCGATAATCTTCTAAGTTTTTAACAATTTTATTAGTAGTTTCTGCTAACTCTGAATATATCCATTTATTAATATTAACTTTTAACTCTGGAATTTGATCTGTATTTTTAAAATCACATTCATTGGTGAATAAAAAGTTATTAGCATTCCATAGTTTATTTAAGAAATTTCTATAACCTTTAACTCTATCTTCAGAAAGTTTAACATCAGTTCCAGGAGAAGCCATTGATAGAAGCGTAAATCTTAAAGCATCTGCACTATATTTTTCAATTAAATCTAAAGGATCAATAACATTGCCTTTGGATTTAGACATTTTTTGTCCTTTTTCATCTCTAACTAAAGCATGAACATAAATATCTTTAAAAGGTTCTTTGTTTAAAAATTCAGTTCCAAACATAATCATTCTTGCAACCCAAAAGAAAATAATATCGAAACCTGTTACTAAAACTGATGTTGGATAAAACTTCTCAACAAACTTTTTGTCATCAGGCCATCCAAGTGTTGCAAAAGGCCAAAGACCAGATGAAAACCAAGTATCTAAAACATCAGGATCTCTATTTAATTCAACATCTTTACTATAATGTTTTTTAGCTAGTTGTTTTGCTTCATCTTCATTGTAAGCAACAAAAATTTTATCATCAGGACCATACCATGCAGGTATTTGATGTCCCCACCATAGCTGTCTTGAAATACACCAAGGCTCTATATTGTTCATCCATTGAAAATAAGTTTTGGACCAATTTTCTGGAAAGAAATTTGTTTTTTTAGAATTAACAACTTCTTTTGCTTTTACTGATAATTTTTCAGCATCCGCAAACCATTGTTCTGTTAAAAAAGGTTCAATGATTGAATTAGATCTATCTCCATAAGGAACTTTATTTTTAATATTTTCTTCTTTATCAAAAAACTCTTTTTCTTTTAATTCTTTTAAAATTCTTTTTCTTGCCTCAAATCTATCAATACCAACATATTCTTTAGGTGCGTTTTCATTAATTTTACCTGCTTCAGTAAAAATATTTATAATTTCAAGATTATTTCTTTGACCTACATCATAATCATTAAAGTCATGAGCTGGAGTTATTTTTAAAGCACCTGTTCCTTGTTCAGGATCTGCATAATCATCTTCTATAATTTTTATTTTTCTTCCAACAATTGGGATTGTAACAGTTTTGCCAACAAAAGATTTAAAACGATCATCTTTTGGATTTACAGCTATTGCCGTATCACCCAGCATTGTTTCAGGTCTTGTAGTTGCAATAGTTATAAATTCATCCGTTCCATCAATTGGATATTTAATATAATAAATTTTTGAATTTACTTCTCTTTGATCAACTTCTAAATCTGAAATAGCTGTTTTTAAAACAGTATCCCAATTTACTAATTTTTTATCCTTATAAATTAAACCTTTATTATATAGATCAACAAAAACCTTTATTACTGATTTTGATAAATTTTCATCCATCGTGAATGCATTTCTCGACCAATCACAAGAACAACCAAGTTTTTTCAATTGATTAATAATAATGTCCCCATATTGCTCTTTCCACTCCCAAACTTTTTCAATGAATTTTTCCCTACCAATTTCATTTTTATCAATTTTTTCAGAACTAAGTTTTTTCTCAACTAAGGCTTGGGTAGCGATACCAGCATGATCAGTTCCTGGTTGCCATAAAGTTTCGTAATTATTCATACGATGATATCGAACCAATAAATCTTGAATAGAATTATTTAGAGCATGGCCCATATGAAGACTGCCAGTTACATTTGGTGGAGGTATTACTATTGAAAATTTTTTAGTATTTTCTTTAGGTTTAAAAAGACCATTTTTTTCCCAATAAGAATAAATTCTATCTTCAACATCAGAATGTATATATTTATCGTTACTCATGGATTTTAAAGTTTATAATTTAATAATCCAAATTAACAATAATCAATTTCTATCGTTATTTAATAGACTAATGAAAAATATTTAATATAAAAAGGCATCTGTAGCTATAAGTCAAAAAATATGATGGCAACGTGGCGGAATGGTTACGCAGAGGATTGCAAATCCTTGTATCCCGGTTCGATTCCGGGCGTTGCCTCCAAAATAAATCTTGTTTTAGTTATAAAAAAAAGTAAGTTGCTTTTTTACATTCCTCGGTAGCTCAGTTGGTAGAGCAGTTGACTGTTAATCAATTGGTCGCAGGTTCGAGTCCTGCCCGAGGAGCCAAAAAAAGTTTCTTATTAACAAATATAAAATATAAAATTATAAAATTTATTTACGGGTCTTAACTAAATTTTAATTTAGCCGGTTTTTGAAATTCCAACTGAAGAAATCTGTAAAGATTTATTAAATTTTAATTTTTGATCAGCTGTTAACTCAGAATATAATTTTGTTAAAAAATTATAATTCACATTCATATGACCTTCTTGTGATTTTTCTAAATTAATTAAGTATTCTGAAAAATCTTCAAAAAAGTAATTTATTGGAACCTTTAAGTAATTTGATAGTTGTAATAATCGAATTGAACTTACCCCATTAGTACCTTTTTCGTATTTTTGAATTTGTTGAAATGTTACGTTGATTGCTTTTGCTACTTTAGTCTGTGTCAAACCTAAAGCTAATCTTCTTAGCTTAAGCTTGTTGCCTAAGTGTTTGTTGAAATTATCTTCCATTAAGACCCCTCTTAATTAAATTTTAAAAACTCATTGAATAGAAAATTTAAATCCTCTGCAATAGAAAAATTTTTTATTTTTTTAAGGGTTTTTAAGTAATCTTAAAACCTGTCAAGCATAAGTTACTAATAAAAAACACATTTTAGGCTTGCGCAAAACGATAAAATATAACTCTAATATTAATAATTTTTACAATATTTGACTTAAAAATAGCTTAGTTCTCTCACTCTTTGGATTGGCAAAAAATTCTTTAGTATCAGCCTTTTCTACTATCTTTCCTTCATCCATAAAAATCATACTATCTGCTACTTCTTTAGCAAATCCCATTTCATGTGTAACAACAATCATTGTCATACCTTGGTTTGCTAGGTTTACCATAACATCTAGTACTTCTTTGATCATTTCTGGGTCAAGTGCTGATGTTGGTTCATCAAATAACATTATTTTTGGCTCCATGCACAAAGCTCTTGCAATTGCTACACGTTGTTGTTGTCCACCAGACAACTGTCCTGGAAATTTTTGAGCTTGATCTAAAATTTGTACTCTCTCTAAATGTTTTAAAGCTAATTCTTCCGCTTCTTTCTTGGGTAATTTTTTAACCCATATAGGTGCTAGAGTGCAATTATCTAAAATTGATAAATGTGGGAATAAATTAAATTGTTGAAATACCATACCAACTTCAGCTCTAACTTGCTCAATATTTTTAGTGTCTTCTGAAATTTCTGTACCATCAACAATTATGTTTCCTTCTTGATGTTCTTCTAATCGGTTAATGCATCTTATTAAAGTAGATTTTCCTGACCCTGAAGGCCCACATACTACAATTTTTTCTTTAGGCATTACCTCAAGATTTATTCCACTTAAAACTTGAAAATCACCAAACCACTTGTTTACATCTTTAATTTGTATAATTGCTTCTGACATTTTTTATCTATCCGTTTTGTACTTAAGTTCTAAGTTATAACTATACTTACTCATTGAATAACAAATAATCCAGAAAATTATTCCAGCAAAGACATACCCTTCCATTGAGAATCCTAACCATTTAGGATTAGTTTTTGCAAGACCAAGCATTCCTGCTAATTCCAAAAGACCAACAACAAATATTAAAGGTGTATCTTTTACCAATGCAAGGAAAGTGTTAGCAATTCCTGGAATAACTAATTTAAGAGCTTGTGGTAAAATAACAAGTAAATGTAATCTCCAATATCCCATACCAAGAGATTTAGCAGCATCATATTGACCTCTTGGTAAAGCTTGAAGACCTCCTCTTATAACTTCAGCAGTATAAGCAGCTTCAAATAAAACAATTGCAGCAATAACTCTAATTAACTTATCAACATAAGTACCATCAGGAAGAAACATTGGGAACATGACTGCTGACATAAATAATACTGTAATCAGTGGCACACCCCTCCAAAACTCAATAAAAGTTAACGATGAATATTTAACAATTGGTAAATCAGATCTTCTGCCAAGAGCTAACATCATACCAATTGGAAAACAAAATATTAAAGAAAAGAATGAGACTATGAATGTTAATGACAAACCACCCCATGCTCCAGTTTCAACCCATTCCAAACCAAATTCACCTCCAGATATTAAATAGTAAATTAATAAAAACGAAATAATTGGTAAAAAAATTACATAATATAATGTTAAGTACTTTTTAAATCTTAGTGGAAAGAAATAACCTAGCCCCATAAAAACTAAGACAATTATGAATGTAGCATTAACTCGCCATTGTTCAGCATTAGGATACATTCCATACATAAATCTATTAAACCAAACTTTAATGTAAACCCAACATGCTCCTCCTCCAGTACATGCTTCTTTAGTATCACCTGCAATATTTGCATCAAAAATAAACCAGTTTAATAAAGGTGGAATTGAGAATATTAATAATAATATTATACAAAAACTAAGGGCTGCATTGAAGTTGCTTGTATTAATATTTTTGTTTAATTTATCTAATTTTTTAATTCCTGAAAATTCAATTCTAACAAAATGAAGACCAATCATACCAAAGATTAAGGGTGTAAAGAAACTTATAAAACCTGGTAAAAAACCAGTTATATTTTTTTCATAAAAATTATTTAAATAAAAATCGAGTATGCCTAATGAAAAAAATACAATTCCTAGCGCTAAAAATAAATTAATATTTTCTCTATTAGGTTTTAATAAATTAACTTTACTCATAATATTTATTTTTCCTTTATAGCGATTGATTTATTGTACCAATTCATAAATACCGAAATTGATAAACTAATTGTCAAATATGTCGCCATTGTAATTGCAACAATTTCGATTGCTCGTCCTGTTTGCATCATTGCTGTTCCAGCAAATACTAAAACTAAATCAGGATATGCTATAGCTGCAGCTAAAGAAGAATTTTTTGTTAAATTAAGATATTGATTTGTTGTTGGGGGAATAATAATTCTTAAAGCTTGAGGCATGATTACTAATTTTAGGACTTGTCCTGGTGTCAGCCCTATAGATGCCGCAGCCTCTTTTTGTCCTTTACCTATTCCTTGTATTCCAGCTCTTACGTTTTCAGCGATAAAAGTAGCCGTATATAGAGTTAGTGCTAAAGTTAATGCTATTAGCTCTGGTGGTATTCCTACTCCTCCTTCATAGGTAAAGGATGTTTTAGCCAACTGTTTTAATTCAGGGAAGCTCCAGCTTAAATCTACTCCTCCAAAAATAAATGTTAATGCTGGTATTATTATAAAAATACCAAGTGATATTAAGAATTTTGGATATTGAATGCCCGCTTCTTCTTGTTTTCTTTTAGCGTATCTATTGAAAAAAAAGATTATTATTAAAGAAAGTATTAATGATATTAAAAATACATCAAAATTGTTCCAAATTGGTGCTGGTGTATAAAGTCCTTTGATGGTCATATACGATGTGCCAAGAAGCAATGATGCATCCTCAGGCATAGGTAGTGCTCTTAATGCAGCAAAATACCAAAAGAATATTTGAAGTAACAAAGGAATATTTCTAAAAAACTCTATATAGAAGCTAGCAGTTCTATTAATTAAATAATTTGGTGAAAGTCTTGCAACACCAATCACAACTCCTAAAATAGTACAAAGAACAATACCAATAGCAGATACAAGCAAAGTATTTAGTAAACCTACTAAATAAGCCCTAGCATAAGATTTTGAACCATCATAATCTATTAGGGAAAACTGGATATCAAATGATGCTTCTTGTTTTAAAAAACCAAAGCCAAACTCAATTCCTCTAGTATCCATATTTTCTTGGGCATTCATGGTAAAAAAACCAAAAATTAAAACTATAAATAAAAGAGTTAAAAACTGAGGAAGAATTTTTTTTAATTTCATTTGAGAGTACTATAAAAAAAGGGCTAGATTAATCTAGCCCTTTTTATCAACTTATAATTTAAATTATCTTGATGGTGGAACGTATAAAATACCACCTTTAGTCCATAACTCATTTGGACCTCTGTCTGGTAAAATACCTGTGTCAGCTATATTTCTTTTATAACTTTCACCATAATTACCAACTTGTGTGATAATTCTGTAGTTCCAATCGTTATCAAGACCGAATGCAGCACCCATTTCACCTTCAGCACCAACTAATCTTTTGATTGCAGGGTTATCTGAAGTTTTCATCATGTCAGCATTGCCAGAAGTAATTCCATACTCCTCAGCTTCGATCATAGTATTCAGAGACCATCTCACGATATCTTCCCATACTGAATCACCTTGTCTAACAACAGGGCCTAATGGCTCTTTTGAAATAGTTTCAGGTAACACGATGTGCTCATCTGGATTAGACATTTTAGTTCTTTGTGCAGCTAAACCTGATTTGTCAGTAGTGTAAGTATCACATCTACCGGCATCATAAGCAGCAACGACTTCGTCAGCTTTTTCAAAAGCAACTGGAGTATAAGAAATTCCTTTAGAATTAAAGAAGTCTCTCATGTTTAGCTCAGTTGTTGTACCAATGTTTGTACAAGCTGAGATACCATTTTTGAATTGGCTTGTTGAAGTAATACCAGAACTTTTTCTAACCATGAAACCTTGACCATCGTAGAAGTTTACTCCAACGAAAGTAAGTCCGATATCAGCATCTCTTGAAAGAGTCCAAGTTGTGTTTCTTGATAAGATATCAATCTCACCAGAAGTTAAAGCTGTAAATCTTTCTTTAGCACTGAGTGGTGTGTATTTTACTTTACTTGCATCACCTAGTACCGCAGCAGCTACTGCTCTACATACATCAACGTCAACACCAGTCCAATTTCCTGCTGCGTCAGCATTAGAAAATCCTGGAAGACCTTGAGATACTCCACATCTTACAAAACCCTTTTTTTGAGTGTTTTTAAGTGTCTTAGATTTTTTAGCAGCCATAGTTTCTGTTGTAAAAGTAAACAACACTGCAACCATAGCAACTAAAGAAGTTAATTGTTTTAAGTATTTAAACATTATTCTTCCTTTTGTTTTTATTTGTTAACAAATAATTCAAAATTACTTTTGAATATTCATAATTTAAGCACGATAAATATTTACCATCAAGATAAATTTCTGGATAATTATGACCTAAAATGAACAAGATGGCGCGCCCTGGAGGATTCGAACCTCCGACCCTCGGTTTAGAAAACCGATGCTCTATCCAGCTGAGCTAAGGGCGCACAAATATTATAATACTGTTATAATACTAAATTAATATTTAAAAAGAAATTTTTTAGCTATCAATAGCAAAGATAAAAATTCAACCCTTCCTATAATCATAAAAAAAATAAGAAAATATTTAGTTAAAAAATGTAAGTTTTGAAAGTCAAAATCACTAATTCCATATGCAGAAGAATTGACCGTATTCATTAATGTTAATACTGCAAGTTTAAAAGAATTTTCAAACTCAATATTACTCAATGATAATATAACTGTTAATAAAAAAAGAGAGATAACAAATATTAAAACAGTTAAGAAATATTTATTAATATCAGCTGTATCAAAATTAATTTTAGAAAAAAAAAGCTTATTCATAAATACTTTATTGGGTTTACTGAAAGAAAGAATTTGATTGATTGAATATTTAGAAAGAGAATAAATTTTTAGAAACCTTAATCCTGAACTTGTTGAGAAAAAAGAACCCCCAAATATTACTAATATTAAATAAATTAAGTTTAAGTTTTTTTGTTCTACTTCCAAAGAAATACCAATATTAGAAATACTACTAACTAAATTTAAGAAATTAAATGAAAAATTTTTGTCATAACTAAAGAAAATGAAAAAAATACTTACCAATATTGAAAAATATAAAAATAAATGAATATCTTCATAAAAAAAATTAAGATTTTTTTTTCGTAAAAAAATTAAGTTATAAGTAAAAAAAATACTGAAGAAAGAAATCAGCATTAAAAGCGAGAAAACAATTATTTGAGTATTGGTCAATAATATTGTTGATAGCTTATTATCTGGTAAAAAACCTCCTGAGGAAATAGCTGTCATTGCAAGATTAAGAGAGTTAAATATTCTGATACCAAATATATTTAAAATAATAAAAATAAAAATAGTTAAGCTCGAATATAAAAGAAAAATTTTAATAGTTTGTTTTAAAATCTCAGAGCTACTGAAAGATAAAAAATTTGTTAATGATTTTTTTAAACTTTCATCGTAAATATCAATTAGAAATATTATTGAAAATAAAAAATATAATCCCCCAATCCATTGGATTGAGGATCTCCATAATATTAAACCTTGGTCTATATGTTTGATATTGTCAAAAATAGTAAAACCAGTCGAAGTAAATCCTGATACCGATTCAAAAATTGAGTTTAAAAAAGTTAAATTATAGATACTTAAATAAAACGGTATACATAATACTAAAGGTAACAATATATAACCAAGTAGAACTGTTAAAATCTTTTCAAAAATTGATGGTTTTTTTAAACTTGATTTTAAGTAATAAAAAAGAATTCCTATTAGTCCTGAGATTATTAAGCTTACGTAATAAGTGTTTAGGTTAAGATATAAGTTAAAATAATAAGAATAAATTATATTAAAAAAAGAGAATATAGAGACAAGTATAAAAAAAAAACTTAAATATTTAACTCTGAATAATGACATTTAATTAGATTGAACTAATTCTAAAAATATTTTCTACAACTGAAATAGAGTCTTTATTTGCTAAAAACACAACTTTATCTTCTTTTAAAAAAACAAAATCTGATCTAGGAATTATTATTTTATCTCCTCTTAAAACAGCACCAATTCTAACTTCTTCAGGTAAATTTGAATTCTTTAACTCTTTATTAATTAACTCTGATGTCTCAATAATTTCAGCCTCAATTACTTCATACTCACCATTCATAATTGTGTAAGCTGTTTCTATAGTGCCTTTATGGACATGCTTTAATATACTGGAAACAGTATTCATTCTTGGATCTATTAAATCATCAATTTTAAGAGAGTCTTGTAATAAAGAATAATTAGGTTTGTTCACTAATGCCATCGTTCTTTTGTCTTCAATTTCTTTTTCATCTTTAGCAAATTTTTCTACAAGAACACTAACCATCAAGTTATCCTCATCATCATTAGTTAGAGCAAGTACAGTTTCGGCTTCCTCTAAATTTGCTTCAGCTAACACTTCCTCATCTAAACCATTACCATTAATCACTATTGTATTGTTTAATTCTGAAGCGAGGAATTCAGCTCGTTCTTTATCTTTTTCAACAATTTTAACTCTTGCAGCATCTAATTTTTCCTCAATATTCTTTGCAAGATTAAAACCAATATTACCACCACCAACAATAAGAATTTTTTTAGATACTTTTTCGGTATGACCAAAAGCTTCTAGGGTTTCAGCTGTTTGGGAAGAATTGATAATTACATAAATTTTATCATTTTTTCTAATAAGATCTTCTTTTTTTGGAATTAAAAACTTATCATCTCTAATAATTCCAATTACATTTGCATCTAAATTGGGGTATTTTTTTGTTAGATCTTTAAGTTTTATATTAATCAAGCTACAACCATCATTAATACGAATTTCCAATAATCGAATTTTATTATCTGCAAATGGAACACTATCTAATGCTCCAGGAGCCTCTAGCTTTCTCTGAATTGATTTTGCAATTTCAAGTTCAGGAGAAATAATTACATCAATTGGTAAATTTTCTTTATTATAAACTGTAGTAAACTTAGGATTTAAATAATCCTGTGATCTTATTCTTGCAATTTTTTTTGGGATATTAAATATTGAAAAAGCTATTTGACATATTACCATATTAATTTCATCGTTTCTGGTAACCGCAATGATCATATCTGTTTCAGATGCATTCGCTTTTTCAAGTATAGTTGGATAAGTTGCCTTACCAACAATTGCTTTTACATCTAAAGCGTCGTCTATTTTTTGGATATCTTCGCTGGATGTATCAATTACAGTTATAGAATGACCTTGTTCACTTAATTGTTTAGCAATAGTGAACCCCACCCTTCCAGCGCCACAAATAATAATGTTCATTAATTAAATTCTTTAATTCCTAAGCCTTTGAGTTTTCTATGTAAGGCGCTTCGTTCCATGCCAACAAAGTTTGCTGTTTTTGAAATATTTCCATTAAATTTTTTTAATTGGATAGTTAAATACTCTTTTTCGAACTTTTCTCTAGCCTCTTTTAATGGCACAGATAGGCTATTTTCAGCAATTTGATCATCAAAATTATTATTTTTTAAAGACTCTTTAATAATATTTGAAATTTTGTCTTTTGTATCTGGTTGCAATATCGCTATTCTTTCAATTAAATTTCTGAGCTCTCTTACATTACCATGCCAATTATGGTTTAAAATATAACTGTTGTTTTCGTCTATATTTAATTCTTTGATATTATAATTCTCAGATATTTTTTTTGAAAAATAATTTATTAAAAGTGGGATATCAGAAATTCTTTGACTTAATGGCTCAACATTTATTTCAAATACATTTATTCGGTGAAAAAGATCTTCTCTAAAGTTGCCAATCTCAATTTCTTTTTTTAAATCATTACTAGATGAACACATTAATCTTACATCTACTGTCACATCGCTATTTCCATTTACACGTTTAAATTTTTGGTCTGTTAAAACTCTAAGTATTTTTGATTGAATATCTAAAGGAATTTCAGAAACTTGATCAACTAAAAGAGTTCCACCATTAGCTTTTTCTAAGGCTCCATAAGAAATTGATCCATTTTCTTTTTCTTCTCCAAATAACTCTAATTCATATTTATTAGAGTCTAATAAAGCACCATTTAATATTACAAAAGGATTTTTACTTCTTTTAGAATTTTTATGAATTTTTCTAGCAATCAACTCCTTACCTGATCCAGAAGGACCGTTTATAAATACTCTACTTTCAGTAATAGATATTTTTTTAATCTGATCTTTAATATTTATAATATTTTTACTATTACCTATGAGGTCATAAGATGAAAAAAGCTTGCTTTCATATTCTTTATTTTCTTTTTTAAGATTATAATTTTCAACAGCTCTTTTAACAAAATTTATCAACCTTTCGCGATCAAATGGTTTTTCAATAAATTCGAAAGCACCATTGTGTAAAGATTTAACTGCCATTTCAATATTAGCATGACCAGAAATTATAATCACAGGAACATCTTTATTTTTTGACTTAATATGGGAAAGAAGTTCTATACCGTCATTATCTCCTTTATCTAACTTAACATCTAAAATAGCAACATCGGGTAATTTTTTATCAATCTCAGATAAGGCTTGGTTGTAATTTGCGGCTATCCTAGTTTTATAACCTGCGTCTAAAATAAGCTCATTAATAATATTTCTTATATCTGCATTATCATCTACAATTAAAATTTCACTACTCATACTATTTTACAAAATTTATTTTAATTTCAGCTCCATCATTTCTTGGAATAAATTCAATTTTACCATTATGATCGTTTATAATTTTGTTTACAATTGATAATCCTAAACCAGTACCATTTTTTTTTGTTGTAAAGTAGGGGTTTAATATATCTTTAATATTTCCAGAAAATTTTTCAAATCCAATTCCATTATCTACAATAACCATATTTATGTGACCATCGTTCTCTATAAGTTCAATAGTGATTTTTTTATTGAAATTACTTACATTTTCTGCTTTTTGCAGAATACTTTCAATTGAGTTTTTAATTAAATTTAAAAATACTCTGCTTATTTGCTCTTTATCACTATTTAAAATTATTTTTTCTGAATTACTCGATAAATCTATTTCAATTGAATTATCTAATTCCTTTAGTAATTTAATATTCTCTTTAAGTAAGACGACAAGATTGTTTTTTCTTAAAGTTGGTTTGGGCATTCTTGCAAAATCAGAAAATTCATTAACTAAATTACCAATTTGCTTTATCTGATTATTAATTATTTTTAAATTATCTTTAAAATTTTCTGAGTCTTGTTCTTTTAATAAATTAGAATATTTCTCTTTTAACCTATCTATTGTTAATTGAATTGGTGTAAGAGGGTTTCTAATTTCGTGCGCTAATTTTCTAGCTAAACTACCCCAAGCTTCATGTCTTTCATTAATAATTAATTTTTCCTGCTGTGTTTTTAATCGATCAATCATTAAGTTAAAATTTTTATTCAATATCTCTAAATCTTTATCCGTTTTTACCTCTGGAACTTTTGCATCAAAATTTCCTTCACCAATTGAGCTTGAGGCATAAATTAAATTATTAATAGATCTAAAAAATCTTGATGAAAATCTGATAGCTATTGATATTGATACGAATAACAAAACACTCACAACAATAATATAAATAATTGCAAAAGATATTTTAATTCCAGTGCTTTTTTCTTCTACAGTATAATAAAAATTAATTGCTTCTTGAGACTCAGTTAAATACTTTGAAATTTCTTTATCTAGATATTTTACAACATAAAGAAATCTGTCATCAAAATTTTGAAGTCGCATAATTGCTGCAGAAATATTTTCAGGAGCGTTAATTATTTTTAAAGGTCTGTCATCCTCTAAAACCAGATTAAGTGCTTTATCTACTGGAGGAATAAAAAACTGACTATTATTAATTGTTGTAAATAATAACTTTTTATTAACATCAATTATATGAATTTCATCTACGTCTCTTATTATTTTTTGAGTGTTTAAAAAACGTTTATATTCATCAATGTTATCATTTAAAAATTTTTTACTTTTATTTGTATCAAAAGCAATTAAGACAATATCAGATTGAATTTTATTTCTTATTTCTTCAACGTAGCTTCTTGCTAACTCATAAGAATTATTTACTACAGTAGTAACCTTTTTGTCAAAATACTTTTCAAGCGCAAAAGAAAAAAGAAATAATGAAAAAATTGAGATTAAAACTGATGGTATTAATGTAAATAAAGCAAAATAGGTAATATATTTTTTATTTGATTTTAAGCCATTTTTATCAATATCATTTTTAATTGCTTTTTGGATTTCTGAAAAAATAAATAAGAAAAGAGAAATTAATAAAATAATATTAAGTATTAATAAATACTGCAAATTCTTATCATTTAATTCAATAAACCCTTTATCGATGAAAGTTAAAAAGGTTAAAAATCCTATCGATAATGTGATAATAAATAATATTATAAGGTATATGTTTTTTTTAATAAAATCTGACATATGAGTAAAAATTCACCACTATAAATGAATAACTATTTTATAATACTAGCATCAGGACAAAGCAAAAGATTTAATTCAAATACCCTTAAGCAATATATTATCTATAAAAATAAGCCTCTTTTTGAACACTCAATTGAAAAAGCCTTAACATCTAAATTATTTAAAAAAATTATCTTAGTTGTTAACAATAAAAAACAAATCAAAAATAAATTTTCAAAAAATGTTGTTATTATTAAAGGCGGAATAGAAAGGTCTGACTCCTCTTTAATTGGGCTTAAATATATTAAAAAATTTAAACCATCAAATGTCTTAATCCATGATGCAGCAAGACCAAATTTTTCATTACAGCTTTTAAAAAATTTGGTTGATTCACTTAAGAAAAATAAGGCAGTGATCCCAACTGTAAATACAAAAGACTCTATTAAGTATAAAGTAAAAAAACAGCTATTTAATTTAAATCGTGATCATTCTTTTTCAACTCAGACCCCACAAGCTTTTAGATTTAATGATCTTTATAATTTATCAATAAAACAAAAAATTAAAATTCAGGATGAAGCTACATTATTTATTGAAAATAATTTAAAAGTAAAATTTATAAAAGGTGAAAATTCCAATATTAAAATTACTTATAAAGAAGATATCGATACTAATAAAACATTTATTGGAATAGGTTTTGATATTCATCGATTAATTAAAGGTAAAAAACTTTACTTAGGTGGTTTAAAAATACCATTTCATTCAGGATTAAAAGGTCATTCAGATGGAGATGTTATAATTCATTCCATTATCGATGCTCTACTGGGTGCGATGAGAAAAAAAGATATTGGAACCTTATTTCCAGATAATAAAAAAAAATTTAAAAATATAAGATCTCCTAAAATGTTAAAACCAGTAATTCAGATAATGGATAAAAATAAATTCTATATCAACAATGTTGATATAAATTTAATATGCGAACAACCCAAGGTCTCTAAATACAGGGATAAAATAATTAAATCCTTATCTAAATTATTAAACATTGATAGTTCATTAATAAATCTAAAAGGTAAAACTGTTGAAAAATTAGGATTAATAGGAAAGGAAAAAGCAGTCGCTTGTGAGGTAATAGTATCTATAATAAAATATGATTAAAACATTTAATTCTCTTTTTGTTACAATGTTGGGGTTAGGAAAAATTAAATTTATTCCCGGTACTTTTGGATCATTAGCAACAACCATAATCCTATACATATTATTTCATGTATTAAATATATCATCAAATTTTATACTAATTGGCCTAGTTATAATTTTTATTTATTCCTTCCCTGCTGTTACAAGCTATATAAAGGACAATGAAAATAAAGATCCTGGTGAAATAATAATTGATGAATTAATTGGTCAATCAATTCCAATTTTTGCATATGAGATTTCTCATGGTACTGAAAAATCTCCTGATGAGGCACTTATATTTTATTCTATTTGTTTCGTTTTATTTAGATTTTTTGATATTATAAAACCGTTTCCAGTTAGTTTTTTTGACAAAAATTTTAAAAATAGTTTTGGAGTAATTATGGATGACGTGTGTGCCGGATTATATGTTATTTTATCATTAATCTGTTTTATGGTTCTAAGTAGCTACTTAATTTGATGAATTCTATAGTCAAAAAATTAAATAAAAAAAAACTTAAGATATCTTTTGCAGAATCTTGTACAGGTGGATTATTAGCTTCTGAAATAACATCTGTAAGTGGGGCATCTAAAGTGTTTGGATTAGGTCTTGTTACCTATTCAAATCAAGCAAAAATAAGTGTTTTAAAAGTGAATAAAAATATTATTAAGAAATATGGTGCAGTAAGTCCTGAGTGTTGTGAGGCTATGGTTAAAAATTTAGCAAAAATCTCAAAAGCTCAAATTAATGTTTCAATTACAGGTATTGCTGGCCCAAATGGTGGCACTAAAACGAAACCAGTTGGATTAGTTTATATAGGTGTAAAAAATAAAAATAAAATTTTAATTACTAAAAATATATTTAAACAAAAAAGTAGAAAAGCTGTTCAAAGTGCTACTGTTAAAAGAACTTTAGAAATTATTAGATCTACGATTTAAATTTTTATTAAATTTTACTAAAGACTTTCAGCCTTTTTTTGAAAAGCATCTGCTATTTTATTTAAACCATATTGGAAAGATTTTTCCATAATTAGATTTAAAAACTTATTTTTAATTTCAAAATCAACATCAAATTGAACTTCAGTATAATTTTCTTTTTGTATAAATTTCCAGTTATTTTCAAGATGTTTTAAAGGTCCACCAATATTAGTTACGTGTATTGAATCATTTTTTTTATCATAACGAACATCACTTTTATAAGTATCTACAAAAGGTTTTTTGCCAATAGTTAGATCCGCAATAATTACTATTTGTTCATCATTGTCTTCTTTTTCATAAACTTTTGAATCTATACAAAAAGGGATGAACTCAGGATAATTTTCAATATCCAAAACAAAATCTATTAACTTTTGTTTTTCTCGCTCTATGTGCCTTGTGACTGAGGCTTTGGGCATTAATTATTTTTTAATCTATTTAGTTGTAGTTTAGCAAAATCTTCGTCTGCATGATAAGACGATCTTGTAAGGGGTGAAGATGACACTAATAAAAATCCTTTTGATTTTGCAATATTTTCTAACTCTTTAAATTCATCCGGGTGATAATATCTGCTTAGTGGATGATGTTTTGGAGAAGGTTGTAAATACTGACCTATAGTAATAAAATCTACATCGGCGGATCTTAAGTCATCCATTACTTGAATTAATTCATCCTTTTCTTCACCAAGTCCAACCATTAAACCAGATTTAGTAAAAACTTTTTTATTAATTTTTCTAACATTTTTTAAAAGTTCCAAAGATCCAAAATATCTAGCACCTGGTCGCACTTTTAAATAAAGACGTGGTACCGTTTCAATGTTGTGATTAAAAACATCTAAATCTGCCTCTAAAATTTTTTTATAAGCGTCCCCTTTTCTTAAGAAATCTGGTGTTAAAACTTCTATTGAAGTTTTAGGATTTTTTTTACGAGTTGCATTTATTACTTCATAAAAATGATTTGACCCACCATCATCTAAATCATCTCTATCAACTGATGTTATGACGACATGTTTTAAATCTAATTTACTTACAGCGTTTGAAATTTTGTAGGGTTCAAATGGATCTAATTTTTCTGGCTTACCCGTTTTTACATCACAAAAAGCACAAGCTCTTGTACAGGTGTCACCCATGATCATAAATGTTGCATGTCTTTTACTCCAACATTCAGTAATATTTGGACAATTAGCCTCCTGACAAACTGTGACTAGATTATTTTGGTTAACAATTGTTTTTGTTAAAAAAAATTCTTTACTGTTGGATAGTTTGGATCTGATCCAATCAGGTTTTTTTTTGATCGGATTGATCGGTTTATTTACTTTTTCAGGATGTCTAACTTTTGTTTTCATCATTTTTAATTATATAAATCGTCTCTCCTTCTTTGCCAAATAGAAATCGTTCTCTAATTAAAGTCTCAATATAGTCTAGATCTAAATTTGTACTTAACAATGAATTTTTATGACCCATATCCTTTATTTCGCCAATTAAGGTTAATTCCTCATTTTTCAAGTTGGACAAAAGCTCTTTTTTCTCAATGTATGAAAAAAGACCTCTTTCACCAGAAACAAGATTAAAACCAAAATATAGAATCAAAAAAAATGATATTAATAAAAAATAATTTCTTTTAATTAACCTCAACATTAATTGATTTTATTCATTCTCACTTTTTTTCCAAGTTCTTCTTCAATACGAATTAATTGATTATATTTGGCTACTCTTTCTGATCTTGCTAATGATCCAGTTTTAATTTGATTTGAATTGGTTCCAACTGCAAGATCTGCAATAAAAGTATCTTCACTATCACCAGATCGGTGAGATATTATAGTTTTATAACCAATATTTTGTGCAAATTTTATTACATCTAACGTTTCAGAAACTGTACCAATTTGATTTAATTTAATCAAAATTGAATTTGAGGAAATATTTAAAAACCCTTTCTTAAGTCGTTCTAAGTTTGTCACATAAAGATCATCCCCCACTATTTGAACTTTATTAATTGATCTCATCAATTTATTCCATGCAAGCCAATCATTCTCAGCAAAAGGGTCTTCGATGGATTTGATTTTATATTTTTTAATAATTTTTTGATATTCTTTAATAGATTTTTCAACAGATATGTAAGTTTTAGAATGAATTGAATATTTATTTTTTTTAAATAATTCATTTGCAGCTACATCTAAACAAATTGAAACATCTCTGCCATTGATAAATCCTGATTTTTTTATAGCTTTAACAATCAAATCAAGAGCTTGGTTGTTACTACTTATCATGGGTGCAAAGCCACCTTCGTCTCCAACAGAGGTGGATAGACCTTTATCTTTTATTAATTTTGATAAATTTTTAATCACTATGAAGCATATTCTCATTGCCTCAGAAAAACTCTTAGCGCGGTCAGGTCTGATCATAAATTCTTGAATTCTAAGACCATTGTTTGCGTGAGCTCCACCATTGATAATGTTCATTAAAGGATAAGGTAATTGGAAATTTTTTTTTATAAAAAAAGTTTTGTATAAAGGTATTTTCTTAACTTTAGCTGAAAGTTTTTTAACGGCCATTGAAACTGCAAGCATTGCATTTGCACCTAGATTAATTTTTTGTCGTGTTCCATCTAAGTTTATTAATAGAGTATCAATCCGTTCTTGGTTATGAACACTCTGACCCTTTAGTTTATTTGAAATTTTAGTATTAACCAAATTAACAGCATTTAAAACACTCTTGCCTAGATAACGTTTATTATTTTTATCTCTCTTCTCAAACGCTTCATATGTTCCGGTAGATGCTCCTGATGGACAAATAGCAGTTGCACTATTATTTTTTGTATAAACCTCAGCCTCTACAGTTGGATTTCCTCTACTGTCAAATACTTGACGGGCCTTTACTTTTAAAATTTTACTCACTATTTTTTTATTAATTTATCTATATCTGATAATTGATGTAACAAATTTTCTAATTTATCCAATGGTACCATGTTAGGACCATCTGATGGTGCGTTATCTGGATCTTGATGAGTTTCAATAAAAACTCCAGCAACACCTACGGCAACAGCGGCTCTTGCTAAATGCTCCACAAACTCTCTTTGACCTCCAGATGACTCTCCTTGTCCTCCAGGTTGTTGTACTGAGTGGGTAGCATCAAAAATCACTGGATAACCATTTTTAGCCATAATAGGTAAGGATCTCATGTCAGAAACTAAAGTATTGTAACCAAAACTTGCACCTCTCTCCGTGACTAAAATATTTGTATTTCCAGAATCTGAAATTTTTTTAGTAACATTAACCATGTCCCATGGTGCTAAGAACTGTCCTTTTTTTACATTAATGATTTTATTTGTTTTAGCAGCAGCTATTAAAAGATCCGTCTGCCTGCATAAAAAAGCAGGAATTTGCAATATATCAACATGATCAGCTACTTCTGAACATTGATCAATATTATGAATGTCTGTTAAAATAGGAACGTTTAATTCTTTTTTTATTTTATCAAAAACAGGTAAAGATGCTTCAAGTCCAGCTCCCCTTTTTCCTTTGAGGCTAGTTCGGTTAGCTTTATCAAAAGAAGTTTTGTAAATAAAGCCAAGTCCAAATTTTTTTGTAATTTCTTGAATTCTGCCAGCCATATCCATTGCATGTTGTTCGGTTTCAAGCTGACAAGGTCCAGCAATGATACAAATTTTGTTATTATTTGAGATTTCAATATTTCCGCAATTTACTTGTATACTGCTCATTTATGATTTTTTGCTGCCTTGATAAATGAAGAGAATAAAGGATGAGGAGATAAAGGTCTAGATTTAAATTCTGGGTGGAACTGTACACCAATGAACCATGGGTGTCTTTTTAGTTCAATAATTTCTGGTAACTGATTATCAGGTGATAAACCTGTAAAAATCATACCTTTTTTTTCAAATTTTTCTCTATAATTAATATTCACTTCATATCTATGTCGGTGTCGTTCTTTAATTAATTTTGACTTATAAATTTTTCTTATCTTTGAGTTATTTTGTAATTTAGCATCATAAGACCCTAGTCTCATAGTACCACCAAGATCTTTATCTGTGCCCTTAATAGTTTTACCATCTTTAGACCATTCGTTTATTAATCCAATAATGGGAATACCTTTTTTATCAAATTCACTTGAAGTAGCATTTTTTAAGTTTAGTTGATTTCGAGCAAATTCAATAATTGCCATTTGCATTCCATAACATATTCCAAGGAATGGAATTTTGTTAATTCTGGCATGTTTTATAGCTTCTATTTTGCCATCTGTACCTCTTTTGCCAAATCCACCAGGTATTAAAATTCCAGAGATATTTTTTAGTTTTTTCTTAATTTCAGAAATTTTTAATTTTTCGGAGTCAATCCTTACTAAATTAACTTTAATTTTATTGTCTATTCCGCCATGAGTTAATGCTTCATCTAATGACTTGTAAGCATCTTTAAGCTCAACGTATTTTCCAATAATTGCAATATTTACTTCTCTTTTATTTTGTAAAATTATTTTAGTTATTTTTTTCCAGGGTTTTAAATTTACTGGCTTTTTAGATTTTAATTTAAAATAATTTAAGACTTGAACATCTAATTTTTCTCTAAAAAAACTTATTGGGGCCTCATAAATTGTTTTGACATCAACAGTTTCTATTACATTTTTGATATCAACATTACAAAACAAAGAAATCTTTTTTCTATGCTCTAATGGTATTGGTCTTTCAGATCTACAAATGATAATATCTGGTTGAATACCTATGCTTCTCAACTCTTTTACAGAGTGTTGAGTTGGTTTTGTTTTTATCTCATCTGATGCCCTTAAGTAAGGAACTAATGTTAAATGAATAAATAAAGCATTTTTCTTGCCAACGTCGTTTGCAAATTGTCTTATTGCTTCGACAAATGGCAAACTTTCTATATCTCCAACTATCCCTCCAATTTCACAAATTACAAAGTCCTCTTTAGACGAGTCATTTTTAATAAATTGTTTTATACGATCTGTAATATGTGGGATGACTTGAACAGTTTTTCCAAGATACTCACCCTTACGTTCCTTTTTAAGAACATCATTATAAATTTTTCCTGTAGTAATATTGTCTGATTTTTTTGCAGACACACCGGAAAATCGTTCATAGTGACCAAGGTCTAAATCTGTTTCAGCACCATCATCAGTTACATATACTTCACCATGCTGAAATGGACTCATTGTTCCAGGGTCAACATTTAAATATGGATCAAGTTTTCTGATCCTAACTTTAAAACCTCTTGACTGAAGTAGATATGCTAGTGAAGCTGAAGATAAGCCTTTGCCTAATGAAGAAACCACGCCGCCCGTGACAAATATATATCGCGCCATGGAATTATCTTATAGCGAATAAAAAAGAGATTGAAAAGTATTAATTAATTATTTTCAGGAATTGAAGGAGTATCTTCTGTTTTTTCCTCAACCGTATCTAAAACTGAGCTAGTTGGTGTTAGTTCTGCTCTTGAGATAATTGTAAGCGCTAAGCTGCAAATAATAAATAAAGTCGCAACAATAGCAGTAGCTTTAGTCATGAAACTACTAGCTGATCTTGATAACATAAAGTTTTCTTGTGAAACGCCAATACCTAATGCACCACCTTCTGATTTCTGAATTAAAACTAGTAATACCAAAATAACGGCAAGCATGATGTTAATTACTAATAATATAGTTTCCATGGCGATCTAATTAATGGTTTTTTTAATTATATCAATAAATTTCTTTGGATCTTGAGAGGCTCCACCTATTAAAAAACCATCAATGGTATTAATATTTTTCAATTGTTTGATGTTGTCACTATTTACAGAGCCTCCATACAAAATTTTATAAGGTTTTTTGCCTAATTTTTTTTTAATAAATGAAATTGATTTTATCAAATCTTTTGGTTTTGGAATTAACCCAGTACCAATTGACCAGACAGGTTCATAAGCAATTATTATATTCGATTTTTTTTGAATTGATTTTAGGCCCATCTTAATTTGCTTACTTAAAACCTGATTAGTTTTTTTATTTCTTTTCTCTTTTAATGTTTCACCAATACAAAAAATAATTTTCAAACCCGATTTTAATGCGCTTTTAATTTTAGAATTTATTTTTTTATTATCTTCACCTAACTGCCTATTCTCTGAGTGGCCCAATATAACATATCGTGCTCCAACATTTTTTAACATTTTAGAATTTATCTGACCAGTGAACGCACCATATTTATCGCTCTCGTGAGAATTCTGAGCACCCACTTCAACTTTTGTTTTTTTCAATTTATTAGATAAAGAATTAATTAATGTGCTAGGTGGGCAATAAATTAACTTTATTTTTTTTTGTTTTATACTCTTAGAAAATTTAATTACTTTATCCAGCGAATTAAGTGCTTTTAAGTCACCGTACATTTTCCAATTAGCTACAAAATACAGATATTTATTTGTCATAATTGAATTTTTAATCTATAGATTTGTTTTTTACAGATCAATATATTATTGGCTTTATGTTAGAAACTTTAAAAAATTTTGGTGGAAAAAAATTAGGTGGTTTAATCCTAATCATCGTGATTATTATTGCGTTTGGTTTTGGTGGATTTGGTGGTGGCTTCAGCACAAATAATCAAAACAATATAGCAAAAATAAATAAAACAAATGTAACCACCCAAGACTTTATGGATTATGTGAATCAAAGTGGTATATCACTTGATGCTATTAGAACCAATTTGGATAATAACATAATTGAAGAATTATTATCAGGTTTGATTTCAACTACATTAATTGATCTCGAGGTAAAAAACTTTGGTCTTTCAATCAGTGAGAGAACAATTCTTAAAACAATTAAAGACAATAAAAATTTCCAAGACGAAGATGGTGTTTTTCAAAGAGTAAAATATGAAAAATTTTTATTATCAAGTAATTTATCAGCACCAATGTTTGAATTAAAATTAAAAAATAGAGAATTACAAAAACATCTATTTGATATTATAGGCGCTGGAACAATAACACCTAATTTCTTGATTGATAAAAAATACGAAGAAAATAACAGGACATTAAGTATTGAATACTTCAATATGGAAGGGCTTTATAAAGAGAAGAATGAGTACACAAATGAGGATCTTTTAGTATTTATTAAAGAAAATGAAGACCAACTAAAAAGAGAATATATAGATTTTAAATATGTTGTTTTAAATCCTAAAAATTTAATTGGAATTGAGGAATTTAATCAAGAATTTTTTGATGAGATTGATAAAATTGAAAACCAAATCTCAGAAGGAGCAGATTTTGAAACCATTTTAGAGAATGTCAAAGTCAAAGTTAATGAAATAGTTGAATATGCTCCAACATCAGAGGCTCAAACTAATGAAAGTTTAATATATCAAAATAAGTCATCGAAATTAAACCTAGTTGAAAATGGAGATAATTTCTTATTGTACTACATCAATAAAGAATACGTGAAAAGTCCAAATTTAAATGATGATAAAACTAAAGTTGAGCTCATAGAATTAATTTATCAGAAAGGTAAATTTGATTTTAACAGAAAAATCCTAGAAGAAATTCAAAATAAAGAATTCAATAATAGTAAATTTGAAGATTTAGGAATTAATAATATATTAAATGTAAAAATTAAAACAATTAATGATGATACAATGTTTGACATAAATTCAGTTAAAATGCTTTATACATTGCCAGTAAACTCTTACACTTTAATTAATGATAAAGATAATAATATTTTTTTAGTTAAAATTTCAGATAGTGAGAAAAATTTTTTCAATAAATCTGATGAAGAATATATTCAATTTGTAAAAAATCAAAATACAGATAACAGGAAAAGTATTTTACAATCTTATGATCAATTATTAAACAATAAATACCAAGTTAAAGTTAACCAAAAATCTGTTGATAGAGTTAAAAATTATTTCAAATGATCATTAATCGAAGCTTCAATGACTTCAAGTTTCGACATAGAAGCAAAAAAAATCAAATTATATATACGTCAAAAAAAGTTAAGAACGATGAAGAAATATTAAATTTAATCGATAATTTTTTAGAGGAAAAAAATAGTTTTATATTTGAGTCCGTTGAAAAAGGTAGAATCAAAGGTAGATACACAATATTTGGGAAAAACCCTGATAAAATTTGGGAGTTTAACAATCAAAGCTCTTATATGATCAAAAATAATAAAAAGGTAAAGCTGAAAGATAAGCCAGATCAATTAATAGAAAAAATAATTGAAGAGTTTAAATTTGAAACACCAAAGAATTTACCAAAAATATGCTCATTAATATCTGGATACTTTTCATATGATTCAATTAGATATGTTGAAAAGATACCAAACAGTTGTAAAAATGATTTAAATATACCAGATGTTAGACTTCTACGTCCTAGAACATTAGTTATTCATGATAATTTAAAAAAAGAAATATTTTATATAAGTAATATCTTTAAAGATGAAAAAATAACTAATTATGAAAATAAATTTAATGAAATTAAATCTGATCTTTTTAAATTATTAATTCAATCCTCGATAAAAAATTTAAGTAAACCGTTCAAAGAAAAATTAAATAATATCAAAGTAAAATCCAACACTTCTAAAAGTAAATTTTTAAATATGGTTAATAAGGCAAAAAAATTCATCAAAATTGGTGATATTTTTCAAGTAGTTTTAAGTCAAAGGTTTGAGGCTAAATTAACAAAAAAACCAATAGATATTTATAAAAAATTAAGAGTGACTAATCCCTCACCTTTCATGTTTTTCTTTAATTTTAATGATTTTCAAATAATTGGTGCTAGTCCAGAAATATTAGTAAGATTAAGAGATAATAAAATTACTGTAAGACCAATTGCTGGAACAAGGCCAAGAGGCAAATCATTAAAAGAAGACATTTATTACGAGAAAGATTTATTAAAAGATAAAAAAGAACTCTCTGAACATTTAATGCTTTTGGATTTAGGAAGAAATGATGCTGGCAAGGTATCAAAAGTAAATTCTGTTAAAGTAACTGAAAGCTTTATTGTAGAGAGATATTCACATGTTATGCATATAGTATCTAACGTAATTGGTGATTATAATAAAAAGTTCTCTAAGTTTAAATCTTTGCTAGCTGGATTTCCTGCTGGAACAGTGTCTGGTGCTCCAAAAATAAGAGCTATGGAAATTATTGATAAATTAGAAACGACGAAAAGAAAAGTTTATGCAGGTGGTATAGGTTATTTTTCTGCAAACGGTGAATTTGATACATGTATTGCTTTAAGAACAGCTGTTGCCAAAAATAAAAAATTCTATGTACAAGCTGGTGCGGGAATTGTTGCTGATAGTAAACCTATAAACGAATATGAGGAGACTGTTAATAAAGCTAAGGCTTTAATTAATGCTTTAAGATAATGAAAGTATTGTTAATAGATAATTATGATAGTTTTACATTTAACTTGTATCATTACATATCTTCACTAAGCGTTAATGTCGATGTCATAAGAAATGACAAAATTACAGCTAAAGATATTAAAAAAAATAAATACAATAAAATTGTTATATCCCCTGGACCAGGAAATCCATATCAGTCAGGAAATTGTATAAATATTTTAAAATCTCTCCATAAAGAAATGCCCTTTTTAGGAGTGTGTCTAGGTCATCAAATTATTGGACAAGTATTTGGGTCAAAGATCATTCAAGCTAAAAAACTTATGCATGGAAAAATAAGCAAAATTAAATCAAAAAAAATTGGAATTTTAAAAAATCTACCAAAAACTTTTGAAGCTACTAGATATCACAGCCTTATAATTGATAAGAAAACTTTATCTGATAGTTTAGAAATTACAGCTGAAACCGAGGACGGCTTGATAATGGGTGTACAACACAAACTATATGATATTCACGGTGTACAATTTCATCCAGAAAGTATTAAAACTAAATTAGGAATAAAAATATTAAAAAATTTTATAAATTATTAGTTAAATGAATCAATTTTTAGAAAAATTAAGAAATAATAAAGATCTTTCTTTTGAGGAAAGTAAATCTGCCTTTGAATTACTAATGACTGGGAAAGCTGATGAAAATCAGATTTATGACTTTTTAACCTTATTATCAAACAAAGGTGAAGTATCAGACGAAATTGCAGGTGGTGTTTATGTACTTAGAGAAAAGTCAAAAAGAGTAACAGTTACAGGCTGTGTTGATACTTGTGGAACTGGAGGTGATGGTATGAATACCTTAAATATTTCAACTGCATCAGCTTTACTTTTAGCTAGTATGGGCACTAAGGTTGCTAAACACGGTAATAAGGCAGTCTCTTCTAAATGTGGTTCAGGGGATGTTTTGGAAGCTCTTAAAGTTAAAATAAATCTTGAACCAAGTGATATAGAAAAAGAGATTAATGATAAAAACTTTGGCTTTATGTTTGCTCCTAATTATCATAGTGCAATGAGATTTGTTGGTCCTGTAAGAAAAAAAATAGGTAAAAGGACAATATTTAATATGATAGGTCCATTAAGTAACCCTGCTTTAGTAGATCGACAAGTTGTAGGTGTTTTTGATAAAAAATTACTCAAAATTTTTGCTGAAGGGCTTAAAAATTTAAATGTTAAATTTGCATGGATTGTAAATAGTGAAGATGGCTTAGATGAAATTTCACCTTATGCTAAGACAAGTGTTACACAATTAAAAAATGGAGAAATATCTGAAATTGTAATTGATCCTCAAGTGTTGAATATTGATGCTGACAAATTTGACAATTTAATTGGTGATGATGCAAAATATAATGCGGATAAGATGATTGAAATTTTCAAAGGTAAAGATAATGATTTTTCAAAAGCAGTTTGTTTGAATGCAGCTGCAGGTTTAATGGTTTCAGAAAAATATGACAATTTTGGATTAGCTTATAACTATACAAGAGGTTTTATTAAAACAGGTGCCGCTTACAAACACTTAGTAAAAATACAAAATGCCTAAAAATATTCTTGAAGAAATAATTAAAAAAAAAATAAAAAAGATTGATATTTTAAAAAAATCAACAAGTTTAAATTCATTAATAGATATTATTAATAAAAATAATTCTTTCATTAATTTCAAAGAAAAAATTCTATTAAATTTATCAAATAGTAAAACATCAATTATCGCTGAAATTAAAAAAGCTAGCCCTTCTGCAGGTATAATTATCCAAAATTATAATCCAGTTGAGATTGCGAATATATATAATACTAATAATGTAACCTGCTTATCTGTTCTTACTGAGGAAGATTATTTTTTAGGAAACCTAACTCATATCAGCAAAATAAAAGAAAAAATCAACTTGCCTATTTTATGTAAAGATTTCTTTGTAGATAAATTTCAAATACCATTAGCTAAAAGTTATGGAGCAGATGCAATTTTAATTATTTTGGCTGGTGTATCAGACAATCTAGCAAATGATTTATACGAAGAGGCATTAAAGTATAAAATGTCAGTGATTGTGGAAGTTCATACTGTTGAAGAGGCTAAAAAAGCATTAAATTTTAAAGAGGCTTTGATTGGAATAAACAACAGAGATTTAAAAACTCTTAAAACAGACATAAATACAACTTATGATATCTATAATGTATTAATTAATCATGATGGACCTTTGATTTCAGAGAGTGGAATTAAAACTAAAGAAGAACTTTTAGATTTAAAATATAAAACATCCATTAATACTTTTTTAATTGGTGAATCACTTTTGAAAAATTTGGATAAAAATTCTATTTTTTCAGTTTTATAGTCAATTAAACCCCATTTTTATTGGTTTTTTTAGTGTTGTTAAATTAAAAGAACTTTTATAGAACATTGTTTGTACGATATTTGTTCTTATGCTTACAAAAAAACAAAAAAACTTGCTTTTATTTATCAACAAGAAGTTGAGAAGCTCTGGTGTTTCTCCTTCATATGAAGAGATGAAACAATCTCTAAATTTAAAATCTAAGTCAGGAATACACAGATTGATAAGTGCTTTAGAAGAGAGAGGTTTTATAAAGAGACTTGCTCATAAAGCTAGAGCCTTAGAGGTAATAAAACTTCCTGAAACAGCTTCTGCAAATGATATTTACAACAACTTTTCTCCAAGTGTTATAAAAGGTGGTTTAGACGAAGAGCAAGTACCATCTGATGAAGTAGAAGTACCAGTTCTTGGTAAAATCGCTGCTGGAACACCGGTTGAAGCAATCCAAAATGAAGTTGCTAGAATACCTTTGCCAAATAATTTAGAAAAAAATGGAGATTACTTTGGGTTAAAAGTTCAAGGTGATTCTATGATAGAAGCTGGTATCCATGAAGGTGATACAGTAATTATCAGAAGAACAGATACCGCAGACAATGGAAAGATTGTAGTTGCTTTGATTGATGAACACGAAGCAATGCTTAAAAGAATTCGTAAAAAGGGTAAAGTTGTCGCTTTAGAGAGTGCAAATAGAAACTATGAAACTAAAATTTTTGGACCTGATAGAGTTAAAGTTCAGGGAGTTTTAGTATCTTTATATAGAAACTTCTAAAAAAATAGTCTAAACATCATTGATGTCAAAAGTAGCAACTCGATTTGCTCCCTCACCTACTGGAGCTCTTCATATAGGAGGTGTAAGAACAGCTTTATTTAATTGGCTATACTCTAAAAATCAAAAAGGTACATTTCACCTAAGAATTGAAGATACCGACAAAGAAAGATCTAAAGAAGAGCACAAAATTCAAATTATAAATTCTTTAAAATGGATAGGAATTGAGTACGATGGAGAAGAGTATATTCAATCAACTAAAGTTAAAGATCATATTGAAGTTGCAAATCAATTATTGAAAAATGGAAATGCATACAAGTGTTATTGCTCTAGTGAAGAAATAGAAGAACAAAAAAAAAGAGCTCGACAAAAAAAACTACCTTATATCTATAATAGAAAATGGAGAGATGCAGATGAAAAAGAGACTCCAAAAGACATTGAGCCTGTAATTAGATTTAAAAGTAAAATTGATGGAAGCTCAATACTAAAAGACTTGGTGCAAGGTGATGTTGAAATTGAAAACAATACAATAGAGGATTTTATTATATTAAGAAATGATGGAACACCAACATATAACCTTTCAGCAACTGTAGATGATCATCAAATGGGAATGACTCACATTATTAGAGGTGACGATCATAAAATAAACACTTTCAAACAAATTCAGATTTATCTGGCTATGGGTTGGGAAGTGCCAAATTTTGCACATATACCTTTAATCCATACAATTGAGGGTAAAAAGCTTTCTAAAAGAGATAATGCCTCTACATTAGATGACTATTCAAAAATTGGAATTATGCCAGATGCTTTAAGAAACTACTTGTTAAGACTGGGCTGGTCCTATCAAGATAAAGAAATATTTAACTTAGATGAAAGTATTAAATATTTTAATCTAGAGGGGATTGGAAAATCACCTTCAAAACTTGATATGAGCCGTATTTTATCAATGAACGAGCACTATATTAAAACGATTGATGAACAAGAACTTTTCAAAAGCTTTGTAGAATATTGTAAAATTTACAAAGAAAAAATTAAACCAGAAAAAGAGGAAAAAATAAAAAATTCATTATCTTTTTTAAAAAATAAAGCAAAAACATTAGAGGATATATTCAACAACGCAAAATACATAATCCTTGATAAAATTAATTTTAATCCAGATGATCTGAAGTTAATTGACGATAAAGCAGACAGAATAATTCAAGAATTTAAAATTGAAATTTCGCCCTTAGATAATTTAAACAGAGAAAAATTAGAGCCTATAGTAAATAATTTAATAAAAAAACATGAAACCAACTTTAAAGGTGTAGGACAGCCTTTAAGAGTAATTTTAACTGGATCTAAATTTGGACCAGGTCTCTATGATATTTTAATTTCATTAGGCAAGGAAGAAGTAGATAAAAGATTAGGAGACAAGATAACTAGATAGAACTGCTGAAGATTCATCTGATGATGAAGTCTTTGATCTTATACCCTCTAAAGTTTTGTCACATTCAGCTAGTTGCTTTTTAATAAGTTCAGGATTCTTTAAAAAATATATTACAGTTTTGTAAATTTCTTCAGCATTACACTCATTTTGAAGAAGTTCAGGAATTATTTCTCGATTGTTGATAATGTTAATAATGTTTGCAAATTTTACATTCACTAACATTTTAAATATCATAAAATTAATAAAGCTTAATTTATAAATAATTATAGATGGTATATTTGCATTACAAATTTGTAAAGAGACAGTGCCAGATTTTGACACAGCAAAAATAGATTTAGACAAAATATCTGATTTAATATTTTCTTCAGATACAACATCTACATTTTCAATATTTTTTTGTTTAACGAGATCTAAAATTGAATTTTTATTTTCTTCTGTAGCGTGAAAATAAAAAAAATAATCTTTATGTTTTCTATTCATTATCTCTACAAAACTAATTAAAATTGGTAACAAAACTAAAGTTTCAGATTTTCTACTTCCAGGAAATAGCGATATTATTTTTTTATCATTTGGTATTAAACTCTCAATTATAGTTTTTGAATTATTTTTTGACTCTATAAGGGGATGACCTACAAAAGTATTTCGTATATTCTCTTCATCAAAATATTTTTTTTCAAAACTAAACAATAAAAGAATATGATCAATAAATTTTTTTATTTTTTTAACCCTATTCTTTCTCCAAATCCAAACTTGTGGAGCAACATAATGTATAGTTTTTATGTTGCTTTTAATTTTCTTTACTTTTTCAGCTACTCTCAATGTAAAATCAGGACTATCTACACTAAATAAAACATCGGGATTAAATTTTATTATTTCTTCAACAGTTTGATTAATTTTCTTTCTAATTTTAAAAATATTTAAAATAACACCTGTAAATCCAAGATATGTTATCTCTTTTAAGTCATAAATAGAGCTAATATCTAACTTTCTCAAATTAGATCCACCGACTGATAAATACTTGATTTCAGAATTTTTAGTTTTAAGCTTTGCTATAACTGTTGAAGCTAACTTGTCACCTGAAGGTTCACCTGTCAGTATAAATATTTTTTTCATACAACTTTAATAAATATCCTGTTTTTATTAGCAAATTGAATACATTTAACTTTATCCAGAATTATATTTTTTTTGGATTTTAAAATTATTCCTTTGAGACCATATTTTTTACAATCCTTGATAGTTTGAAGACCAATTGTGGGTAAATCCATTCTTAGATCCTGTTTTTTTTTAGGAAATTTAATTAACATACCGTGTGTTTTTTTCTTTAATTTAGCTAGCATTTTTTTTGTGCCGTCTTTTCCCTCTTTTGCAACTATTTTACTATCGTTAACAATCAAAGCTTGCACATGATCCAAATCATTCAATTTGTTAAAATATTTTGTTCCTACTTTAATTGAAACTAAGTCTTTTTTACTTGGTTTTAGTTTTGTATAATTTCCTGATTTTAAAGCTAATTCTGGATTAAAAGTAATTGAACTAATAACTTTAATGCCCTCGATGTTTAATATTTTAATAATTTCTTTAATTATGGCTGCATCTCCTTTTTTTGCAGCCTGAATAATATTGGGCATATGATAAAAACCTTTAAAATCTAATCTTAAAGACGAAAACTCTGGTTTTGCTATTTTACCTGCAAAAAGAACTTTTTTTGATTTTTTTTCATTTATTAAGCTAAGAATTTTTCCAAATTTTCCAATACTAATTCTGTGTGAGTACTTATTACTTTTAAACTTAGATTTTTTTGAAAAATCAATTATAAAATATTTTTTATTTAATTTCTTTATTTTATTTAATACAATTTCTGGAAAATCTGTGTCTCCTAAAAATAATCCAATCATTTTATTTAGAAAATGGAGTACATATTGGTCTCTTTTTGTCTTTCTCTATAAAATTTAGTACCTCACTTACCAATTTATGCTCTCTTAATTCTACTTTTAAATTATTTAAATTATCAGTTAAATTTTCATTTTTAAATATTTCTTTGTATGCTTCACTTAAGATTATTATATCTTTATTTGGAATATTTTTTCTTCTCAAACCAATTAAATTAAGACCCTGTAGTTTACTTCTATTGCCGTGTACCATTGCATAGGGAATTATGTCTCTAACCACACCACACATACCTCCAATCATTGCATAAGTTCCTACTCTGGTAAATTGTTGTACTGCTGAATTTCCTCCAATAATTACATTGTCTTCTATATATGCATGACCACCTAATGGAACGTTATTTGCTAAGATTACATTATCACCAACAAAACAATCATGTGCGATATGGGCCGATACCATAAACAAGCAATTATTACCTACTTTTGTTATTCCTCCACCACCATTTGTACCAGGGTTAATAGTTACATATTCTCTGATTTTGTTATCATTACCAATAACAAGTTTCGTTTCTTCTCCTTGGAATTTTAAATCTTGCGGATCATTTCCAATGGATGCAAATGGATAAATTTTATTATTTTTTCCTATTTTCGTATTACCCAAAATACTTACATGAGATTGTATCTCAGTGTTTTCCTCTATTTCTACATTTGCACCTATAACTGAGTAAGGTCCAACTTTTACGTTGTTGTGTATCTTAGCTTTCAGGTCAATAATTGCAGTATTGTGTATCATTTACTTTCCTTTAAAAATTGTCTGATATTTTTTGCTGGATATCCCATGACTTTAGAATTGTCTGGCAAGTCTTTAATTACTCCACTTCCACCAGCTATTTGAACATTATCTCCAATTTTTAAATGACCTGATATACCAGCTTGACCACCTATTTTAACATTTTTACCAAGTACAGAACTGCCAGCAATTCCAACTTGCCCAGCTATAATTCCGTTTTCTCCTATTTTCACATTATGGGCTACATGAATTTGATTATCTAAAAAAGTATTTTTACCTATTACAGTATTAGACATTGATCCTCGATCAATAGTTGAACCACAGCCAATTTCACAATTATCCTCAATTTTAACTATACCTATATGTGGATACCTCAGATTTTTAATGAGATCAGGAAAAAATCCAAAACCATGTTTTCCAATAATACAATTATCCAAAATTTTTACATTATTACCTATCAATGAATTTTTTATAACAGTGTTTGAACCAATAGAGCAATTATCACCAATAGATACATTTTTTTCAATAATAGTGTTATGTCCAATCGAGCAATTAGTTCCTAATACAACATTCTTTCCAACTAAAACATTTTTTCCAAATTTAACTTTTTCCTTGAATTCCGTTTTTGTGATATCTGCTACAGTATCATCAAAGTTATCATTAACTGCTTCAGGATAAAACCTTGCTGTTATTAACGATACAGAGATTAAAACATTATCAACTATTAAAGGTACACAATTTTTAGGTAATTCATTTTTTAAGTGGTTTGTTGTGATGCAATACGATGCTTTTGTTTTATTAGCAACATCTTTATATTTTTTAGAATGAAAAAAAGTAATATCATTTGTAGATGAGCTTAATAAATCTTTCACATCATGAATGTCTTGTTTTTTATTCATAATATTATCATGATTTATTTTAAGTATTTTTAGTACTTCAAGAATATTAAATGGGCCTTGTTTTTTAAAAAAAGGATTAGACATAGATGCTTTTAACAAAGCAATTCAAAAAAAATTATCAATATTTATTGCTATTTATTTCTTATCAACGATTGTTGCAGACCAAACAGCATCTGCCATCTTAATCTCATCAACATAAGCTTCACCTTGATACTTCCAAACTCTTCCATGAGATCTAATAGCTTTTATTTTAAGAATGAGTTTGCAATCAGGTATTACAGGATTTCTAAATCTTGCTTTTTCAACACCCATTAAAAAAACTAGTTTGTTTTCATATGTCGATTTATCCAAACCATATGCAGTTAAAGCAGCTGCGGCTTGTCCAAAAGACTCAACAATAAGAACTCCTGGCATAACTGGATTGTCAGGAAAATGACCTTGAACAAAAAAGCTATTCTTTTTAACATTAACAACAGCAGTGGCTGATGTTAGATCAACAATATCATAAAGCTCATCTATAAGAAGCATAGGTTCCCTATGAGGTAGTAGATTTCTTATTTGATCTTTATTTAATAATTTCATACTTTTATTTAAACTTTTTATTAATTTCTATTATTAACTTTTCAGTAATATCTGAGCTATTTTTAGACATAAACACATTTTTTCGTTCTAGTAAAATATCTATAGAATTATTATCCATATAATTTTGTATAATCGGATTAACTTTTGTAAAAAATTCCTTAATATCACCTTTTTTTTTATTCTCTATTTCAGTTACTAATTTATTTTTGTAATTTTTAAATTTTTTTATATTTTCTCTTAATCGATTTACCTCATTTTCAAATTCTTCCTTAGAAATAATATTTTTTTTCTTTTTAATTTCATCCTCAATAGATTTTAATTCATTCTCTTTATTTTTTAAATTTTCTATATTATTTTTATTTAATTGATCTATGTCTTTTAAAATTGACTTGCCAATATTAGTTTGTTGAATTAACAAATCTAGATTTATAAAAGAAATTTTATCATTACTATGTGCTAAATTTAAATTTGAAATTAGAATTATAATTACTATAGAAATTATCTTAATAAATTTCATCAAAATGTAGTGCCTAGATTGAATCTAAAAGTTTGAGTTTTGTCGGAGTTTTCTTTAGTTATTGGTTGAGCAAAAATAAAATTGAACGGTCCAATTGGAGTCATCCAATCTATACCAACACCAACTGAACTTCTAAAAGACCCATCATCATCAATTGAAGAATCATAATCAACACCCCAAATATTAGCAGCATCTAAAAACATTACAAAATCTACTTCTTGTACATTGCTTAGTATCTGTGGCAGTGTAGTTGATAAATTTGCAGTTGTTACAAAATTTCCCCCTATATAATCCTCGCCATCTTTAGGCCCAACTTTTCCTCTCTCAAAACCTCTTAATTTTCTACCTGGAATATAAAGTCTTTCTGATAATTTAATATTGTCTCCTGTTATTGAATTAGCAGATTGTAAATAGATAGATGCATTAGTAATATTATCCTCAAATAATTCTTTATAATAATTGTACTGGTATGAGTTAACTAGTGTGTTGGTATCACTTAATAAAGGTATATCTATGGAATAAAAACTTCTGTATCCATCGGTAGTCTGAAATTTCTGATTTCTTTTATCATTATCAAAATCAAGTTTTAAAAAAGAGTCCCAATAATTTCCTTCTTGGGTTTTTTGCAAAGCTGAAGCATTTGCGTCTGTATCTATTTTTTCATAAAAATTAGATAAACCAATACCAAAGTCAAAATCATCTAAAACTTCAAAATCAGTTCCAAAAGAAAAACCTGTTTTGTTCGTTTTGTACCCAAACTCTGTTGATCTATCAATTTCTATAGCTTCAAAATTTACATAAATCGATTTATCAGTATTTTTATAATTTGGATTTTTAGCAGAAAATTTTCCTTTTATAGTTTCTTCAGTTAATGTAGCCCCAGCAGTAAGGTTGATACCCTTGCCTAAAAAATTGTTTTCTTTTACGCCAAAAGCAATAGTTGCACCATCAGTTCCAGCACCTGCTCCTAATGAGATTTCTCCAGTAGCTTTTTCCTCAACTGATATATTTATGATTTTAGCATTATCACCTTCAATATCTTTAATTTCACCCACTGCTTTTTTAAAAAAACCTAAACCTTTAATATTATTCAAAGTTTTGTTATATAAAATTTCATTGAAAGGATCACCTTCATCAATTTCAAATTGATTTCGGATTACATTTTCTTGTGTAATATTATTACCTAAAATATTTATTTTTTTAACGAAAAATTTTTCAGACTCTTCTACTTTAAATGTTATGTTTATTTTATTATCAACTAAGTTTTCAAAAGGTATAACCTTTATAGACTCGAATTGCTCACGTAAGACAATATTTTCAAGAGTTTTTATTATTTTGCTAATATTATTAATTGAATAAGGTTTCCCTTTTAATTTTTTTAAAGAAGATTTTAAATCAGAAAAATTATTTTCATCATAATCTATAGCTAATTCCAAGTTAATATTGTCAAAATAATATTTTTCATTTGCGTTAATATTATAAATTAATTCAAATTGATTATCATTTACCAACTTAGCAAAGGAGGAGTTAACTTTTGCATTATAGTATCCCTTATTTAAATAGAAATTTTTTAATAATCGTTTATCTAAATCTATTATATTTTCATTTAAAAATTTTCTTCCAGAAATGAATTTCCAGAACTTATACTCTTCACTGATTATAATATTTTTTAATTTCTTATCTTTATAAACTTTATCTCCAACAAAAGAAATTTTTTTGATTTTAGATTTTGAGCCCAGGTCAATTTCATAAACTAAGTTTAAATTTTCATTACCAGTATCCTCAACAAGATTTTCAACGCTTGGGAAAAAATATCCAATATTCTTCAATGTTTTTAATATATTACTTCTATCTTTTTGAAGAAGATTTTTATCAAAAGAAGACTTTGGTTTTAAAATTCTGTTCATTTTAATTTCCTCTAAAATAGTTTTAGATTTAATACCTTTGTACTCAACATTTTGAATAATTGGTTTTTCTTTGACATAAATATTTAGGATATTATTTTCAAATACTACTTGAACATCCGCAAAAAAATTTGAGCTATATATATTCTTTAAAATTATATCAATCTCATTTAAGTCTAAATTATCTTGAATTTTGATATTACCAAACATTTTGATAGTTTCATCTGGTATTCTTTGATTACCTTCAATATTTATATCCTTTAATATTTCACTTTTTGCTTCTAGTGAAAGGAAAAAAATTAAAAAAATATAAAGATATTTAAATATAAAATGCTTAATTAACATCGGCAGATTTATACACTTTTTTTAGTAGTTTTAAACGAACATAATTATTTAAATTTAAGATATCTTCTAATTTATTTGGAACTTTCTTTTTATAACTGACAAATTCTTTTGATTTAATTATCTTAAATAATTCTTTTTGAATATTTGAAAAACTAATTTTTTCTTTTAAAAAAAATTCAACTAAAAAGTCATTTGCTGAAACAATTACAGTTTCATATAATGAGTTTTTATTAGGCAAAAGTTTTAACAATTTAAGCATTGGATACCTTTTGATATCAGGAGTCTTAAATTTTAAATTATTCAAAACATCAATATTTAGTTCTTTAGAAATAATTTTTTTAGATTGGTTTATGTAAAGAGTGTTAAAAATAGGAATTTTCATTGTTGTGTCATGAGCAATTAATTTTATTAAGCCATTTTTGAATTTAAGTATTGCATGCACATATGAGTTCGGATGAAGTAAAATTTTTATATTTTTATAATTTATATTAAATATATTTTTAGCCTCTATTACTTCATAAATTTTATTAATCATTGTTGCTGAATCAATAGAAATTTTTTTGCCCATTCTCCAATTGGGATGTTTTAATGCTTGGTTAGGTTTTATTTTTTTAAAATTTTTCAAAGCTAAATTTGAAAATGGGCCTCCAGAAGCTGTTAGGTATATTTTATCAAGACTACTGCTTTCATAATTATTTAATCCATAAAAAATAGAGAAATGCTCTGAGTCCACAGGTATAAAATTAGTTTTATTTTTTTTTAGTTCTTTAGAAATTAAATTCCAAGCTATAATGATAGACTCCTTGTTGGCTATAGCTATATTTTTTGTATATTTAATTATTTTCAAAGTTGGAGAAAGACCATTTATTCCACTTATTGAGCTCATTACATAATAAATTTTTTTTTTAAAAATTTTATTAAAACTATTGTAGTTATTAAAAATATTTATTGATTTATTTTTTTTAAGTTTATCTTTTAATACTTCATAGCTTTTTTTATTGGTGATAATTAAGTTTTTAACTTTAAATTTTTTTGCTTGGTTTAAAAGAAGTTTGTGATTTTTGTCTGCCGTTAATAATTCTATTTGATAATTTTTTTTATCACTTGCTAAAATATTTAATAAAGATTTTCCAATAGAGCCTGTTGATCCAAGAATTGCAACTTTCTTTATCATATTTTTATTAATCCTATAATCTTAATTATATATAAAGTTGGAACTGCAAAGATCATTCCATCAATTCTATCAAGCAAACCTCCATGACCAGGGATCAAACTACTTGTATTTTTGATGCCTGCTTTTCTTTTAAAATACGAGACAATAATATCCCCAGCTTGACTAACTGTTGAAAGTAACACTGTTATTAATAAAAAATGAAAATAAGTACCTGGATAATGCATATAATTAGTAATTATTGATAAACAAAAAAAAGATAATAAGTAACTACCAATCATACCTGCATATGTTTTGTTTGGACTTATTTTTGTAATTTTGGGTCCTTTAAAAAATTTACCAAAGATATAACCGCCTATATCTGTAGATATACATATCAAGATTACAAATATAAGAAGAAATAGATTAAAGGAAAGATGGTAAAAAGCATAAAAGGCAAATAACAAAAAAATAAATCCTAAAATTTTATTGAAATAATTTTTATTCATTTTGTTCCATTCATAACAAGATACAACAAAACATATGATAATAAAAAAAATTGAAAAAAAAGATCCAGCTATTAAAAAATAAAACGCTAAAGGTAAAAGAATTATTGAACTAATTATTCTTTTAAGTAATTCTCTATTCATTAAATATTACCATAATTTCTTTTTATATTTTTAAATGTTTTAATTATTTTATTATAATCTTTTCCCGTAAAATCAGGCCAGAGTTTCTTCTCAAAAAAAATTTCTGAATAGGCTACTTGCCATAATAAAAAATTACTCAATCTTTTGGTATTTCCCGTTCTAATTAAAAGTTCTGGATCAGGTATATCTTTGGTTTGAAGAAAATTTATTAAATTTTTTTCATTTATTATTTTTTTACTTTTTTTTAATTTTTTAAAAGCATTTATTAATTCAAATTTAGAACCATAATTTAATGCTAGGTTTATTTGTAATTTTGTGTTTTTTTTAGTTTTATGTTCTGATTGTCTTAATAATTTATTTAATTTTGGAGAAAAATTTTTTAAACCAATTATCTTGAGTTTAATATTTTGTTTATGAAGATCATCTATTTTATTGAGTAGAAAATTTTCTAATAAATTAAATAAGTATTTAATTTCTGATTTGGGCCTTTTCCAATTTTCTGTTGAAAAAGCATATAATGTTAAGTGTTTTATCTTTTGTTTTATTGATGCTTTGATTATTTTTTCAACTGCTTTTAGACCAGCTTTGTGTCCAGCGTTTCTTGAACTTTTATTTTCTAAACCCCACCTACCATTACCATCCATAATGATGGCTACATGATTTAGAGGGTTCATATTGTCATTATTTCTTTTTCTTTTAAGGAAACTTTTTCATCAACTGACTTAATATGCTCGTCAGTTATTGTTTGAACTTTTTTTTCATGAGTTTTTTCTTCATCTTCACCAATATCTTTGGATTTTAACAAATTTTTTAAATCTTCATTAGCTTCTCTTCTGATGTTTCTTATAGAAACTTTACATTTTTCTCCAACTGACTTAATTATTTTTTTTAGTTCAATTCTTCTCTCTTCATTAAGTTCTGGAACAGGTAATCTAATTAATTGTCCATCAATTTGTGGATTTAATCCTAAATCAGATTTTTTAATAGCTGCATCAACTAAGGGAACGTTGTTTGCATCCCAAACTTGAATATTTATCATTCTTGGTTCTGGTGTTGTTATACTTCCTACTTGATTAATTGGCATTTGTTGACCATAAACATCCACTTTAATTAAATCTAACATGGCTGCATTTGCTCTGCCTGTTCTTAACGATGACAGTTCTTTGGAAAATACCTCTATGGCTTTATCCATCTTAAGGCTGTAAGATTTTTCATCAAACATTTATTCTCCAATTTTAATTCTATAAAATTCTTTTATTTTAAGATCTGCTATAGAGAGTTCTTTTAATATATCTTTCACTTTTTTTTTTGGTTCCATAACCCAGGCTTGAGTCAAAAGGGCATTTTCCTCTTTAAACTTATTCATCTTACCTGAACTTATCTTATTTGCAATCTCCTCAGGTTTTCCAGAATTTTTTAATTCCTCTGTAACAAGCTCTTGCTCTTTATCGATAATCGCTTGATCAATTAAATTAGACTCCAAAGCTAAAGGGTTTGAGGCTGCAATGTGCATAGACAACTGTTTACTAAAAGTTTTTACCGCCTCAGACTTTTCATTTGTTTCTAATGAAACTAATACAGCTAACTTAGCCACGTTATCTTGAACTACAGTGTGGAGATAATGATTATTAACACCATTTGAATTTTCAATTGTTTTAGATTTACCAATTGTTATTTTTTCTCCGATTTTTGCAATCAAAGCGACTAAGTTTTCATCAACTGTTTGACCATTTTTCATCTTTGAATTTTTTAATTCTTCAAGATTAGAATTTTTTTGGTTATTTAATTCACTAAGTTCTTTTACGAAATTAATAAAGTCCTCATTTTTAGCAACAAAATCTGTCTCACAATTTACTTCAATTATGGACGTTTTATTTTCATTACCACTAACAACAACAACACCTTCTTTTGCATCTCGAGACATTTTTTTGGAAGCCTTAGAAATTCCTTTTACTCTAAGGATTTCAATAGCCTTATCTATATCACCGTTAGCTTCTTTTATTGCTAAATTGCAATCTTTGAAACCTGCTCCTGTTGCCTCTCTTAATTTCTTTACGTTTTCTATGTCACTCATATTAATTTAAAGTCTCCTTAGTTTCTTTAGAAAACTTCTGTTCTAATTTTTCTCTATCAAGTTCTTGGATTGTTTTTGATTTATCCTCATCATTTTTATTATCTTTAATAGTGTCTTGTTTAGTTTCTTGAGCTGGAATAGAACTTTTAGCACTATTGATTGTTTCCTTTATGAGATTACAATATAGATCAATTGCTCTTCTAGCATCATCATTTCCAGGAATTGGAAAATCAATTTTCTCAGGATTTGAATTACTATCTAAAATTGCAATTATTGGTATTCCAAGTTTAGCAGACTCTGCAATTGCTAAAGACTCGTAGTTCGTATCTATTACAAAAACAAGATCAGGAACTTTTTTCATTTCAGCAATTCCACCTAAGGATCTTTGAAGTTTATCTTTTTTAACACTCATTTTTAGAAGTTCTTTTTTGGTAAATCCTCTATTTTCAGCAGAAATATCTACCTCTAGTTTTTTCAATTTTTTAATTGAATTTGAAATTGTTCCCCAGTTAGTTAGCATTCCACCTAACCATCTGTAATTTACAAAATATTGATCTGTTTCTTTTGCAACTTCTGCTATTGCCTCTGAAGCTTGTTTTTTAGTAGATACAAATAAAATTTTTCCATTATTGGCTATTGTGTTATAGACCTTTTCTAAAGCCACTTTCGTTAGCTCCAATGTTTGTGTTAAATCTATAATGTGAATTGAGTCTCTTTTTCCAAAAATATATTTCTTCATTTTTGGATTCCATCTCAAAGTCTTATGACCTAGATGAACTCCTGCTTCTAATAATTGTTGAATTGTAACGTTAGGTATTTTCATATTTATTCCCGGTTAAGCCACCACAGTAATTTCCAATTAAGGACCGGAGGTATAAAACCAACAACTGTGTGCGTGTTAATTTAATAATGGACTACTTACAAATATTTTATGAATTTAACAAGTTTTATTTATGAAATAGTGGCTTGAATTTGTTGTTTTCTCAATAAATTAAGTGTTTTTCTATCCAAATTTTTTGAATTTTTGAGTTTAAATTTTAAAATATTGTCCTCAGTAAACAGATTGATATTAACTAATGTTTTACCACTCTTTTCTAGCATTTTTGATATAATTTGAACTTGGTCTTCAGATCTAACCTCAAAAGAAACTTCATTTATCGGACTATTAAATAACTCTTTTAATGACGATATTTTTTGAACATTTATTCTTTTAAACCTATTTTCATCATCAGTTATATTTTTAACTAAATTTAATATCAAAGAATTACCCTCTTTTAAAATTTCTCTGTTTAATTCTAACACATCCGAAAATATAAAAATTTCAAAAACACTTGATAAATCTGTTAATTTCAAAACAGCATAAGAATTTCCTTTAGCTGTTTTTCTTTCCTGTAATTTTAATAAAGTTGCAGCTATATTGGAATTTTTAATCTCATCATTTAAAATAAATTTACTATATTCATTTATTTTATAATCATTAAATATTTCAGTAAATTGATTTAATGGATGATCGGAAATAAAAAATCCGACTGCCTCAAATTCTTTTGCTAATCTTTCTTCAAATGGCCAATCTTCGATATTACTTATTATACTGTCTTTAGTATTGTCATCCTCTGAAAATAAATCGATTTGATTTGCTGACTTATTCTCAAAAATATTTTTACTTTTGATTATAATATTGGGTATTGAGTCAAACAGTGCTTGTCTATTGGAATTAATATTGTCAAAAGCACCTGCCTTTACTAATCCTTCTAGTTGAAGTTTATTAATATCTTTTGGGTTTACTCTATTTAAAAAATCATTAATTGATGAAAATTTTCCATTAACAGTTCTTTCCTCAATAATATTTGAAATTGCTTCATAACCTACTGCTTTTATTCCACCCAAAGCATAATAATATTTTCCATTTATTGTTCTAAAATCAGCAAAGCATTCATTTATATCTGGCCGAACAACTTCAATATTTAATCTGTTTAATTCCTCATAGAACTCACTCAATTTATTCTGATTAGAAATATCCATTGTCATTGATGCTGCAATAAACTCTTTTGGATAATAAGTTTTTAAAAAGGCTGTTTGATACGAAATTATTGCATAGGCGGCTGCATGACTTTTGTTAAATCCATATTCTGCAAAAGGTTCTATTTTTAAAAATATTCCAGCAGCAACATCTTTCGCAATTCCATTTTTTATTGCTCCTTCGATAAAACCTTGTTTTTGCTTTTCAAGTTCAGCCCTTTTCTTTTTACCCATCGCTCTTCGTAGTAAATCTGCTTGACCTGCAGTAAATCCTGATAACTTTTGTGCAATTTGCATTACTTGTTCTTGATAAATAATTACTCCATAAGTTGGTTTTAAAATGTCAACTAAAAGTGGGTGTAAATAATCTGGTTTTTGGTTACCATGTTTGCAATCATTATAAGTTGGTATGTTACTCATTGGTCCAGGTCTATATAAAGCTACAAGAGCAATAATATCTTCTATATGATTTGGTTTCATTTGTAATAATGCTTCCCTCATTCCAGCGCTTTCAATCTGGAATAACCCAACTGTTTTACCGCTTGATAATAAATCAAAAACCTTTTGGTCCTCAAAATCAATTTTTTCTATATCAAAATCCTTATTAATCTTTTTAATTAATTTTTGTGTATTGTTAATTACAGTTAGAGTTTTTAAACCCAAAAAATCAAATTTTATTAGCCCTGCGTTTTCAGCTGAATACATGTCAAATTGAGTTGAGGGTAATAACAAATCTGCTGAAGTATCTTTATATAGGGGTACTACTTCAGTCAGTTTTCTATCTGCAATAACTACACCTGCTGCATGTGTTGCAACATTTCTATTAAGACCTTCTAATTGAAGTGACAAGTCAATTAATTTTTTAACTTTCGGATCATCTTTTATTAATTTTTGAAGCCTTGGCTCTCCTGCTATACATTGTGTTAAGTTTTGAGGTCTTGAAGGATCAAAAGGTATCATTTTAGAAATACTATCTACAAACCCATAGGATAATCCTAAAACTCTACCGACATCACGTATGACCATTCTAGCTTTTAATTTTCCAAACGTAATTATATGGGCAACGCTATCTTTATACTTTTTTGTCAGATACTCAAAAACAAGATCTCTTTTGTCCTCACAAAAATCAATATCAAAGTCAGGCATAGATATTCGATCTGGATTTAAAAATCTTTCAAATATTAAATTAAATTTAATTGGATCTACATCTGTAATAGATAGACACCATGCAACTAAAGATCCTGCACCTGAGCCCCTACCAGGGCCGACAGGTATGTCGTTATTTTTGGCCCACTTAATATAGTCTGATACAATAAGAAAGTAACTTGAATACTTCATTTCAATTATTATAGAAAGCTCATGATCTAATCTTTTTTTGTAGTCTAGATATGTTTTATTAGACTCGATATCATTGGCTTGAAGTTTGAAAACCTTTTCTAATTTGCTTAAAAGGCCATCTATAGACTCTTTTTTTAAAATATCGTCAGCATCACCCCCTTTATCTTGACTTATATTTGGTAAAATTGGGTTAGAAAATAAAGGCCTAAAATTGCATCTTAGAGGAAAATTATAATTATTCTCTAATGCTTCTGGTAAATCAGCAAATAATTCAGACATTTCTGAATTATTTTTAAAATAATGTTGATCAGTTAACTTTAGTCTATTCTTTTCATTAACATAGGTTTTGTTGCCTATGCAAATCAATGCGTCATGTGCTTCATGCATATTTTTATCTAAATAATATACTTCGTTAGTAGCAATTATTGGTATCTCTAGATCAGAGGATTTTTTTAAATTAAATCTTTCAAAACCATTTTCGTTTAGGTCTTTGTGTCTTTGTATTTCTATATAAAAACGATCTACTAATTTTGACTTAATTTTATTATATAAATCGTGAATTTCAGTAAATTTACCTTTATCAAATAATTTACCAAATAATCCAAAAACAGTCCCAGAAAATAATGCAATGCCTTCAGAATTATTTAATAAATAATCAAATGTAATATGCGGATCAGATAGTTCATCATTTTTCAAATAGGATACTGATGATAATTTAATAATATTTTTATAACCTATTTCATTAAGTGCGTATAAAGGGAGTAATCCAATTGTATCATGAATTTTCAAGTTAATTTGTGTCCCAATAATAGGTTGAGTTCCTGATTTTGATATTTTTTCTGCAAATTCTAGTGCTCCACAAAGATTAGATGTATCACAAAGACCTAACGATTTTATTTTATTACTCTTTGAAAATTCTTGAAGATCATCAATTTTAATAGCACCTTCACAAATAGAGTATTGTGTGTGAATTTTAAGATGATTAAAGTTTTGTGGTAAAGACTCAGCCATTAGATGACTTTATCTTACCATTTAATATCTCCAATAAGCAATCTGCCTTATTTCCAAAAAATCTATTATGAGTTGCAAATATAATTAATCTGTCTGATCTCTTTTGATCTTTTAATAAATTAAATATTATTTTTGCAGTTTTCATATCCAAACTACCAGTTGGCTCATCTGCCAAAATTATCTCGGGATCATTAATTATTGCTCTTGCTATAGCTATCCTTTGGGCTTCTCCACCAGATAATTGAGAAGGATAATGATTGGCTCTGCTAGATAAGCCGATTTTATTTAGCAATTGTTTCGCTTTAGAAATTGCCAAATTTTTATTATTATTAATTGATAAACTTGCCAAATAAATATTTTCCAATGATGTAAAGTCAGGTAATAAATTATTTTGCTGATAAACAATTCCGATTTTTTTTGCTCTAAGCTGATCATTTTGCTCTTTTTTATCATAATTAATTTGGTGATTATTAAATTTAATTAAACCATTTGAAGGTTTGTCTATTAAGGAGATTAAATTTAATAAAGTAGACTTACCAGAACCTGAGGGACCCATCAGAGAGTAAATTTTACCTTTTTTAAAATTATATGATAAATTTTTTATAACTTTAAACTTTTTACTAGTCTCAAAAGTTTTTGATATATTGTTTAATTCTAAAAATTTATTCATATTTTAAGGCTTTTATGGGATCAAGTTTTGCAGCTTTTAAGGCAGGAAATATTGAAACTACTATAGTTATTAATATTGAACATATTGATATTATTAGGATAGAGTTTAAATTTATTTCTGAAGGCATTTTACTTAAGAAATAAATTTCCTCTGGAAATAAACTGATATTAAAGGTCGAGCTTAAAAATTGTCTTAAGTTTTCAACATATAGTGAAAATGTTACCCCTAAAAAAATTCCAAAAATAGTTGCCGAAGTTCCTATAATTACCCCAATTAAGAAGAAAATTTTGACAATTGATTTATTCAAAACTCCAATTGATTTTAAAATAGCGATATCTTTAGTTTTATTTTTCACTAAGATTGTCAAGCCAGATATAATATTAAACGCAGCAACAATAATAATTAAAGATAATATAATAAACATAACGTTTCGTTCAACTTTTAAAGCTGAAAAGAGAGAACTATTCATGTCTGCCCAGCTATAAACAAATTCTTGATCAAAGATCTTTTGAAATTCAAATTTTTGTTTTTCTATATTTTTGGGATCTTTTAAATAAACTTCCAAGTTTCTTTGCTCTTGTTTAAAACCAAAAAAATCTTCAAGTGTAAACAAATTGATCAATGCAATATTATTATCAAATTCTGCTAAACCACTATTAAATATTGATGTAACTACAAAAGTTTTTTGTTTTGGCATGCTTCCAATTATAGTTTGCACACCACTTGGTGATAAAATTGTTATCTCATCTCCAATTTTCAGATTTAAAGAAAAACTAAGTTCATTTCCAATCGAGATAGAATTCTTATCTAAATTGAGTTTGTTACCTTTAAAATTTTTATTTTTAATAATCTCTAATTTAGAAAAATCGTTTCTTAAATAGCCCCTTAATACAATTCCTTTTGAAGTTTGATTTTTTAAAATTATAGCCTCTCCAGAATTGCTAAATAGTGCACTTTCTGAAATAGATTTTAATACACCACTATCTATTTTACTTTTATCGATTATTTGATCATAAGATTTAATAGTTAAATGAGAGTTAAATCCAACAATTTTATTGATTAACTCAGTTCTAAATCCATTCATTACTGACATAACAATTATAAGAACTGCAACTCCAAGACTAATGCCTATGAATGAGAAAATAGATATGACATTTAAAAACCCATCATTTTTACGAGCTTTTAAAAACCTTAGTGTAATTTCTTTTTCTAAATTAGAAATCAATTTGAATTTTTTTGTTTTTTAATAATTTCTACAATTTTGGTTAAAGATATGTTTTGAGTTTCTTTTCCAGTTTCTTTAAACTCTAGTAAATCACCATCTGATTTTTTACCAATAATAATTTGATAAGGAGCACCAATTAAATTCATTTTTTTTATTTTTGATGAAAAATTTTCTTCAGTATCATCAATTAATGCATCAATTTTATTTTTAATTAATTCTTTATTAATATTGATTGCTTTATCTAGAGTTGATGTGTCATTCTTATTTATCATTGGTACCAAAGCAATGTCATAAGGAGCAACAGACAATGGCCATTTCATGATTTCATTTTTTTCATCATATTTAGCCTCAATAATAGCACCAACTAACCTGGATACACCAATTCCATATGAGCCCATTTTAACGAAGTCTTTCTTGCCACCAGGCAAATCAACTGAAGCACCCATTGCTTTTGAATATTTATCACCAAAATAAAAAATGTGTCCTACTTCAATACCTTTTGTGATCAATCTATTTTCTTCAGATACAACTTTTTCAAACTCCTCCTTATTGAATTTTTCATCAGTTACTGAATAATACTGCTCATATTTTTTTCTCATTTGTTGTAAAGAATTTTTTTCTAATTTTGTCTCATTACTATTTAAGTCAAAAATTCTTTTGTCAGTAAAAATTTTACTTTCGCCAGTGTCAGCTAATATAATAAATTCATGAGATAAATTTCCACCAATTGGACCAGTGTCTGCAGCCATTGGAATTGCAGTTAAATCTAATCTTTTAAAAGTTCTTAAATAAGATAAAAAAAATTTATTATAAGAATAAAATGCTTCTTCATCAGAAACATCAAATGAATAAGCATCTTTCATATAAAATTCTCTACCCCTCATAATTCCAAACCTTGGTCTAATTTCGTCTCTAAATTTCCACTGAATATGATAAAGAAGTTGTGGAAGTGATTTATATGATTTTAAAGAAGATCTAAAAATTTCTGTTACCTGCTCTTCATTAGTTGGTCCATAAAGCATTTCACGATTTTGACGATCTTTAATTCTAAGCATTTCCTCACCATAATCTTCATACCTACCACTTTCTTTCCAAATTTCGCTTGATTGAATTGTGGGCATTAAGATTTCTTGCGCACCAATTTTATTTTGTTCCTGTCTTACTATCTTCTCAATTTTTTTCATTACTTTAAAACCTAATGGCAACCACGAGTAAATTCCTGCTGAAGCTTGTTTAATCATTCCTACTCTCAACATTAATTGATGAGACTTAATTTTGGCTTCAGAAGGATTATTTTTTAAAATAGGGATAAATAATTTAGATAATAACATCTTAAGTAATCATATTTCTTAAATTTAAATATTCAAATTTAATTAATAAGTAAATTATTATAAAAATAATAGTAGTTATTCCGGTACAATAGAAGAATTTTTTAATCATTTTAGGATTTTCTGGAGATCCAGGATCTTCTCCATCAATTTTAACAGTTTTTGTTCTATTTACATCTATTGGTAAGATTGCAAAAAAAATTATCCACCAAATTATTACATAGATTATAGCTAATCCCGTTACACTCATTAAATCCGAACTAAGTTAATATTCGTGAATGGTTTTTTTCCAGTTTTTTCTTTTGAAAATTTTCTACAAGTAATTTTTAGCGCATCAATAAGATTGTGCTCTTGTTGTCTACTTCCAACTCTAAAAGACCTTGAAGTTTTTTCAATCTCATCTTCTAAACCGTAAACAAATTCATCCCGATCATCAACAGGTAAACCTCGAAAAGATAAAACAGGATTACTGTGAATATTACCCTTTGGCGTAATCATCAGAGTAACCTCTAGATAGCCGTTAGCACTAAGATTTTTTCTATCTTTAATTGACTGTGAGTCAGGATCAACACTTACATTTCCATCAAGATATAACCTACCACTTGGTGCCTTATCGTAAACCTTGGGCTTATCGCCTGGAAAAAGTTTAACAATATCACCATTTTCCACTTGAACAGGGTGTGGGACTTGCATCTCTTTTGCAAAATTAATGTGCTCAATCATGTGTCTGTGCTCACCATGCACTGGAATAACACATTTAGGTTTTACCCACTGATACATTTCTTTAAGATCTTCTCTATTAGGATGTCCTGAAACATGAACGAATTCAGTCTCTTCTGATATTACTTCTATACCATCTTTAACTAGTTGATTGTGAAGCTTATAAAGTTTCTTTTCATTTCCTGGAATAATTTTAGATGAAAATATTACAGCATCTCCATTTTCAATATAAACATCTGGATGAACATAACTAGAAATTCTCATCATTGCCCCCATAGGCTCACCTTGACTTCCAGTGCATAAATAAACTATTTTTTCTCTTGAAAAATTTTTGGCTTCACGAGGGTCAATAGGTTCAATAGTATTTTTTAGATATCCACATTGACGAGCTGCTTTATAAATACGGTGCATCGATCTACCTACGAGAGAAATTTGTCTTCCAGTTTGTTCTGCACAATAAAAAGCTGTTTCCATTCTTGCTACATTTGAGGCAAAGGATGTAATAATAATTCTTTTTTTTAAGCGTGACATTACGTTTAGCATATTTTTTCTAACATCTAACTCAGACCCAGATCTGCCAGCGCTAAAAACATTAGTTGAGTCACATATCATTGCAAGCACACCTTCATTTCCAATTTGTTTTAATCTTTTTTCGTTTATGTTGTCACCAATTAGTGGATTAGGATCTACCTTCCAGTCACCAGTATGTAAAATAACACCAGCTGGTGTTTTAATTCTAAGACCATTTGGTTCCAAAATTGAGTGTGTTAACGTGATATATTCAATTTCAAATGGTTCTAAGTTTACAGATCCATTCAACTGAACAATCTGTAAATCATTTGTTATATCGATTTGCTTTTCCTTGAATTTTTCTCTAATTAATACAGCTGTAAATGGTGTTGCAAAAATTTTGCATTTTAATTTAGGCCATAGATGAGCAATTGCTCCAATATGATCTTCGTGAGCATGAGTAAGTACAATGCCAAGTAAATTATCTTTTCTCTCAACTATAAATCCTGGATCAGGGTAAATTAAATCAACACCCGGAATGGTATCATCTGCAAAAGTAACACCTATATCAACCATTATCCATTTATGATTACTTGGTTGGCCATAACCAAATAAATTCATATTCATGCCTATCTCGCCAGACCCACCTAACGGACAGAATAATAGTTCATCTTTCATATTATTTAATTAACCTTGAAATTTTAATTAGACCTTTAACTGTAATATCTTGATTTTGACTAACTTTCGTTTTTATTGAGTTTTTAAATAAATCAGAAAATCCTCCAGTAATAATTATTTTAAAGGTTTTTCTGGTTTCTTTCTTAATTAAATAAATAATATTGTCAATTAAACCTGCATATCCCCAGAAAAAACCTGACCTAACAGCTGAGATTGTATTGTTTCCAATAACTTTGGTTATTTTTTTTAAATTAATCTTAGGTATGAGCGTTGCTTTGTCGGATAAAGAATTAAGTGATAATTTAACACCTGGCGCAATAATTCCACCATAGTAAGTATTTTGAACTAAAACATCAAATGTTGTTGCGGTACCAAAATCTAAAATAATATAGTTATTTTTACCATTCATTAAACTAATTGCATTAGTTATTCTATCAGAGCCTACTTGCTTGTAATCAACTTTAATTTTAATTAAGGATTTTAAATTTAAATTTTTAATTTCAAAACATTTTCTATTGGTTTTTTTAGATAGAAATTTTTTTATTAAATTAAAAGTTTGCGGTACAACACTACAGAAGAGAATTTTTTCAATATATTTAAATTTAAAATTATTTTTTTTAAATATTTTTGATAATTTATTAATTGTTATTTCTTTTGATGAAAAGATTATTTTTTTTATAATTTTATTTTTTTTGGAAATTAACCAAATTTTGGTTTCAGTATTTCCTATATCACCTAAAATATACATTAATTATTAACCTTAAGATTATATATTTTTAATAAATTGTTTTCAAAAATTTGCTTTAATGATTTTTCTATTTCTTTAATTTTAATATGCTTATTTGTTAGCTCATTTAAATTAGTAGTTGGGTAATTTTTTATATAAGGACTTTTGTTTATATTTATACCTATTCCTGTAATAAGGTACTTTTTATTCTGCATAAAAATTATTTCTTGCAATATTCCACATATTTTTTTCTTTTCAATCAAAAGATCATTTGGTTTTTTATAAAAAATTTTTTTATTAGTATATTTTGATATTAATTTTTTTATCAATAAACAATTTAATTTTGTAATTGTTGCTATAGATAATTTAATTTTATTTAATTCATGAAAGAAAGTTACAAACAAATTTCCTTTATGTGAAATCCACTTTCTACCATATTGACCTTTGCCATTTGTTTGAGACTCTGAGATTACCATTCCATATTTACAATTAGTTTTTTTTATTATTCTAATAGCAGTATTGTTAGTACTTCTAACTTTTTTAAATTTAAATTTTTTGAATTTCATTAAATAATAATAATTCTTGAAACTACCTCAATTAATTGACTAGGAAATATGAAGTATAAAAGAATTAATATTGTTGAAAAAGTAAGTGAAAATTTTAACCATATTCCATGATCTGAGTCATATTTTTCTTTTTCTTTATCAAAATAAATTATTTTTATAATTCTTAGATAATAAAATGCTGCAATTACAGTTGATAGTAATCCAACTATTGCTAAGAAGTACATAGATTGTTCAATTACAGCTTTAAATACGTAGAATTTTGCAAAGAAACCTGCTAAGGGTGGTATCCCAGCAAGCGAGAATAATATTATTAATAAAGATAATGACAATAGTGGGTGGTTTTTTGAAAGCCCTGAAAGGTCATCTATATCCTCATAGTATTGGTCATTTCTTTTTAACATCAATAAACATGAAAAAAGAGCTAAATTCATTACCACATATATAGAAATGTATATTATTGAACTTTGAATTCCATCATTAGAGCCACTAGCCAAACCCGCCAAAGTATATCCAATATGTCCAATTGAGCTATAAGCTACAAGTCTTTTAATATTAGTTTGACCTATTGCTGCGATTGCTCCAAATATCATAGAAGCTATAGATAAAAAGACAATAATCATCTGCCACTGATCTATTAGATTTAAAAATGGAACATATAAAAATCTTATGAACACAGTAAGAGCTGCAATTTTAGGTACCATTGTAAAGAAGAGTGTTACTGTTGTTGGAGACCCTTCATAAACATCCGGTGCCCACATATGAAATGGAACTGCAGAAATTTTGAATGCTAAACCAACTAATATAAATACAATACCAAATGTTAAAGCATAATCATTTGAGGTAAGTTGATTTGCAATTACATCAAAATTTGTTGATCCAGAAAAACCATAAATTAATGAACAACCATATAATAATAGACCAGATGAAAGTGCACTTAGCACAAAATATTTTAATCCAGCTTCAGATGACTTTAGTTGGTCTCTATTAAAAGTTGCCAAAACATAAAGAGCCAGAGATTGCAATTCTAATCCCATATAAAAAGCCATAAGATCATTAGAGCTGATCATTATCATCATTCCTAATACAGAACTCAATATTAAAATCGGATACTCAATTTTAAAAATTTTAAATGATTTGAGATAACTAGATGAAATACCTAAAACTAAAAAAGCACCAATCAGTGTTATAATTTTCATTAATGAAGCCATTTGGTCAATAACAATACTTTCATTAAATAAAGTAATTCTGTTAACTGAAAAAGTTTCGTTAACAGTAAGAATTATTGCAACCAAAATTGTGACTAAAGATAAATTAAAAGTTAATTGTGAACTATCTTTTTTAAAAACTCCTAAAATCAATAAAAACATTACTGATAAAGAAATAAATATTTCAGGAAATACTAAATTAAGATTATTCATACTACTTGCTTGCTATATTTAAGTTATGCATATTGATTAAATCTGATACTGAAACCTCTATAGTGTTAAATAGTGGCTCAGGATAAAATCCAAAAAATAGTGTTGGGACCGCTAGGCATATTAATATTAAATACTCAGATCTATTTAAATCTACCATTTTTTTTAAATCTTCATTAACAAGTTTTCCAAAAACGACTCTTTTATAAAGCCACAACATATAAGCAGCTCCTAAAATTACTCCAAAACTTGCAATAACTGCTACCAAAAAATTATCTTTAAAAGCTCCCATTAATATTAAAAATTCACCTACAAAACCAAAAGTACCAGGTAATCCTAATGCAGCTAATGTAAATAACATAAATAAAATGGAGTACTTTGGTATGATTGTAACTATACCACCATATGATTTAATTAGTCTTGAGTGCATTCTATCGTAGACAACACCAACACATAAAAATAATGCTGCCGAAACAAGTCCGTGGCTTAACATTTGAATAATACTACCTTCTATACCTTGTTGTTGCAGGGTAAAAATCCCAAGGGTAACGAAACCCATGTGTGCAACAGATGAATACGCAATTAACTTTTTCATATCTTCTTGCATTAAAGCTATGAAAGAAGTGAAAATAATTGCTATTACACTTAACGTATAAACTAATGGTGTAAAAACTTCTGATGCCAAAGGAAATAGTCCAAGGGAAAATCTAATGAAACCATACCCTGCCATTTTAAGTAATATTGCAGCTAAAAGAACAGATCCTGCTGTAGGTGCCTCGACATGTGCATCTGGTAACCATGTATGAACTGGCCACATCGGGGTTTTGACAGCAAAAGAACTGAAGAATGCTAGCCATAGTAAATTTTGGTATTTTGCATCAATGCCTAGCTCATAAAGTTTAATTACATCTGTAGTACCTGATATCCAGTATATTGATATTATAGCAACTAACATCAAAACAGATCCTAGCAATGTGTATAGAAAAAATTTGAATGCTGAGTAAACTCTTTTTGGACCTCCCCAAATACCTATTATTAAAAACATTGGAATTAATCCAGCTTCAAAGAATAGATAAAAAACAACTAAATCAAGAGCACAGAAAACTCCAATCATGAAACTTTCCATGATTAATATTGCAATTAAGAAATCTCTTAATCTATTTTTGACAGTATTATTTACAGAAACAATACACAGAGGTGTTATAAAAGCTGTTAATAAAATAAATAAAATTGAAATTCCGTCTACTCCAACTTTGTAATTAATAAAATCTTTTATCCAGACTCTTTCCTCAACAAATTGAAAGGATGAGGTTGTTTGATCAAAAGATATCCACAAATAAATTGAAATTAAAAAATTTACAATTGTTGCAAATAAAGCAACATATTTTGCTGTTAAATTATTTCCATCTTTATCTTTTGTAAAAAATAAAAAGAGTGCTCCAACTATTGGTAGTAAAATTAGAGATGATAAAATAGGAAAGTCCATTATCTTACAATTAAAAAAGTTAAAAAAGCAGAAAAACCCACAAGCATTACGAATGCATATTGATAAATAAATCCACTTTGAAATTTATTTGCTTTAATCGAGCATTTTTTTATAAAAGATGAAATTCCATCTGGGCCAAATCCATCAATTATTGTGCCATCAAAAAATTTCCACAAAAATAAACCTAAACGCTTTGATGATTTAATGAACAAAACTTCGTACAATTCATCGAAGTACCATTTGTTAACTAAAAACTTATATAAAGGTTTATTCATCGATACTATTCCATTTGGAATTTCTTTATTTTTAACAAATAGATAATAGGCAATAGGAATTGATATTGTTACTAGACAAGGTGTTAAAAGTAAAAACCATGTAGGTGGATGATCAGTGCTTAAGGGTTCTAAAAATTTTATAGACTCTGCCCAAAAATAATTTTCATCGCCACTACCAATAAAAAGCCCTTTAAATAAAAAGCCTGCAAAAATTGCCCCAATAGAAAGAATAAATAAAGGAATAAGCATTACCATTGGAGATTCATGAGTTTCCTCTATTTTTATTTCTTTGTTATTATATTCTCCATGGAAAGTCTTAAATATTAATCTCCAAGAATATATTGACGTTAAAAGTGCTGTTAATATTCCTATACCAGCTGCATAATAACCTGTGGTATTACCTCTAAGATACGCAAATTCTATTATTGCATCTTTTGAGTAAAAACCTGATAAGAAAGGAAAACCAGTTAATGCAAGTGTTCCGATTATCATTAAAGCATAAGTGTAAGGTAATTTTTTCCAAACTCCTCCCATTTTATTTATATCTTGCTCATCTTTAAAAGCATGAATCACAGAGCCAGAACCTAAGAATAATAATGCTTTAAAGAAAGCATGAGTAAACAAATGGAACATCGCAACATTATAAGCACCAACACCGGCAGCAAAAAACATGTATCCTAATTGGCTACAAGTGGAATATGCAATAATTTTTTTTATATCAGTTTGTACTAAAGCTACTGTTGCTGCAAAAAAAGCTGTAGACATTCCAACAATAGTTATTAAATTTAGTATTAAGGGTGAATATTCATAAATAGGAGAACATCTTACTACCAAAAAAACTCCTGCTGTGACCATGGTAGCTGCATGTATTAATGCAGAAACTGGAGTTGGACCTTCCATTGCATCTGGCAACCAGGTATGCAATAAAATTTGAGCTGACTTACCCATCGCACCAATAAATAAAAGTAAGCAAATCAAATCTATTGCTTTAATTTCAAATCCTAAAAACAATAAATTTTTATCAACAACTGTTGGTATTTGTTGAAAAACTTCAGAGTAATTTACTGTACCAAATAAATAAAATATTAAAAATATTCCTAAAGCAAATCCAAAATCTCCAACTCTGTTTACAACAAATGCTTTTATCGCTGCTGCATTAGCACTTTCTTTTTTAAACCAAAAACCTATCAAGAAATATGAACATAAACCTACTCCCTCCCAACCAAAAAATAATTGAACAAAATTATCCGAGGTTACAAGCATTAACATTGCAAATGTAAACAGAGATAAATACGCCATAAATCTTGGTTTATGAGGATCGTGAGACATATATCCAATTGAATAAATATGAACTAAAGAAGATACAGAAGTAACCACAACCAACATTATGGCTGACAATGGGTCGATTAACATTGACCAATTTACATCTAATGAACCTGAATTGATCCAAGTTGCGATTACAATGTTTTCTTCATACTGATTTACAATTACTTGGTATAAAACAAAAATTGATAATAAGGCAGATATTGAAACTAAAGCACTTGTGACTATTTCAGAATTTCTATCACCAATAAATTTACCAAAGAAGCCTGATATTACTGATGCAATTAATGGAAGGAATATGATTGAAAGTTCCATTCTTATCCTTTCAAATTATCTATGTGCTCAACTCTAATAGTCCCTGAATTTCGATAATAAACCACAATAATTGCAAGTCCAATAGCTGCCTCTGCTGCAGCTACTGTTAAGATAAATAATGTAAATACCTGACCAGTTAAATCTCCTAGAAAAATTGAAAAGGATACCAGATTAATATTAACAGCTAATAATATTAATTCTATGCTCATCAATATAACGATAATATTTTTTCTATTTAAAAATATACCAATAATTCCAATTGAAAATATAATTGCTCCTAATGTTAAGTAATGCCCCAAGCCTATTTCAGTCATCAATCTTAACTCCTTTGTTAGACTCAACTTTGACAACGCTTACTCCATCAGATCTCTCTCTTGAAATTTGCTTTATATAACTTTGTGTTTTTACACCCACTCTTTTTCTAAAAGTCAGAACAATTGCTCCAATCATAGCAACTAATAAAATCATGCCACTAATTTGAAAGATATGGATATAGTCAGTATATAACACTTGTCCTAAAGAATGGGTATTACTGACGTTATTAATTTCAATTGAATTATTTATGTCAAACAAATCTGGTTTATATTTCCAACCACCAACAACGATTATTAGCTCAACAAATATAAGAGTGCTTATTATCAGGCCTACTGGAATATGTTTTGAACTTTCTTCCGATGAAAACCACTGATTTTTTTGTTGAGCTACATTTAACATCATTACAACAAACAAAAATAAAACTGCTACAGCTCCTACATAAACAATTAGCATAATCATCCCTAAAAACTCCGCCCCAATCATAATAAATAGACATGAAATACTTATGAAATCTAAGATTAAAAAAAAAACAGAGTGGACTGTATTTTTAGAAGCAGTAACCATTATTGCAGAGACAATAGCTATGATTGAAAATGTATAAAAAAAAATAGAGTGTGCGATCATTTTTATCTATGAGAACTGTCAGCTTTTATATTAGCCTCTAAAATATTTTCCCATCTATCACCGTTATCTAGCAGTTTATCCTTTGTGTAATAAAGTTCTTCTCTTGTTTCAGTTGAAAATTCAAAATTTGGACCCTGAACTATAGCGTCTACAGGACAAGATTCTTCGCATAATCCACAATAAATACATTTCATCATGTCAATGTCATAACGAGTGGTTTTTCTACTTCCATCTTCTCTTTGAGTTGATTCAATCGTTATCGCCTGTGCTGGACAAACGGCTTCACATAATTTACATGCAATACATCTCTCTTCACCATTTGGATATCTTCTTAATGCATGCTCTCCTCTAAAACGAGGACTTATCTTACCTTTTTCAAATGGATAATTTATTGTTTTTTTTGATTTAAATACTTCTTTCACTGCCATGTATAGACCACTTGCAAAGTCCACCATAAATATTGTTTTAAAAAATCTTGATATTTTCATAATTAATTTACCGGTAGAAGATTAAAATAAAATAGATAACTGGCTGTTAATACTACCCATATTAATGATAATGGTAAGAACACTTTCCAACCTAATTTCATTAGTTGGTCATATCTGTATCTTGGAACAATTGCTTTAACTAAAGCAAACAACAAAAATAAAAGTAATATCTTTAACACTAACCACAGAGGCCCTGGCACTAGAGTAAAAGGATAAATTTCCAGTGGAGATAGCCATCCACCCAAAAATAAGATCGCGCCAATTGCACACATTAAAAGAATATTTGCATATTCACCAAGCCAGAACATTGCATACATCATCCCAGAATATTCTGTTTGATAACCAGCGACTAGTTCTGCTTCTGCTTCTGGAAGGTCAAATGGTGGTCTATTCGTTTCAGCTAATGCAGAAATAAAAAAAATAACAAACATTGGGAATAACGGAATAACAAACCATAAGTCTTGTTGAGCTATCACAATATCATTTAAATTAAGTGATCCTACACAAAGAAGAACATTAATAATTATCACTCCAATAGATACTTCATAAGATACCATTTGAGCTGCAGATCTAATTGCTCCTAAGAAAGGATATTTAGAATTTGAAGCCCATCCTCCCATAATAATTCCATAGACACCCAGAGATGAAACAGCAAATAAATAGAGAATACCAACATTTATATCAGCTAAAACTTGCGTTGCGCTAAATGGAATTACTGCCCAAGCAATTAAAGCTAGTGTCATTGTTACAATTGGTGCAAGAATAAAAATTACTTTATTCGAAGTTGATGGGATTATGATTTCTTTAAAAATATATTTTAATGCGTCAGCAATAGTTTGTAAAAGACCAAACGGACCAACTACATTTGGTCCTTGTCTCTTTTGAACAAACGCCCACACCCTCCTGTCAAGCCAAACTACCATGGCAACAGATACTAAAACCGGAACTAATAAAAAAAGAATTTTATAAACTTGATCAAACAATATACTCAAATATTCCATCTAACCCTCAGTACCTGTTGATTTGATATTTAGTTTAGAGTTGTTACATTCAATCATAGTTTTTGAAGATCTAGCAATAACATTTGAAAAATAATAATCTTTTAATTGAATATTTATTTTTTCATTTTGAAATTCTAAATTTGTTTTTTCTATTTTTTTAGTTGTTCGTTTTTCTTGTTGAAGTTTTAGGTAATTAAACATACTACTTTCTAATTCTTCTTTATCATTAAATAATTTGCGATTATTCATGACTTCAGCTAATTCATTTATAATTTGCCAATCTTCTTTGGCCTCTCCTGGAGGGTAAGATGCTTTATATGCTTTTTGTATTTTTCCCTCTAGATTTGTAAAATAACCATCTTGTTCTGTATAAGCTGATCCTGGTAAAATTATATCAGCAATTTCTGCTCCCTTATCTCCATGACTACCTAGATAAATTACAAATTCATCTTTTTTATTAAACTCTAAATTATCTTGTCCAACCAAGAAAACAATTTCAAATTTATTAGATTTTAATTCCTCCAATAAATTTTTTTCATTATTTAATATTCCTAGATCGAAATTACCAACTGTTGCAGCATCACAAGATAAAATATTTAATGGGTTCCAATCCTCTGCGTATTTATTATTTTTCTTCAAAAAATTTTTGATTAAATTAAATAAGTGTTCTGCTGAATTAAATTTTAGTAAAGACTCACCAATTATAATCATTGGCTTACTTGCGCTAATAATTTCTTTAGATATTTCTTCAGACCCTTCAAAAATAGTTTTTATGGTTTGGGTTTGACCATCTAAATTCTTATAAGGATAAGTTAGATCACCTACATCATTCAATGAGATTACATTTGTATTATTATTTACAAAAGCTTTTCGAATTCTAGCATTTAAAATTGTAGCTTCATATCTGGGATTTGCTCCAATCAAAAATATTAAATCAGCATCTTCAATTCCATTTATAGAAGAATTAAATATATAATTCTCTCTTTCAGAGTTGTCTAGATATCTGTTATCCGATCTTGAATCATAGTTGTTATTGCTTAATGTTCTGTCAAAAAATTCCTTAAAAATATAACCTGTCTCCATGTTGTTTAGATCACCAACAAAACCACAAACTTTATCATTTGATGAATTTTCAAATTTTGACTTAATAATTTTAAAAACCTCACTCCATGATGCTTTCTCAAATTTACCATTATATTTAATAAAAGGTGTATCTAACCTCTGATTTAACAAACCATCACACGCGTATCTTGTTTTATCTGAAATCCACTCTTCATTTATATCCTCATTAATTATTGGCAAAACTCTTTTAACTTCCCAATCATATGTATCTACTCTTACATTTGATCCGACAGCGTCCATCACATCGACAGTCTCTGTTTTTTTAAGTTCCCAAGGTCTTGCCTCAAAAACATAAGGTTTTGATGTTAGAGCACCAACTGGACAAAGATCTATTACATTTGCTGATAACTCTGATTGCATTGACTGCTCCAAATAAGTTGTAATTTGCATATCCTCACCTCTTCCAATTGCTCCTAACTCGGATACACCAGCAACTTCTGTAGCAAATCTTACACATCGTGTGCAATGTATACATCTTGTCATTTGAGTTTTAATTAATGGTCCCATATGTTTTTCTGGTACAGCTCTTTTGTTCTCTTTAAATCGTGATTTATCTACTCCATAAAACATAGACTGGTCTTGAAGGTCACACTCACCACCTTGATCACATACTGGGCAATCTAAAGGATGGTTAGCTAATAAAAATTCCATAACTCCTTTTCGAGCTTTTTCAACAAAAGCAGTATTAGTTTTAATATTCATTCCCTCAGCGGCAGGCATTGCACAAGAAGCAATTGGTTTAGGGGATTTTTCCATTTCAACTAAACACATTCGACAGTTACCTGCTATTGATAGTTTTTCATGATAACAAAACCTAGGAATTTCTGCTCCAGCTTTTTCGCAGGCTTGTAATACTGTTAAACCTTCTTCTACCTCAATTTCAATGTCATTTACTTTTAATTTAGGCATTTTTTTTATCTAATAAATGTTGATCAACCAAATAAGGAATATTATTTTTTTTCTGAACAATAGGGTCTAAATTATTTCTTTCCTGAATTTCTTTTTTAAAATGTCTTAACAATCCCTGCACAGGCCATGATGATCCTTCACCAAATGCACAAATAGTATGGCCAGCTATTTGGTTTGTTACATCACCAAGCATATCCACTTCATCTTTAGTGGCCTCCCCTTTTGCCATTCGCTCTAGCATTCTCCACATCCATCCTGAGCCTTCTCTACATGGTGTACATTGGCCACAACTTTCGTGTTTATAAAATCTAGCTATCCTTGCCATACATTTAATAATGTCCTGGTCCTTGTTAATAACTACAATTCCAGCAGTTCCTAATCCACTTTTTTCAGCCATTAATGAATCAAAGTCCATAGTTAATGTCTCACATTTTTCTTTTGGTATTAATGGCATTGATGAACCACCTGGAATTACAGCTTGTAAATTTTCCCATCCACCAATAACTCCTCCAGCATGGACTTCTATTAATTCTTTTAAAGGAATATTCATTTCTTCCTCAACATTACATGGATTATTCACATTGCCTGAAATACAAAAAATTTTTGTACCTGTATTTTTTTCTCTACCTAGTGAGGAAAACCATTTTCCGCCTCTTCTAAGAATTGTTGGAACGACAGCTATCGTTTCAACATTATTAATAATTGTTGGGCATCCGTAAAGTCCAATCAATGCTGGAAAAGGAGGTTTTAATCTTGGTTGTCCTTTTTTGCCCTCTATACTTTCAAGTAAAGCTGTTTCTTCTCCACAAATATAAGCTCCTGCTCCATAGTGAATGTAGATATCCAAATCCCATCCAGCTCCAACAGCATTTTTACCAATTAAATTCTTTTCATAAGCTTCATCAATAGCTGATTGTAATTTTTGACCCTCTATAAAATATTCACCTCTTATATATATATAACAAGCATGAGCTTGAACTGCATAAGAGGCTATTAGACATCCTTCGATTAATTTGTGAGGCTCAAATCTCAGAATATCTCTATCTTTACATGTACCTGGTTCCGACTCGTCTGCATTAATAACTAAATAATGAGGTCTAGATCCGACTTCTTTAGGGGCAAAAGACCATTTTAAACCTGTAGGAAATCCTGCTCCCCCTCTTCCTCTTAGTTGCGAGTCTTTTACTTCGTTAATTATCCAATCTCTTCCTTTTGCTATTATTTCTGAAGTATTTACCCAATCACCTCTTTTCTGAGCAGATTTAACATCCGCACCCATATCATTATACAAATTTTTAAAAATTCTGTCTTGATCTTTAAGCATTTTTTACGTCCATAAGTGTTTTTCTGTTATTTTCAGGTTCTGTATTTAATCGTCCTCGATATGATCCTGGCTTTGGGTCTTCACCTCTTAAAATTTTATCAAATATTTCTATTGTTTTTTCTTTATCTAAATCTTCATAATAATCATCATTAATTTGCATCATAGGGGCGTTAACACATGCTCCTAAACATTCTACTTCCATCCAAGAACAACTTTTATTGTTTGATAATTCATTTTCTTTATCTGAGATTTTTTCCTTACAAGCTTCAACTAATTTATTTGCTCCTCTAATCATGCAAGGAGTAGTTGTACAAACTTGAACAAAGTACTTTCCTACTGGTGATAAATTGTACATGGTATAAAAAGTTGCTACCTCATAAACTTTTATGTAAGGCATATCTAAAAACTTTGCGATATATTTCATAGCAGCCAAGGGTATCCAGTTATCATTCTGTTTTTGAGCGATATATAGTAAAGCCATGACAGCGCTTTGCTGTTTACCTTCAGGATATTTTAAAACTATTTTGTTTGCTTCATCCATCGAGGAAGAGCTAAACTCAAAAGTTTCGGGTTGATTCTTTGCAGGTCTTCTTAAACTCATCTGTCTACCTCACCAAAAACTATATCTAACGAACCCAATACTGCTGGTACATCAGCTAACATATGTCCTTTAATCAAATAATCCATTGATTGAAGATGTGAAAATCCAGGAGCTCTTATTTTACATTTGTAAGGTTTGTTAGATCCATCTGAAATCAAATAAACTCCAAATTCACCTTTAGGAGCTTCTACTGCTGTATAGATTTCATCTTTAGGAACTCTGTAACCCTCTGTAAAAAGTTTAAAATGATGAATAAGTGCTTCCATTGATTGTTTAATCTCTTTCTTGGGAGGTGGGCTTATTTTGCCATCTAAAGATTTTATTGGACCTTTTTCCATTTTAGAAAGACACTGTTTAATAATAGATACACTTTCTTTCATTTCTTCTATTCTGCATAAGTACCTGTCATAGCAATCTCCATTTTTACCAACTGGAATTTTAAAATCTAATTGTTTATAGCAATCGTAGGGTTGAGATTTTCGCAAATCCCAAGGAACGCCCGATCCTCTTATCATAACGCCTGAAAAAGAATAATCTAAAGCATCCTGTTTGGTAACAATTCCTATATCCACATTTCGCTGTTTAAAAATCCTGTTCTCAGTTAATAAACTTTCTAAATCATTAATTATTTTTGGAAATGTCTCACAAAATTCAGCTATATCTTCTTCCAAGCCTTGGGGTAAATCTTGATGAACACCACCTGCACGAAAATAATTTGCATGCAGTCGTGAACCAGAAACTCTTTCATAAAAACCCATTAACTTTTCTCTTTCCTCAAATCCCCACAATGTAGGTGTTAGAGCACCAACATCCATGGCTTGAGTAGTGACATTTAATATATGACTTAAAATTCTTCCTATCTCACAAAATATAACTCTTATGTATTGAGCTCTAATTGGGACATCTATTTCCAATATTTTTTCAGTTGCTAAAGCAAAGGCATGTTCCTGGTTCATAGGGGCAACATAATCTAGTCGATCAAAGTAAGGGACTGCTTGCATATAAGTTTTGTTTTCAATAAGTTTTTCTGTACCTCTGTGCAGTAATCCAATATGAGGATCAGCTTTCTCAACTACTTCACCATCTAATTCTAAAATTAATCTTAGGACACCATGTGCAGCTGGGTGTTGAGGACCAAAATTTAAATTTAAGTTTTTAATTTTTTTTGTCATTATTATCTAATTCTTCTTTAATATATTTGGTGCCTTCCCATGGGCTTTCATAATCAAAATTTCTATAGTTCTGTTCAAGTTTGACTGGCTCGTTAATTACTTTTTTTTGATCTTCACTGTATCTAACCTCTGTGTGTCCTGTTAATGGAAAATCTTTTCTAAGTGGATGTCCTTCAAAGCCATAATCAGTTAGTATTCTTCTTAAATCTGGATGATCTTTAAAAGAAACACCATACATGTCAAAGACTTCTCTTTCCATCCAGTTGGCTCCTGGAAAGATACTGGTTATGGATGGTATGATTTCATTTTCTGTAATTGTATATTTTAAAATCAATCTTTGATTAAATTCATGACTTAAAAATAAATATACTACTTCAAATCTTTGTTTTTTTTCTGGATAATCAGTAACTGTTATATCAATAAGTTGTCTGAATTTAGTGTCATTGTTTGTTTTTAAAAACAAAACAACATCAATAAAATCATCTTTATCTGTTTCAAGATAAATCTGATTATGTTTAATCTCAGTTCTATTAATTTTAGTTGTTAATTCAGAGTTAATTTTTTTTTCTAGGTCAATTAAATTTTGCATAATTATCTTGTTATAGAACCTTTATTTCTAATTTTTTTTTGAAGCTGTAATATTCCATAAAGCAATGCCTCTGCTGATGGAGGACATCCAGGCACATAAATGTCAACTGGAACTATTCTATCACAACCTCTTACTACAGAATATGAATAATGATAATACCCACCACCATTTGCACAACTTCCCATTGAAATAACGTATCTTGGTTCTGGCATTTGGTCGTAAACTTTTCTTAAAGCAGGTGCCATTTTATTAGTCAAAGTACCTGCTACAATCATTACATCTGATTGTCTTGGGGAAGCTCTTGGTGCAGCACCAAATCTTTCGAGATCATATCTTGGCATCGATGTTTGCATCATTTCAACAGCACAACAGGCTAACCCAAATGTCATCCAATGAAGTGATCCTGCTCTTGACCAATTTATTAAATTATCCAGTGAAGTTGTAATGAATCCATTCTTGCTAAAATCGTCTGCAAGTTGCTTAAATTCTTCAGGAACCTGATCTATTTTATTTTGCATTGTAATTAAATTTTATTCCCAGTCTAAAGCACCTTTTTTCCATTCATAAATAAAACCAATTGTAAGTATGAAGAGAAAAATCATCATTGATGAAAAACCTAGTAAACCGATATTTCCAAGAGAAATTGCCCACGGAAAAAGGAAAGCAATTTCCAAATCAAAAATGATAAATAATATTGCAACTAAATAAAATCTTACATCAAACTCCATCCTTGAATCTTCAAATGGTTCAAATCCACATTCATATGCAGAAAGCTTTTCAGGATCAGGTTTTTTTGGTGAAAGAATGAAATTAATTACCACAAAAGCACAACTTAGACCTAATGCTAGAACTAAAAATATTATTATAGGTAAGTAGTTTTGTAAAAAATCAGATAACATTGAGGTCTATATAGCATTTTTTTTTTGTTCTTGAAGCGCCCATACGTCACATTTTCAATAAAAAAAAAATTAACAATTTCAATGACTTATATTGAATACACTAAAAAAGCTAACAATTTCAATGAGTTAGATAATTAGTTGAAATTCAATGAAAAAGTGGCGGGAGTGAAGGGACTCGAACCCTCGACCTATCGCGTGACAGGCGATCGCTCTAACCAACTGAGCTACACCCCCACTTTTGATTCTTGGTGGGCAGTATAGGACTCGAACCTATGGCCCCCTCGGTGTAAACGAGATGCTCTACCAACTGAGCTAACCGCCCATAACCAAAAATAACGTGATTTATATCTTTTAGAGCAATAACGTCAAGATTTATTAATGTTGAAAAATGGCTAAAAAATCACTTTTTTTATTTAAAGAATAGCTAGAGAGACAAAAATTTAGATAAAAATTAATACCTATATTTTCCTTCTATTTAATTACTTTTTTTCTGAGCTAATAATACTGATAATTATAATGTCTTTTTATTTATACATCTTTAAATATTTACTGAATATGTTTCCACAGAGGCAAATGTATTAATTTAATAGACGATAACTTTTAAAAATTAAATTATTCCTTCTTTTTTCAAAGTTTTAGTTAGACCATTATAGAAATTAGTAAATTTAATATTTGGAAAGATAGTTAACAATTTTTTATTAGAATTGAGTAAATTAATTTTGGAATTTTCATTGATTTTTACATTATAATTAATTTTTTTTTTTAAAATTTTTTCAATAATTTTGGGAATAGTACTTAGTTTAATATAATTTTGAGAAGAAATATTTAATATTGAATTAAATTTTTTATTACGATTTTTAATTAATAAATCTATTATTTTACATAAGTCATCAATATATAAAAAATCTCTAAACTGATTCCCATTATTTATATAAATTTTTTTATTATTTTTAATTGAATAAAGAATATAAGCTAGTATCCTTTGTTTATTATCATTTTGTCCATAAGTTAGTGAAGGTCTAACCCAAATATAATTAATTTTGTTTTTAATAGTTTTTTTTTGAAGATATTTTAATGATAAATTTTTATATTTTCCGTAGTATGAAAATGGTTTTGGATTACAGTTTTCTTTGAAAGGAGTTTTAATTTTTCCATATTCCTCTATTGAACCAAAAAAAATCAAAAAATTGCACTCTTTGTTAAGCGAGTCAATTAAATTTTTTGTAATCATAAAGGTATTGTTAAATTGATTCTTATTTTCAGTAATTTTGTCATTTTTAAAATTTGTTGAAGAGGCTAAATGTATAATAATATTTGGTTTTTTTTTATTGAGAAATTTTTTTAATGAGTATTTATTTTTTAAATTTAAATTTTTTTTACTCGGTGTGATTAAAGTATAAGCCTCTTTTAAATATTGTTTTAAGTGATTTCCAATGAAACCTGTTGAGCCTGTTATAAATATATTTAATTTATTCCGATTCATCATCAATTATATAGGTTGGTCTTTTTTTAACTTCATCTAGAATATAACCAACATAAATAGAGACAATTCCAATAATCAACATCAACAAACCAAAGAAAAACAATTGAATTAAAATTATTGTTGTAAATCCTGGCTCAGAAATATTTCCAGTTAAAAATAAAAAAAAGTAAATTAATAATAAAATTAAGCTTAATAAAAAAGTAATTAATCCAATAGTAAAAATAATTATTAAAGGAGTCTTTGTAAATGAAGTAATAGCAGACAATGACATGTCAAAATATTTGACTAGAGATATCTTTGATGTACCAGAATATCTCCTATTTCGCTCGTAATTTATTCCCTTTTGCTTGAAACCAATAAATGAAACAAGTCCTCTAAGGTATAAATTTTTTTCATCGAATTTCTTCAAATAGTTTATAACTTTTCTGTCTATTAACCTAAAATCACCCGCTTTAGATGGTATGTTTATTTCTGAAAACTTCTTTAAAAAAGAGTAAAATAAATTTCTAAAATAAGTTAATAAAATTCCTTCTTTTCTTTTTTCCCTTACTCCATAAATAACATCAAAGCCATTTTCCCATTCTCTTAAAAATTTTGAAATTATTTGAGGGTCATCTTCACCATCCGCATCAAGTTGAATTGCGGCATCACCAGTACAATTGTCATAGCCAGCTTTTATGTTTGCTTGATAACCAAAATTTCTACTCAACTTAATGTACTTCGAGCCTGTAAAATTTTTAATTTCTTTTTTTGCAACTTCATTTGAGCCATCATTAGAATTATTATCCATCAAAATTAATTCAAAATCATATTGACTTTCTGACTGAATTAGTTTTTTTACATCACTAAGTAAAAGAGGAAGATTATCTCTTTCATTAAAAAAAGGTATAATTATAGAAATTTTTTTTTTCATTTTTACATTTAAAATTTTCTAAATTTGTTAAGAAATTTATCGATTTTTTTATGTATATGTGTCATATGCTTTAAAGATAGACCCTGGTGGCATCCAATTAGTATACCATTTTTCATGATATAATCAGAATTTTTAAATGAATTAATCTTATTTCTTTTTGAAATTACTTTTTTGAATGCTGGATGCCTTAAAATATTACCACTAAATATTGGTCTTGTCTGGATATTATTTTTCTCTAAAAAAATTTGTAAATCTTTTCTTTTAAAATGTTTGTTATTTTTTAATATTATGGGGTAGGCAAGAAAATTAGTCTTAACATTTTTGTTAATTTTAGGTGTAATAAAAAAGTTTTTTAATTTGCTAAAAAATTTTTTATGTAAATTAAAATTTCTTACTCTAATCTTACTAAATTGGTTAAATCTTTTTATTTGCACAAGTCCAAAGGACGCACCTAATTCGGAAGGTTCAAAATTGTATCCAATCTCAGAAAAAACAAATTTTTTGTCATAATCATAACCTTTTAATTTAATATCCAATCTTTTTTTTATATTTTCTGAGTCAGCTATTAACGTAGACATTCTGCCCCAACTTCTTAAAACTTTTGCTCTTTCAAATAATTTTTTGTCATCTGTCAAAAACATTCCACCATTACCTGCACAGCTAATTACATGAGATCCATAAAAACTAGTAATCGAAACATCACTATAATATCCTGTACTTTTATTCCCTATTTTTGCTCCTAAAGTATCTGCAGAATCTTCTATTAGTTTCAAATTATATTTATTTGCTATGTTTCTTATTTTTTTTAAATCTGGAATATTTCCAATTAAATTTGGTACCATTATTGCTTTTGTTTTTTTATTAATTTTCTCCTCAATTTTATCTGCATTTATCTGCAAGGTGTCTATCTCAATATCAATTAATATAGGTGTTGCACCACATTGTATTACAGATGATAGGGCGGTCCCAAAATTTAAACATGGAACAATAATTTCATCATTTTTTTTAAAATTTAGAACATTCATTGCTAGTGTTAAAGCTGAGGATCCAGAATTAACCATAAGTGAATATTTTTTTGAAAATTTATTAGCAATTAATTTTTCAAATTTACTAACAGAAATACCCATCTGTGTAGTTTTATTTAATTGATTGACTACAGCTTTTATCTCTTCTTTCCCATAAACATTCTTACCGTATGATATCTTCACAACTATTTACCTTTTTGCCATTTTATAAAACTTATAAATTTGATTTTGCGAAAAAATTTTCATTTTTTCTTTCCTGTAGTAAGCTTTATACCATTCTACGAGAAATAATATTACATTTTTTTGAGTTAAAATAGATTTCCATTTAATTTCTTTATACGCTTTATTAGATACAAGATTTAATTTAGTACTTTCATAAAACTCATTCTTACCTTTAATAATTTTGCTAATTGGATAATTAAAATTTAAAATTATATTTTTAACAAACTTTATTACACTTATTTGATCTCTTAAAGGTGGGGAAAAATTCCACGTATTAAATGTGAATTTAGAGTTATATGAATACTCAGACGCGAGAAGATAACCATTTAAGCAGTCTAAAACGTGTTGCCAAGGTCTTGTAGAATTTGGATTTCTTATAATAAGTTGTTTTTTTTTTTCAATTGAATTCATAACATCAGTAATTAATCTATCTTTTTTCCAATCACCTCCACCTACAACATTTCCAGCTCTTAATGTAATTATTTTTTTTTTTAATTTTTGATATTTTTTTTGGTATGACTTTGAAATGATTTCAGCAGAAGCCTTGCTTGCACTATATGGCTCTGATCCACCTAATAAAGAATTTTCACTGTAGTATTTTAAGGCATTATTTTCCTCGTAACATTTATCTGAGGTTATAATTGAAACTAACTTTGTATTAACTGACAAAGAACATGCTTCAAGAACTTTAGCAGTTCCTATTATATTTGTTTCATAATTTTTAAACGGATTTTTTTTTGCCTCTGATAAGATGGATTGAGCAGCAAAATGGAAAACAATATCTGGCTTTGTCTTTAATATTCTTTTCTTTAATTTTTCAAAGTTAAGAATATTTTCTCTTTTAATTTTTTTTTTATAAATAGTTTTATAAAATGATTTAGGATAAGATGGATAATTAATTGAATATCCATCTACATGGGCACCCATATATTCAAGCCACAATTTTAACCAAGTTCCTTTAAAACTTGTGTGTCCTGTTAAAAATACTTTTTTATTTTTCCAAAATTTTCTATCAGCTAATTTTAAATTTACTTTTTGAGCCATATTGGATTTTTTGCATATAGATGAGTTAGATATTTTTGGTCACGTTCTGTATCCATAGGATACCAAAAACCGTTATGAGTATACGCAGCTAACATTTTATTTTTTGTCAGTTTTATCATTGGCTCCTGCTCCCACATAACATTTTTCTTCAAATTTAAATAATCAAAAATTTTTCTTTCTAAAACAAAAAAGCCACCATTAATTAAATTTTTACTATCTTTGGGTTTCTCATTAAATTTTTTGACAAGATTATTTTCTATTTTTAAAGCACCAAATCTGGGAATTGGTGAGACTGCTGTTACAGTAGCTAATTTTTTCTTTCTTTTATGTATACTAATTAATTTTTTTATATCGATATTTGATAATCCGTCACCATATGTCATCAAGAAATAATCTTCCTTAATATGTTTGGATATTAAACCAATTCTTTTAGCGGTTTGCGTGTTAATACCAGTGTAAATACATTTAATTTTCCAATCTTCTTTTAAACTTGATAAGTATTTTCTGATTATACTTTCTTTATAGCCAGTGCAAATAATAAACTCGCTAATTCCTCTGTTTGATAATAACTTTAATATATGCCATATGATCGGCTTGTTTCCAATCCTAACCATTGGCTTTGGTATTGTTTTTGTTACAGACCCAAACCTAGTTCCTTTGCCTCCTGCTAAAATAACTGCCTGCATATAAATTATATTGATATTTTAAAAAAATATATAAATAAAATTATTGAATACTTGCTTGAGTTTTATCCTCTTTCTTAGATATATCAACTTCAACCCATTCAGCACGTTTTAATTCTTTTGTTAAAGCTATCTTGATGACCTGATCAGCATGTTCCACAGGGGTAATTTTAATATCATCTAATATTTTTTTTGGCATATCCACAAGGTCTTTTTCATTTTCTTTTGGTATTAAAACTTCTTTAATTCCAGCTCTGTGAGCTGCTAATAATTTTTCCTTTAGACCACCAATTTGTAGCACCTGTCCTGTCAAAGTAACTTCTCCTGTCATTGCCAAGTCTTTTCTGACGGGGATGTTCGTAATTGAAGATACAATAGATGTTACCATTCCAACTCCAGCCGAAGGGCCATCTTTAGGTGTGGCACCTTCAGGAACGTGGATATGAAAATCTTTCTTTTCAAATAAAGGCGGAATAATACCGTATTCTAAACATTTAGATCTTACAAAAGATTTTGCAGCTTTCACTGACTCCTGCATTACATCGCCAAGCTTCCCTGTAATTTGCATTCTACCTTTACCAGGCATAGTGACTGTTTCAATTTTAAGAATCTCCCCTCCATACTCTGTCCAGGCAAGTCCAACAACAATACCAACTTTATTATCGGACTCTAATTCGCCAAAATTAAATTTAGCAACTCCAAGAAAATCAGATAAATTTTTGTTATTTACATTGACTTCTTTTTCTTCACCAGCAACAATTTTCTTAACTACTTTTCGCGCTATTTTTGAAATCTCTCGTTCTAAATTTCTTACTCCAGACTCTTTAGTGTAGCCTCTTATAACTTCTTTAATGATGTCGTCACTTAAGTTCATTTCTTTCTCTTTTACACCGTTGTCTTTAATTTGTTTAGGTAACAAATACTTATTAGCAATATTTATTTTTTCATCCTCTGTATAACCAGCAAGTCTGATGACTTCCATTCTATCTAATAAAGGTGGTAGTATATTTAGTGTATTTGCAGTTGTTACAAACATTACATCTGACAGATCGTAATCTACTTCTAAGTAGTGGTCATTAAAAGTTGTGTTTTGTTCTGGATCTAAAGCCTCTAAAAGAGCAGAAGAAGGATCTCCTCTATAATCATTTCCTATTTTATCTATCTCATCTAACAAAATTAAAGGATTTTTGGTACCAGCTTTTTTCATCATCTGGATGATTTTACCAGGAAGTGAGCCAATGTAAGTTCTTCTATGGCCTCTGATTTCAGCCTCATCTCTCATACCTCCAACCGACATTCTTACAAACTCTCTATTTGTAGCTTTAGCAATTGACTTTCCTAGTGAAGTTTTACCTACACCAGGTGGTCCAACTAAGCATAAAATTGGACCTTTAATCTTTTCCATTCTTTTTTGAACTGCAAGAAACTCTACTATTCTTTCTTTGATTTTTTCTAATCCAAAGTGGTCCTTGTCTAAAGTATTTTGTGCCTTCGCTAAATCAATATCAACTTCACTTTTTTTATGCCATGGAAGTTCTGTCATCCAATCTAAATAATTTCTTACTACAGTAGCCTCGGCTGACATAGGGCTCATATTTTTTAATTTTTTTAACTCCTGAAAACATTTTTTTTCTATATCTTTTGGCATTTTAGCTTTAGTGATTGCTTTGTTTATGCTTGTAGTTTCATCTTTCCCTTCTTCAATTTCACCAAGTTCTTTTTGAATTGCTTTAAGTTGTTCATTTAAATAATACTCACGTTGAGTTTTTTCCATTTGAGTTTTAACTCTTCCTCTAATTCGTTTCTCAACACCAATTATGCTTGTTTCATTTTCCATAATTTTAATTATGGCGTTCAATCTTTTTTTAACATCATTGGTTTCAAAAATTTGTTGTTTTTCAGAAATAGAAGCTGCTATATGTGATGCTATATTGTCTGCAATTTGAGATGGGTCTTTTAGTTGTTTAATTGTATTTATTGTTTCGTTAGAAATTTTTTTATTAATAGATGTTAGCTTTTCTAGTCTTCTTAAAGCGGTTGCTGCTAATGGAAACAAGTCTTCATCCTTAGTGAGAACATCGTTAAAGTAAGTATAGTCACAAGTAATAAATTTTTCATTATCTCTAAAATCTAAAATTTTAACTCTTTTAATTCCTTCTACTAAGACCTTAACAGTACCATCTGGTAATTTTAATAATTGTAAAATATTTCCTTCACATCCATACATAAAAACATCAGTTTTGTTTGGGTCGTCGATTTCAGAATTTTTTTGAGTGACTAGTATGATTTTTTTTTCTTTCTTCATTACTTCATTTAATGCAGAAATAGATTTATCTCTTCCTACAAACAATGGAATAACCATGCTTGGAAAGACTACGATATCTCTTAACGGAAGTAACGGCAGTGAGATTTTAACATCCATAATCTTAATATGGATATTATATTTTATTTTGCAATAGGTTTTTGCTAGTTATTAAGGATATTAAGCCGCTGTAGTCTTATTTGACTTAGAATTATTGTCACCTTTTGAATGAACCAAAATAGGTTGCGATTGACCTTTTGCTGCACTTGCATCAACAATAACTTCATCAATATCTTCTCGGCTTGGTAAGTCATACATAGTTTTTAACAAAATATTTTCCAAGATCGATCTTAATCCTCTCGCACCTGTTTTTTTCTTAATAGCTTTTTGTGCTATCTCTTTTAAAGCATTTTCTTTAAATGTTAATTTTGCACCATCTAGTTTAAATAATTCTTGATATTGTTTAGTTAAAGAATTTTTTGGCTCTTGTAATATTTTTATTAATGATTTTTCATCAAGATCCTCAAGAGTAGCAATCATTGGTAATCTACCTATAAATTCTGGAATTAATCCAAATTTTAATAAATCCTCTGGCTCAAGTCCTTTCATCCACTCACCAGTTTTCTTATCTTGAGTATTTTTTACATCAGCTCCAAATCCTATCGATGTTCCTTTATCTCTTTGAGAAATTATTTTATCTAATCCAGCAAATGCTCCACCACAAATAAATAATATATTTGTTGTATCAACTTGTAGGAATTCTTGTTGTGGATGCTTTCTTCCACCTTGTGGGGGCACACTGGCAACCGTACCTTCCATAATTTTCAGTAAAGCTTGTTGTACACCTTCACCTGAAACATCTCTTGTGATTGAAGGATTTTCAGATTTTCTACTTATTTTGTCAACTTCATCAATGTAAACTATTCCTCTTTGAGCTTTTTCTACATTATAATCAGAAGCTTGTAATAATTTTAAAATAATATTTTCAACATCTTCACCAACATATCCAGCCTCGGTTAATGTAGTTGCATCTGCCATAGTAAATGGTACGTCTAAAATTCTAGCAAGAGTTTGTGCTAATAAAGTTTTACCACAACCTGTAGGACCTACTAAAAGTATGTTTGATTTAGAAAGCTCAACATTTTTACTTGTCTTGTTCTCATAATTTAATCTTTTATAATGATTGTGAACTGCTACAGATAAAACTTTTTTAGCGTGAGCTTGTCCAATTACATAATCATCCAATACATTACAAATTTCTTTAGGTGAAGGAAGACCATCTTGATGTTTAACAAAAGTATCTTTGCTCTCTTCTTTAATAATATCCATACATAACTCAACACACTCATCACAAATGAAAACAGTTGGTCCAGCAATTAATTTTCTTACTTCGTGCTGACTCTTTCCACAAAAAGAACAGTAAAGAATATTTTTATTATTTGTTGTCATAATTTTATAAACGAATCAATTCAAATACTTTATTATAAATGCCTCCTAATAATCAAGTTTGGATTAATTTAATTCAATATTATGTGTATTAAAATCTCTTTTCTACAACTTCGTCAATAAGACCAAATGACTTTGCTACGTCTGCTGTCATGAAATTATCTCTTTCAAGAGCAGATTTCACTTCTTCAACACTCTTGCCTGTATGCTTAGAGTAAATTTCATTTAATCTTTTTTTTAATGATAAAACTTCATTTGCATGTATCTCAATATCAGTAGCTTGACCTTGAAATCCAGCTGAAGGCTGGTGAACCATTATTCTAGAATTTGGTAATGAAAATCTTTTTCCTTTAGTTCCAGCTGCTAATAAAAATGATCCCATCGATGCAGCTTGTCCTATACAAAGGGTTGAAATATCAGGTTTTACATATTGCATTGTGTCGTAAATTCCAAGACCAGCTGTTACAAGACCACCAGGACTATTAACATATAAATAAATTTCTTTTTTAGGATCTTCTGCTTCTAAAAATAATAATTGAGCTGTAACTAGTGAGGCTACATTATCATTAATTTGACCTGTTAAAAAAATTATTCTCTCTTTTAACAGTCTTGAATAAATATCATATGCTCTCTCACCCTTACTAGATTGTTCAACCACCATTGGAACCAGGTTACTCATATATTCAGATAATTTTGTTGTCATAATTGATTCGAACTCACTTATACAACTTGAGATTACTTTTTGCTAACTTTTTTTATTTTTTTAGCAACTGACTTTGATTTTACTGTTTTTGTTGAAGGTTTTTTTTCTTTAGCAGTTTTTACCTCAGATTGTTTCTTATTTTCTTTTTTTTTATGATCGTGATCATGATTCTGCTCATGTGCTTTTTTTAAAATTTTTTCAGCTTCAGATTTTGATATTTCCTTTTTATTTGCTTTACCTTTTTCTTTAATTAAATTTAAAATTTTTTCTTCATATACTGTTCCTCTTAAGCTAGCAACAGCAGATGGATTTTTTTGATAAAAATCCATTACCATTTTTTCTTGTCCTGGCATCATTCTAAGTTGTTTTTGAACTTCATTCTGAATTTCAACTTCACTTACTTTTATTTGATTTTTTTCTCCAAATTCATTTAAGATCAATCCAGTTTTAATTCGAGTCTTAGCTTTTTCCTCAAAAGTTTCTTTATTTTTTTTCACCTCTTCTTCTGGCATTCCTTGTGAGAGAATTTTAACTTCTTCCTGGATCAGATTTTCAGGAACTTCTTCAATTTTTATCTTTTCAATTTCTTTTAAAATCTGACTCTTTGATAATTGATCGAGTGAGTTTTTGTATTCGTCATTTATTTGTCTTGAAATTAAACTTTTAAGATCTTTTAAATCTTTAGCACCTAAATTTTTTGCAAAATTGTCATCAATTTTAACTTCCTCTGGTTGTTTTACATTTAAAATTTTACAATTAAATTTAGCCTTTTTGTTTACTAATTCTTTTTCAGGAAAATTTTCAGGTAATATAGCTTCAACTATTTTTTCATCATCTTTCTTTACTCCAATTAACTGGTTATCAAATCCTTTTAGAAATAAGTCTTTTCCTAAAGTTAATTGAGTATTTTTTCCTTCATTCCCTTTAAATTCTTTACCGTCTACTGTTGCTTTGTAATCTAAAGCCACCATATCTCCCTCTTTAGCTTTTGTTCCAGGTTTGGTATCTTTAAAATTTGGTTGGTTTTTTGCTATTTCTTTAATTCTTTTGTCAGTTTCACTATCATCAATCTTAACTGTATATTGATCAAATTTTATATTATCTAATGATTTAATATCAACTTTAGGTAATTCCGTAACTGATAATACATATTCTAGCTCCTTATCCTCACCATAAGTTTTTAAATCCAATTTAGGTTGACCGGCTGGTTTTATTTTATTTTCCTCCAAAGCTTTTGTTGAAGTATCTTTCAAAACTTTATCTAAAACTTCCCCAAATACAGCTTTACCAAATTGTCTTTTTAAAACTTCTTTTGGGACTTTTCCTGGTCGAAAACCTTTCAGATTTACAGTACCTTTAATCTCTTCATATTTTTCGTCCATGTAAGAGTTCATAGTCTCTTTATCGATTAAAATTTTAAGATCTTTGTTTAAACCTTTTTTATTTTCTATTGTAACTTTCATAATATTTTAATGGTAGGGCGAAAAGGACTCGAACCTTCACATGTTGCCATATTGGTTCCTAAGACCAACGCGTCTACCAATTCCGCCATCGCCCCACAAATTACGAGGTTTTATATATTATTGAAACTATTTGTCCAATGACAAATCCTAAAAAATTATCTATTTATCTTATTAATTTTATATTACTTTTAAATAATGATCATTTCACCTTGCATAAGTATTTGTAAAACAGACCCTTCAACAGGGTATTGTTATGGATGTGGAAGAAGCAATGAAGAAAAGAAAACATGGAAAAAAGAAGATACTTCTGATGATTGGAAGAAAAACAATCTTGAAGTGGTAAAAAAAAGATTATCTGGGTGGCAACTTGAGAGCTTCAATGAGTCTTATAAATATAAGATAAATAATGGGATGTCTTTATTTAAAAAAAATCAAATTAAAGAATAAAGATCTATATGAGTAAAGTTAAATTAATTAGTATTATTTATGCTATAGGGATAATAATTGGTGCTCTTTTTCTTGAGATCTGGGCTGCAGAGACATCATTCATTAAAACTATTGGTGTTTTTATATGGACAATCATATTTTTAATCGCATTATTTTTTGCTGATAAAAATGAAAAAAAGTAATTTAAGAATATTTTTTTTAGTAATTTCTACTTTAATGTTTAGTTTCACTAAGTGTTATTCAGAAATAATTATATTAAGTAAGTGTGATCATAAAGAAGATGTATTTTTAAAAAATGAATATATCTTAAATCTTAATGAATTACTTATGACTAGAAATTATGTTTACAATGAAAAAACTTATCAGAAATATAGAATAACTGACCTTAGTGTTAAAAAATCAAACACTTATGTTAGAAATATTTACGAAGAAAATGGTAAAATTTTTACCCTAAAGCATGGCTATCCTCAGTTCTATACTCAAATATTATTTTACAAAGAAAAACCAGAAATATTTATGAAGTCAGTTTTAAATGATATTGAGGGTATTTCAAAAATATCAACTTGTAAAAAAATTGAAAAATTTGGTCAACAAAGTTAATCTTTCAATTTCTCTTTATTTTTTTTATTTATTATATTTTTTTTCTTTAAGTTAAATCTACTATTAGTGATATTAGACCGATGTTTAGCAAAGGCTTGCTTTTGTGCTTGTCGCATTGCTCTTTTAGAGGACATAAATTTAATTTAATACTCTATTTCTAAAGTATCAATGATTTTAAAATTTTTATTTGAAATTACTATTTCTCCTGAGGAAGAGGGGTAATCTAATATTTCAGAAATTACAACATAATGAGTTACAAAAATTAAATTAGTTTTTTCGTCCCAATCTAATAAAAATTTTTGGAAATCTCTCATTTGTGAATTTTTATTTTGTGCAAATTTTGAACTAAAAAAAGAATTTAAAAAACTTTTTGTTTTAAAATTTTCAAAAGCTAAAGAAGCAGTTTCTTTACACCTACACCATTCACTAGAATACACATTTTCAATTTTAATATTATATTCTGTAAAAAAATTACCAATTTTTCTCGACTGTATTCTACCGCTTTCGCTGAGATTTCTTTGAGTTGAGCAATCATAAACATTAAAATTTTCAGGATCTCCCCCACCAGGAGCATAAGCATGCCTTATAAAGATTAATTTTCCACCCTCTTTTAAATTTTCAATTATATTTTTTTTTGAATCTGCTTTAACAGAGTTATTTAAAGATATAAATAATACTAAAATAATTTTTAAAAATTTCATTAATGAATATTAAATTTAAAAAATTAAATAAGACAATTATAAATTGTCATGAATGTCCAAGATTAATCGATTTTAGTAAAAAAATTTCTACTGAAAAAAGGAAACAAAATATTAATGAGACCTATTGGGGTAAACCTGTTGTAGGGTTCGGCCAGTCAAGTTCAAAACTTCTTATTTTGGGATTAGCGCCTGCAGCTCATGGAGGAACAAGAACAGGCAGACCTTTTACGGGTGATAAATCCAGCGATTTTTTATTCAGATGTTTGCATAAAGCAAAAATATCTAATCATCCATATTCTATAAATTTAAAAGATGGTCTTGAATTAAAATCTACCTATATCACTAATATTCTAAAGTGTGTTCCACCTGGAGACAAACCAAATAAAGAAGAATTAAATAATTGTTCAAAATACTTTAGCTCTGAGCTATCAAATTTAATAAGTTTAAAAACAATAGTAGCACTTGGTAAAGTAGCTTTTGATAATTGTGTGAAATTTTATAAAAAAAATTATAACTTTTCAAAAAAATTAAAATTTGTTCACGGTAAAACCTATAAATTACCAAATAATATAAATTTAATTTCTTGTTATCATCCAAGTCCAAGGAATGTAAACACTAAAGTAATTTCAGAAAAAATGATGATTAGGCTATTTAAAAAAGCAAAAAAAATGTCTGCTATCAAAAGTTAGAAGTATAAGGTTTAAATTTGTCTACAACCAATTTTGGAATTTTTATAGGTTTAGCTTTTTCATTTACAAAAACTAGATGTATTTTGGCCTCAACTATTACTATCTTATTTTTAATAATAGTTTGGTTCATAACAAATGATGTCTTTCTGAGAGAAAGTATATATGATTTTATATTTAGCTCGTCTTCCAAATAAGCTGATTTTTTATAATCAATGTTACATGATTTGACTATTATTAAGGCTTTAAAATTGTCTTTAATCTTAAGATTGCTTAGATCAATTTTGATTAAGGCCTCGGTTCTAGCTCTTTCAAGATATTTAAGGTAATTTGCATAATATACCACACCACCAGCATCAGTATCTTCATAATAAACTTTAATCTTATGATTAAAATTTTTAGGCATATTAATATAATATCAAAAATTTTTAGAATAAAATAGAAACTAAGTTGTGAGATCATCAATGAAAATTTATATAATATGGTTAATTGGCGTAATTATTTGGAACTTTGGCTTCCCAAATGCAATTCCATTAGCCGATGTTATAGCAGCTATTTTGTTATCTTTTCTAAGTTTAATTTTAAATAAATATTTGAAGTTTTAATTTTCTGAAAAATAAATATTTTGAAAATAAGAAATTGATTTCATTTTTGAATTATCTGTATCAGCCATTATTGCAAGCCCATCAAGCTCTTCAACATCTAGATCATGAAATCTTTTAAAATCTTCTTTTACATTAGCTTTTACTGTAACCCATTCATTAAAATTGTTTTTGGTAGAAGCTAATACATTGTCTATTGATTTTTTAGTATAAGGACTAGGCCAATTTTCACCTACTTCACTATTGCTAGAAAAAATATAATTAATTGCTCTATTTGATAAAGGTGTAGCCCCAGTTTTTTTAATTGCAAAAACTCGAGCTGCATAATCATGCCCTTTTTTTGTATTTTCTTTAATTCCTTTTAAGTCCTTCTCTATTTTCCATGTAATATTAATATAGGGGGTTTTATTAAGGTTAATTTTGATCTTTTTGCCAAGACCTGAGGCAGCATTATCTGCAATAGCTATTAAAAAATTACCATTCTCGTTTGAACCAACAGAGTAATTAGTTTTATTATCCGCACCTCTTACTTTGCGAACTTCTAGTTCTGAAAGCTCTTTCTCAGTAAACTCAAAAATTCTTATATTCTCAGCAGCTGCAGAACTAAATAAAAATATGGACGTAATAATAATATTGAAAATTTTTAACATATCTTTCTTATAGATAAATTATTTTTTAATTCAATAATCTGTAAGATTTAAAAAATTATTAATTTAATATGTAGATCTCCCTCCACTTATGTCAAAGACAGCAGCAGTTGAAAAAGTATTCTCTTGTGACGAAAGCCAACAAACTAGTGAAGTAAACTCATGTATCTCAAGAAATCTTCCCCGTGGAACTTTGGAAAGCATTCTTTGAACATGTTCTTTGCTCATTTGATCTAAAATTCTAGTTTTGGCTCCTGCTGGTGTTACAGCATTTACAGCAATATCCTTGTCTGCTAATTCCTTGCCCAATGCTTTAGTGAGACCAATTGCACCCGCTTTTCCTGAACTATAGGCACTAGCATTTGCATTGCCGTCTTTACCTGCGACTGACGCAACATTAACTATTCTACCATAATTATTCTTAATCATATTTGGTACTATTGCCCTGCAGCAATTAAATGTACCCATTAAATTAATTTGAACTATTTTATTCCACATTTCTACATCATACTTCCAAAGAGGGTCTGTTGGACCTGTAATTCCTGCATTGTTAATTAAAATATCAATTTTATATTTATTGGTTATTTCACCAACAAATTTTTCGACTTCAGCATACTTTGAAACATCAACTACATTATAATTCAAATTTGGATTGTTGATTTCATCTATTGTTTTTTTTAAAAGATTTTCATCTATATCCCAAAGAAAGACATTACATCCAGATTCTAGAAATCTTTTAGCAATATCTAATCCAAAACCTTGGGCTCCCCCAGTTATAATGGCTGTTTGATTTTCAAAATCAAATTTGTGCATATGGATTATTTTTTGGCTAGCAAATAATACGTCAACCAAGAAATAAATGCACCTATAATCCATGCAGATGATTGTAAAAACATTAAATTAGTATTCCATATAGTTGAGGCAGAAAAAATAAAACCTAATATTATTGAGTAAGTACCTTTAATGTGCCACCCTTTTGAATAATAATAAGCACTTTGATTTTCAATTGAATACAGATCTTTATTACTTAAAGTTTGATTTTTTATTAAATAGTAATCGGCAATAATAACACCAAATAAGGGCCCAAAAAAACAACTGAATGTATCCACAAAAGACAAAATACCAATTTGACTTAGAACAGTTAGCCAAAAAATCCCAACAATTAATCCTAAAAATGAAATTATATAACTTGCACTTTTTAAATTTAATTTATTTGGAAGAAAATTAATAAGTGAGTATTGGGAAGGAATATAATTTGCCACTAAATTAGTTGATGCTGAAGCAATTATTATAAAGAACAGAACTACTATTGTAATTTGCAGATTATTAAGTTTACCAATTATATCTGTTGGATTTGTAAAAATTCTATCTAAATCCTGGAATTTTTGATTTAAAAAAACATCTGAACCAACAACAATTGCAATAGAAAAGAATGAAAATATTATTAAGTTAAGAATTAAACTTAAATTTCCTTTACTTAATTCTCTCTCATTATTTACATATCTTGAAAAATCTCCAAAACTTACAATGATAATTGAAAAGTAAGCAAAAATTGTTCCTGCGACTGTAATCAATGGTAAAATATGATCTTTTTTTACAAAGTTTTCAAGGTTTAAAATATTTGTAAATGCTTGAGTGGTAGTTTTAACATCACTAAGAAAGACTGTTAAAAAGAATATTATCATCCCTGCATAGACTATTATCGCTGAATAATTAATTAGTTTTTTATTATATTGAATCCCAATACTAAAAAGTATTGTTTGAAAAACGATTACTACTAAAATTGAGATCCAATCAATTATATTTAATCCCAATAAAAAAGTTAAGAATATTTCTTGGTCTAGATAAGTGTTATCTATTGAAAAGATAAGTATTCTAATAAGGTATACTACTAACTTTGATAAAAAATATGTTTGAATACCAAAAAGAAAAATTCCAACTAAACTTCTTAACAGACCAAAAAACTTTGCACCATTGAAACCTAAAGAGGATCTTAAAAGAACCGCAAAAGGCAATCCAAATTTTTGAGAAGGCTTTCCTATTAAATTACAAAAAATATAAACTAAAAAAGATCCTAAAATTGTTCCAAAAAATACAATAAAAGTATTTAGGTTGTACATTATATATAGAGAGGCGATTAAAGAAAAACCAATTACACTCTGAATATTTACTCCCCAAAAGCAAAAAAGATCTTTCCAATTCCAAGTTTTATAATTTGGATTTACAGTAACAAGATCCCAATTTGAAAGAGAATATTTAACTTTTGGCTGATTCACTGAATTTATTTTAAACTAATAAATTCTACTGTCCATATAAGAGAGTTGGTAACCAGAGAGCAATTTTAGGGAAAATAATAATTAAAACTAAACCAATTACCTGAAGAACCATAAATTGCATCATACCATAGTAAATATCTTTTAAATCCCATTCAGGCACTACACCTTTAAGAAAATAAGCAGAAAGAGCTACAGGTGGTGAGAGCCAGGCGGTTTGTAAATTTACTGCAACCAGAATTGCAAACCAAGTTAGGTTAAAACCTAAAGCCTCAACTAAAGGTAATATGATTGGCACTATAATCATAACGATTGGTACCCATTCCAATGGCCATCCCAACAAAAAAATCATCACCATTATCATGGCTAAAATTAAGTACTTATTCATTTCTAGACCTAATAAAAACTCTGTTAATAAAGTTGGAGTGCCTAATCTTGCAAAAACTGCTCCAAAAAAGTTTGAGGCAGCTACTAAAACCATTATTAAGGCAGTAATCTCTAAAGTCTTAACTAACGCATCTTGTAATTTTGGAAGTGTTAACTTTCTATATGCAATCGAAAGAAGTAAAGCCCCCATTGCACCACAACCTGCTGCTTCTGTTGGTGTAGCAAAACCAAACAAAATACTTCCTAAAGCAGCAAAAACTAAAGCTGCAGGTGGAACTAATCCCAAAAAAAATTCAACCCATACTTCTTTCATGCTAGCAGCTCGCATTTCCTCTGGCAGAACAGGGCCTAATTTTGGATTAATCATACATCTGATTGTGGTGTAACCAGCATATAAACTTGCAAGAAGAATTCCTGGAATTATAGCAGCAGCAAATAAATCGATTACTGGAATTTCCATGATGGGTCCCATGACAACAAGCATAATGCTTGGAGGTATTAATATCCCTAAAGTCCCTCCAGCAGTTATAGTTCCTGCTGCTAACCTTACGTCATATCCTGATCTATTCATTGACTTAGCAGCCATAATTCCCAAAATTGTAACTGAAGCACCAACGATTCCTGTTGCTGCAGCAAAAATCACAGAAACAAATAATACTGCATAATATAAAGATCCTTTTACTTTTGCTAACATCATTTGGAATGAAGAAAATAATCTCTCCATCAAACCTGCTTGCTCCATCATTATCCCCATAAAGACGAAGAGCGGCACAGCTGCGAGTGTTTGTTCGGTCATGACCATCGAAAATTGGAGGGTCATTAGATAAAATACTAGCTTACCAAAACCTAAATAACCAAAAACAAATCCTAAAAAAATTAATGTAAATGAAATCGGAAAACCAACAAAGATAGCAAAAAGCATTACCCCTACAAGAATAAAACCTAAAATAGCTGGATCTATAAGTTCAGCAATCATTTTTCTTCTCCAGGCCATTCACCTTTAGTGGCAGCCCAATAACTTTTAAATAACTCTGAAATTCCTTGAATTAATAAAAAAACAATTCCAATCAATAAACAAGATTTGATAGGCCACATATAAGGCATCCATGTAGTGTCCATACCTTTCTCACCTCTTTGAATAGACTCTCCAACAAATCCGATTGTCATATAAAGGAAAACTAATAATCCTGGAAAATAAAATAAAAGATACAACCAGAAATCTATCTTACCTTGATTTTTAGTTTTAAAATTTCTATATAAAAAATCAGCTCTTATATGTACACCTTTAGAGAGAGCGTATGCAGCACCCAGCATGAATAATGCTCCATACAAAAAACGACTTATATCGTAAGCCCAAATTGTTGGTGCTAAAAATAATTTTCTTGCAAGCACCTCATAAGTCATCGCAAAAATTAAAGGCATTAAAATCCAGCAAACAACATTACCGACCCATTTACTAAATTTATCAATATTAACTATAGAGCTTGCCATCCATGATGGCATATCTTCTGGCATTTTACCTGAACCACCTCGCCTTTCGGCAATCATTTCATCAGATATATCTAATTTAGTTGGTTCGTCTGCCATATAAATTCTATCAAAAAAAATTAGAGCGGACAATTAAGTCCGCTCTAATTATATAATTTAAGATTAATTACTGATTACTTTAATGTTGCTGCGTGAGCCATTCCTAGCTTCGCATTTGACATTTGAGCACCACTCCAGAATGGAACAGCAATATCAGCAAAGTCTTTCATTGAATTATAAACTTCATTGAAAAATTTGTTCTCTGCAGCATTCTTGTTCAAAGATGCTTTTGCAGCAGCCATGTATTCTGTGAAATAATCAGAAGGTGTATCTTCTAAGATTACTCCATGTTTAGTAGTTAACTCTCTTAAAGCTTTACCATTTTCATAGATTCTGTAACTTAAAGATTTTGCTAATGAGGCATTAGCAGCTACTTCAAGAGACTTCTTCTCATGATCAGACATTGCATTGTAAGTTTTTCCAGTAATATAAAAGTCAGCATTTACGACTACTTGGTGTAAACCTTGTAAGTAGTAGTGCTTTAATACTTTTTGGAAACCAAAAGTTAAGTCTGGTTTTGGACAACACCATTCAGCAGCATCAATTGTACCTGCTTCCAAAGCTGGTAGAATGTCTCCACCGCCCATAGCTACAGATGCTATACCAATATCTTTATAAGTTTGTCCTGGAATTCCTGGAGGAGTTCTGAATTTATATTTTCTAAAGTCAGCCATATCTTTAATTGGTTTTGGAAACCAACCTAAAGCTTCTGGTCCAACTGGTTGAATCATAAATCCTTTAATGTCTCTTCCCATTTCTTTCCATAGTTGGTCGTATAGTTCTTTACCACCACCATATTGAAACCAAGATAAGAATGCGATATTATCAATACCTACACCACCACCAGCTACTGGCGAACCAAATAACATAGCAGCAGGATGATCACCTGACCAATAGTGAGTCCACGCGAAACCACAATCGATTAGACCTTTATCAACTGCATCTAAAGTTTCTTTTACACCAACAACAGCTCCTGCAGGTAAAATTTCAAACTTTAGAGATCCAGCTGTTAAAGTTGTAACAGTGTCAGTAAAATCCTTTAACATCTTAACTTCATCAGCTTTAGTGTTAAGAACTGTCTGACATTTTAGTGTTTTTGCAGCATTAGCATTTGAAATAAACCCAAATACCATTGCAACTGCAAATAACATTGAAATGATTTTTTTCATTATTTTCCCTCTCGTTATTTTTAAAAAATAAAGCTTCTCAAATATTGAAATCCAAAACAAGTGCTAATATTGGTATTTGCAATTTTTTTGTTCAGATTTATTACAAAAAAAAAAATTTTCACTTATAAAGGTTCTAATATATGGATAATTATGATTTTATAATTCTTGGAGCTGGATCAGCTGGCTGTGTACTTGCTAATAGATTGTCAGAAAATCCTAGTCATAAGGTCCTACTTTTAGAGGCTGGTGGTAAAGATAATTATCCATGGATACATATACCTGTTGGTTATTTTAAAACTATGCATAACCCAAAAACTGATTGGTGTTACAAAACTGAGCCTGATGAAAGTATGAACAATATCTCTATTAGGTATCCTAGAGGTAAGACTTTAGGAGGAAGTTCATCAATAAATGGATTGTTGTATATAAGGGGACAAAATAGAGATTATGATGTCTGGCGTCAGTTAGGAAATACTGGTTGGGGATGGGACGATGTATTACCATATTTTATAAAAGCTGAAGATCAAGAGAGAGGTAAAAATGAATTTCATGGTATAAATGGACCATTAGCGGTTTCTGATCAAAGAATTCATCTACCACTTTTAGATGAATTTCAAAATGCAGCAGAAGAGTTTGGAATACCTAAAACTAAAGATTTTAACACTGGAGACAATCATGGGTGTGGATATTTTCAAGTAACGGAGAGAGATGGTTTTAGATGTAGTACATCTGTAGGGTATTTAAATCCAATTAAAAGTAGAAAAAATTTAGATATTATTACTCACGCACACGTAAAAAAAATAATTTTTGAAAACAAAATAGCTAAAGGAGTTGAATTTTGGCAAGGTGATGAATTAAAAAAAGTAGAAGCTAACAGAGAAATAATATTATCCTCAGGTGCCATTGGCTCGCCACAAATCTTACAGGTATCAGGAATTGGAAGTTCTGAAAAATTAAAAAACCTTGGAATAGAAATGGTACATAATTTAGATGGAGTTGGTGAAAATTTACATGATCATCTTATGTTAAGACCTATTTATAAAATAAATGGTCTAAAATCTTTAAACAAAAAAATAAATAGTCTATTTGGAAATTTAATGATTGGATTGGAATATATTTTTAGGAGAACTGGTCCTATGACTATGGGAGCTAGTCAACTTTGCATGTTTGCCAAAAGTGACTCTTCACTAGAATTACCAGATTTGCAATGGCATGTTCAGCCAATGAGTATGGATACATTGGGTGCAACCAAAAATCATGACTTCCATGCTTTTACACCAACAGTGTCCAACATAAAACCTACTAGCAGAGGTCATGTAAGTATAGTCGACAAAGACTCTAGAACTTATGCTAAAATAAAACAAAACTATCTATCTACTGATAATGATAGAATGATTGCAGCTAAAGGTCTGAAATTAACAAGAAAAATAATAATGGAGTCTGAAACTTTTAAAAAGTATTCACCTGAAGAATATAGACCTGGAATAAACATTAATGATGATGAGGAGTTAGTGAAAGAGGCTTCAAATTACGCTCAAACTATTTTTCATCCCGTTGGTACTTGTAAAATGGGTCAGGATGAAATGTCAGTGGTTGACGAAAAACTAAGGGTCAGAGGAGTAAATAATCTTAGAGTAATTGATGCATCTATAATGCCAAATATTACATCAGGTAACACTAATGCTCCTACAATAATGATTGCAGAAAAAGGTGCAGACATGATACTTAATCATTAATGTTTGCTGAATTATTTGCTCCTGAACAAATAGCAATTTTAACACAAATAATATTTATTGATCTAGTTTTAGCTGGAGATAACGCAATTATCATTGGTATGGTTGCATCCAAATTTCCACCTGAACAAAGAAAAAAAGTTATTTTTTGGGGTATAGGGGGTGCAGTAATACTTAGAATAATATTAACACTTCTTACTGCTTATCTTTTACAGATTACAGGGTTAAGACTTATTGGAGGACTTTTATTACTTTATATTGTTTACAAACTTTACGTAGATGTAATTAAAGGATCTGAAAAAGAGGAAGATATTAAAGTAGATAACTCTAGTTTCTTAAAAGCAATTTGGACTGTTCTTTTAGCTGATTTCACAATGAGTTTAGATAATGTTTTAGGTGTTGCGGGTGCTGCTGGTGAACATTATGGACTTCTTGTATTTGGTTTAGTTTTATCAATTATATTGATGGCTACAGCTGCTACACTAATATCTGGATGGATTAAAAAATACAGATGGATAGCTTGGCTTGGATTATTAGCAATTTTGGTTGTTGCAGTTGAGTTGATTTACACAGATATTAAAATATTATTATTATAATGTATCTTCAAAAAATAAATCTCAAAAAAAAATATGCTTTAGTAACTGGTGCTGGAAAAGGACTTGGAAGAGCTTGTTCTATTGCACTAGCAGAAGCAGGTGCAACAGTTATTGCATTGAGTAGAACTCAATCTGATTTAAACAAATTAGAAAAAGATATTAAAAAAGTTAAAGGCAAAGTCATTACAATTGAGTGTGATGTGATGAACTATCAGGATTTGAGAGAAAAATTAAATAAAATTAAAATTATTGATATTTTAGTTAATAATGCTGGGACAAATATTCCTGAACCTTTTGAAAAAATAAAACAATCAAGCATGAACTATTTAGTGGATTTAAACCTTAAAGCTGCATTTAATGTTGCTCAATTGGTTGTAAAAAAAATGATTAAAAATAAAAAAAGGTCTGGTTCGATTATAAATATGTCTTCACAACTTGGTCATGTAGGAATGATTGGAAGAAATGTTTATAATATGACTAAATTTGGAATAGAAGGATTAACTAAAGGAATGGGTGTTGAATTAGCAAAAAAAAATATAAGAGTTAACTCGGTAGCTCCAACATTTGTTGAAACCCCAATGGTAAAAAGATTTTTTAAAAATAATAAGTTTAAAAAACTGGTTTTGGGTAAAATTCCAATAGGAAAAGTTGCAACTGAAAGTGATATTGCTACTACAGTTTGCTTTTTAGCATCTCCAGCTTCCTCTATGATCACTGGAACATCAATTATAATAGATGGTGGATGGACAGCTCAATAATTTCCAGAATTTTTCTAGTTTTATTATTTTTAACATCTCCTGTATATGCAATTGAATTTCAAGGAAAATTTTTACAAGGCCATTTCATACTTGGTCTAACTGACCCTAATGCTAAAATTTTAGTTGGGAAAAAAGAGGTAAAAGTCTCAAAGGATGGAGACTTTGTTTTTGGAATTGATAGAGACCAAAAATATGATCTTACTTTTACAAAAATTCTTAATGGAAAAAAAACAACATTTACTAAAAAAGTTCTTAAGAGAAAATATAACATTCAAAGAATTGATGGTCTCGAAGAAAGTAAGGTTACTCCTCCTGAATCTGTATACAAAAGAATTAAAAAAGAAAATAATGCAATAGGTGAAGCAAGAGCAATAAATTCAAATCTGCAATTTTTTAAAGAAAAATTTATAATGCCAGTTGAAGGAATTATAAGCGGTGTTTATGGCAGTCAACGGATTTTAAATGGTAAACCACGATGGCCACACTATGGAATTGATATTGCTGCTAAACAAGGAACGATGATTAAATCCTCTGGATCTGGAACTGTAACTATGGCAGAAGATGATTTATACTATACTGGAGGAACCGTAATAATGGATCACGGCCATGGAATTTCTACAATATACTCACACCTTGAAAATGTTTTAGTCTCAGTAGGTGATAGTATTAATCAAGGAGATATAATTGGAACAGTTGGTTCAACTGGAAGATCAACTGGCCCACATCTAGATTTTAGAGTTAATTGGTTTCAAACTAGACTAGATCCAATGTCTGTAATAAATTAAGTCATGCAAACATTAATACTTATAGCTTTAGTTATTGTTATAGTTTGGGTTTTATTCCGTCCAATTACCAAAAAAGAACTAGATAGATACAATAATAAAGACTGGACAGATATGGATCTTCATTAAGAACTTAAAGAAGGCTGTTTCTTCATATCTTCTTTTTTAATACCAGCAACCCTAACTGGTTTTTTCATCGCATCTCGTCTAAATGGTTCGCCAAGCTCTTGATTTAAAATTACTTCAATAAATGTTGTGATTCCCTTCTTTTGATCATCGCAAGATTGCTTGATAGCATTGGTAGTTTCTTCCATTGTTTTAACTGTTACTCCTTTTAAACCGCAAGCATCAGCTACTTTTGCATAGCTAAGTTCTGGATCAAGTTCAGTTCCAACAAAATTATCATCAAACCATAAGATAGAATTTCTTTTTTCTGCTCCCCATTGATAATTTCTAAATATTACCATTGTTATTGAAGGCCATTCTTCTCTTGCGCATGAACTCATTTCATTCATGCTAATACCAAAGGCTCCGTCACCTGCAAAACCAATTACGGGTGTATCTGGACAGCCAATTTTTGCACCCAAAATCGAAGGAAAACCGTATCCACAAGGACCAAATAATCCTGGAGCTAGATACTTTCTTCCTTTTTCAAATGTTGGATAAGCGTTTCCAATTGCACAATTATTTCCAATATCACTTGAAATAATTACATCCTCAGGCATACCAGCTTGAATTGCTCTCCAAGCTTGTCTTGGAGACATTCTGTCAGAGTCTCTTTCTCTTGCCTCTTTATTCCAAACTGTTCCATCGTCATCATCTTCATGATCAAGACTAGATAATTTTTGTAACCATGCAGATTTAGTTTGATGAATTATATCCTTTCTTTTTTGTCTATCTTTGTCGCCCGCTGTTGGAGAAAGTTGAGCAAGCAATTGTTGAGCAACTAGTTTAGCATCACCACAAATTCCTACTGAGACTTTTTTAGTTAAGCCAATACGATCAGAGTTCATATCTACTTGAATAATACTTGCATCTTTTGGCCAATAATCCATTCCATAACCTGGTAAAGTTGAAAACGGATTTAATCTTGTTCCTAATGCTAAAACAACATCTGCTTGTTTAATTAATTCCATCCCAGCTTTTGAACCATTGTAACCTAAAGGTCCTGCCGCTAGAGGATGACTTCCTGGAAAACTATCATTATGTTGATAACCAGAACAAACTGGAGCGTCTAGTTTTTCTGCAAGTTTTTTACAATCTTCAATAGCACCTCCAATAACAACACCTGCTCCAGATAAAATAACTGGAAATTTTGCATTAGATAATAAGTCTGCAGCTTTTTTAATTGCATCAACACCACCAGCTTGTCTTTCTAATCTAACAATTGGTGGAAGATCAATATCAATAACTTGTGTCCAATAATCTCTTGGTACATTGATTTGTGCTGGAGCTGATCCTCTTATAGCTTTTTCTATAACTCTATTTAATACTTCTGCCATTCTAGATGGGTCTCTAACTTCCTCTTGATAACAAACCATATCTTTAAATAAATTCATTTGTTCGACTTCTTGAAAGCCACCTTGACCCATAGTTTTGTTAGCAGCTTGAGGTGTAACTAGTAAAAGTGGAGTATGATTCCAATAAGCTGTTTTAATTGGTGTTACCAATCCTGTAATTCCAGGACCATTCTGAGCAATAACCATTGACATTTTTCCTGTAGCTCTTGTGTAACCATCTGCAATTAATCCACCATTCGTTTCATGAGCAACATCCCAGAATGTGATGCCAGCATCTGGAAAAATATCTGAAATTGGCATAAAGGCTGAACCAATAATTCCAAAGGCGTGTTCAATTCCATGCATTTGTAAAACTTTTACAAAAGCTTCTTCTGTTGTCATTTTTGTCATAAAACAAGAACCTCTCTAATGTGTAAATTTTATGCTATTAAAATTCATTTGTTAATTTTAGCGATTAATATATAAGATTTCAGAAAATTCAAACAAACAAATCGACACTATATATGGCCACAGATATTATTATTCACGACAAGAAAGACAATGTGGGCGTAGTAGTAATAGAAAAAATCACTCCAAAGCAAGATTGTTCTTGCTGGATAATGGAGGATGATAGCACAGTAAATATACAATCATTAGATGAAATACCCTTAGGTCATAAAATTGCTATGACTGATCTTAATAAGGGTGATACAATTTTAAAATATGGCCATGATATTGGTAAAGTTGTGAAATCAACAAAAAAAGGTGAGCATGTTCATGTTCACAATGTAAAAACAAAAAAGTGGTAATCTAATGGAAATACCAAAAAGTTTTTTAGGTTATAAAAGAGAAAACGGCAGAGCAGGTACAAGGAATCATGTTATTATCCTTCCTGTTGATGACATTTCAAATGCATGTGCTGAAGCTGTAGCAAACAATATTAAAGGGACAATTGCACTCCCACATTCTTATGGAAGACTTCAATTTGGAGCTGATTTAGAACTTCATTTTAGAACAATGATTGGTACTGGTTGTAACCCAAATGTTGCAGCGGTGATTGTAATTGGAATTGAACCTAAATGGACTAAAAAAATTGTAGATGGAATTGCAAAAACTGGGAAACCAGTTGAAGGATTTCATATCGAAAGAACTGGAGACATCGGTACAACGATGAAAGCCTCAAAAAAAGCACAAGAATTTGTGATGTGGGCCTCTGAAAAACAAAGAGAAGAATGTCCTTTAAGTGATTTATGGATATCAGTTAAGTGTGGAGAGTCTGACACTACATCAGGTTTAGCAGCAAATCCAACAGTTGGAAATTTGATGGATAAATTAGAGCCATTAGGTGTTCATTTGTGTTTTGGTGAAACGTCAGAGCTTACAGGAGCTGAAAAAGTTTGTGCTACAAGAGGTGCTACAAAAGAAGCTTCAGAGAAATTTATGAATACTTGGAATAATTATAATGATTTTATTTTAAAAGAAGCAACAGATGATCTTTCTGAAAGTCAACCTACTGCAGGAAATATAGCTGGTGGACTTACAACAATTGAAGAAAAAGCATTTGGAAATTTTCAAAAGATTGGAAACTGTAAATTTATTGATGTTCTTGAACCTGCGGAAGAACCTACTAAAGGAAAAGGTTTGTATTTTATGGATACTTCTTCAGCTGCGGCTGAATGTGTAACACTTCAAGCAGCAGCAGGTTTTAATATCCATTTATTCCCCACAGGCCAAGGTAATATTGTTGGAAATCCAATTGAACCAGTTGTTAAATTAACTGCAAATCCTTTGACAGTAAAAGGAATGGGTGAACATATTGATTGTGATGTTTCAAAAATTTTAACACGTGAAATGAATATGTCTCAAGCTGGAGATGAATTAATCAAAACAACTTTAAGGGTAGCTAACGGAAGATTGACTTGTGCAGAGGCTTTAGGTCACAAAGAATTTGTGATGACCAAGCTCTACAGAAGTGCATAAATTTTTTGTGCCTGTTAACTATCAATATCTAAAGTCAATTATACCAGGAGTTGGTTTAGCATTAGTATTTTGTTTATTTTCTCAAGGTATTAACAACGTCTTAGCTGTAGAAATTTTTGGAACAGCTAAAAGCCCAATTTCAACAGTTCTAATAGCCATATTGCTCGGAATTATAATGGGTAATGCATTTACTCCCAGACCTAGCATGATGATAGGTTTAGATTTTACCCAGCAATATATTTTGAAATTAGGAATAATTTTTTTAGGAATAAGATTAAGTTTTTCTGATTTGATTAAATTTGGATCAATTGCAATACCATTAGTAATATTTTGTATATTAGGAGTTTTAGTTTTAATAAAACTACTTATAAAAAAAGTTCCTATATCTTCAAAAATGTCTTATCTCATAGCAATTGGTACGAGTGTTTGCGGAGCAACAGCAATAGTTGCTACTGCTCCTGTGATAAATGCCAAAAAAACTGAGATTGCTTATGCTATTGCTAATATTACGTTATTTGGAGTAATTGCGATGCTGATTTATCCATATTTTGCAGAATGGTATTTTAATGACAACGCCCTTGAGGCTGGTTTATTTCTTGGTACTTCAATACATGAAACTTCACAAGTAGCTGCTGCTGGATTAATTTATGATCAGCAGTTTAACAATCCAGAAACATTAGATGTTGCAACAGTAACAAAGCTTATTAGGAATACTTTTTTAGTAATACTTATTCCTTTATTTGCCTATTTATACAACAGAGGTGAGGTTAAAGATAAAAAATACTCTATATTTAGTATTTTTCCTTATTTTGTGATTGGATTTATTGGCATGATAATTGTTAGAAACTTAGGTGATCAATTTTTTTCAACTGAAAATAATAATTTTTATAATTGGTTAAAATTTATAGAATATCTAAAAATTCTAACGACAGTATTTTTAACGATGGCTATGGCAGCTGTAGGAATTTCAATTAATCTAGGTGAGCTTAGGTCAATGGGTTATAAACCATTTATTGTAGGTTTAATTGCTGCAGTAACTGTTGGAATTATAAGCTTAATATATATTGAAACTATTAAACAATTTTTATTTTAAGATTTAATAAAAATTTTACCTTTTAGATTTGAAATAAATCGTCTTAAAAAAGCTGCAGCTACTCCTAAAATGATAGCAAACATAATTGAGAATAGACCATAAAAGAAAGGCATCTCTTTTGAAAAGTCTATAATAAATCTAGAGAAAAAATTTAAATCTGATTTTACTGATATTGTAGTTCCATTTATAACTTCGTCTGCAAAAAAAGTATCGTATGCAATAGCTATACCTACAATTAAAAGAAGAACTGCAAGCAAAGCTCTGAGTCCTGAACTATCAATTCTTTCACCAAGTTTTTGTCCAAGCTGCACACCCACTATTGAACCAATAACCAACATAAGAACTAACAACAAATCTATTGAACCATAGTTGAACGAATGTAAGAAAGTTACTATTACACTTACAAAAATAGTCACAAATAAAGAAGTTCCAGGAACTAATTTTGTTGGCATCTTTATTATATAAATCATTGCTGGAACTAAAATAAAAGCTCCACCAATTCCCATAATTGCTGCAATAAATCCGACAATCAGACCAATTATAATTGGGGTGAAGATACTTTCATATAACTTTGATTTTGGAAATCTCATTCTTAGAGGAAGGCCATGTATCCAGTAATGGACGTGAGCTTTTTTTTTTGCTAAAACATGTCTCTTTGCTTGATCAATTTCTCTCAAACTTTCCACTAGCATCAGAGTTCCAATGATTGCAAGTATATACATATAAGCTAGTGAAATTACCGTATCTATTTTTCCAATACCTTTAAAATATGTGAATGTATAAATTCCTAACGTGGTGCCGATAGCTCCACCAATAACTATCATAAAACCCATTTTATAATCCAAAATATTTTTTAAATAGTATGTAGTTGATCCAGATACTGAGGTGGCTAAAATATTATTTGCTTCATTTGCAACTGCATAAGCAGGGGGAATACCTAAAAAAATTAAAAAAGGTGTCATTAAAAACCCACCTCCAACTCCAAATAATCCTGATAAAACTCCAACTATTGCACTTAATAATAGTATTTCTATAGGATTAACAAATACTTGTGCGATTGGTAAAAAGACTTCCATATAAACTTAAAAAATACGGGTTAAAAATAACTTAGTTAAAAGTAACAAAAGTTCCAACTAAAATTACACCCCAGTATGCAAGTAAACTCATTAAAATACCTACTTTAATATATGATGATTTTAATCTGGGAAGTTTATTAAAAATTTTTATTTCTGAAAGGTGCATTTATCTCGTCATTACACCCACTAAAAAATTTGTCAAATAATTATTTAATTTATGTCAATTTTTTTTTAATAAATTGTTGCCCCATAAACTTTGACAAGATTATCTTCCACACCTAGAACTAATCTACCTAAGAACTCACCAGGTAGCTCCTTGTTCGTTTGTTTTATCAAAACTGTTACGTGATCCCCTCGTCTTAAGCATCCAAAAGGTTCAAAAGTTTCCTTTAAATTTACAATTAATTTATTGTTTGCCCACTGTTTACCTAATTCAACTTCATTTGCTCCAAAAAGCATCTGAGTAGAGAAATCCCTTGTAAATCCTCCATAATCTTTAAGATTAGATGATTTTACTAAATTATCCCAAATTGGTTTGGCTAATTCATATATTTCATCATCAGTTTTAGATAAAATATCCATATTTATTTGTAATTTAAATTTTAAGAGGCTTTTTTCTTCTCGTTCTCATCCACGATATGGTAAACAGGAACTTTCTCAAGACTAAATTTACCTGTCTTAGGATCTCTTCTAGAAACTGTTAAACAGTGCCAGTTTTCATCATCAAGTTTCATATGATCTCCTCTATAGTAATAACCTGGCCATCTAGTTTCTTCTCTAAACATTGTATGTTCTGTTACACACTGAGATGTAAGAGCTCTGTGTTTAAGCTCCCAAGCTCTCATAAGTTGATGATAATCCTCAGCTCCAACATTTTCTAGGTCTTCCTCCAGCCAAGTCAAAAGTTCCAAACCTCTTTTTAACATATTAGCGTTAGTCATGTAGTTAGTCGCAATTCCACCAACATATTCATCCATAATCCTTTGTAAACGTTGAAGTCCTTGAATTGGAGAAATATAACTCGGGGATACTGTTCCACCAGTTATTTCATTTTGAGCAACTTTGTAAGTTTCAAGGGGTTTATAAACCTTATCTTTAAAATCTTCACATTGTTTATCTGAAACCTTTAAACCTTCAGCTTTTTTATCCTCAATATATTTAACAGCAGCTTTTGCGGCCAATCTACCTTCTGTAAATGATCCAGAAGAAAATTTGTGTGCACTTCCACCCACAGTGTCTCCAGCACCAAATAGACCGTCAATTGTTAGCATTCTATTATATCCCCAGAAATATTCTGGAGGAGATAAATCTTCAGGTCCACTTACCCAAGCTCCTGAACAAGTAGCATGTGAACCCATAACATATGGTTCTGAGGTTGTTAATTCAGGATTTGTATATTTTGGATCAATGTTTTGAGATGCCCAAACTACAGCCTGACCAACTGTCATCCCTAAGAAATTTTCCCAACCTACAGTTTCTAAATGTGGATCTTGAAAAGCCTCAGTTGTAACCATTTGAATTGGTCCACCACCTGCCATAGTTTCTTGAATAAATGCATGATTTCTTAAACAAGTTGGAGTGGGATGATGATCAATGTATTCACCTACTAATTCTTTAGTTTGATCGTACCATTTCTTCTCATAGTTTTCGCCATTAGCATTTTGTGTATAAGTTTTTAAGTGCAAGAAGTATGCACCAACCGGACCATAACCATCTTTAAATCTACATAGCACAATTCTGTTTTCCATCTGAGTCATTTTAGCTCCAGCAGCAATTGGTAATGCATAAGCTGAACCGTTACTCCAAGGAGCATACCATGTTCTACCCATTCCCTCGCCGACTGCTCTAGGTTTGAATATATGTGAAGCACCACCCGCTGAAACAATTACAGCTTTAGCTCTAAAAACATGAAAATCTCCAGTTCTCATATTAAATCCAACAGCACCACCAACTCTATTTTCTTCAGCCTCATCCATCAAAAGATGAGTAATCATAATTCTATTATAAATTTTATCTGCAGATTTTTTTGCTGCCTCTGCAACAATTGGTTTATAACTTTCACCATGTATCATGATCTGCCATTTTCCTTCTCTTAAATATCTCCCAGTTTCCTCGTTCTTCATCATTGGAAGACCCCATTCATCGAACATATGAACAGTAGAATCCACGTGACGAGCCATGTCGTAACCTAAATCTTCTCTTACCATTCCCATTAAATCATTTCTTGCATATCGAACATGATCTTCAGGTTGATTTTCACCCCATTGCATTCCCATATAACAATTGATTGCATAAAGACCTTGAGCAACAGCACCACTTCTATCTATGTTAGCTTTTTCGACACAAACAATTTTCATGTCCCTGCCCCAGTGTCTCGCTTCAAAAGTAGCACCTGTACCCGCCATTCCACCGCCGACAACTAAAATATCACAATCTTCGTAGTGTGTTTTATGCTTTGCCATTAATAGTAAACCCCTTTTTTAAAAGAATCTTTTGGAACACTAGGTAGTTCACCATCAATGTTGAGACCCTCTGGCTCAGTATATAATCTTTGAGAATTAATCTCTCCTTGATTAGGCTTATCACCCTCAGCCAACTTAGGGATAAATTTTCCCCAAGGTTTTGTTGTTATAGGTGAAACGAAGTCTTTAGTAGTTCCATTTCTAAATTTAATTTTCCAAGAAATTGTTCCCTTTTCTTCTTCTCTTCTAACTCTTACGCTGTGGCCCATTGGAGCAAAGTCAGCATAACCTCTAACATCAATAGCGTGATTAGGACAAGCTTTCACACATGAGTAACACTCCCAACAAAAATTAGGTTCTATATTTTTTGCACGTCTAATGTTTTCGTCTATGTGCATTATATCTGAAGGACAAATATCCACACAGTGACCACATCCGTCACACCTAGTCATATATACAAAAGTTGACATAATTTAATTATTTCCTTTTCTTGTTATCATATTAATAATGTTTTGGCTCTTCTCTTTTTATACCTAAGCCAAATTGCTCAGGTGCGTCTGCTGGTGGTGGTAGATTATCTCTTGACCCATCCGCTTCTGCTAAATTTTTTTGAATTGCTGCTCCAGGTTTATAAAACATATGGGCAAACTTAGACCAGTAAATTCCTCCAAATAAAATTAAATTTGAAACAACAAATAAAGTTAAAAATAAATATGATAATCCGGTTTGTCCGTTGAACTGAGTATATGACCATAACAAACCAAACGTTGCACAAGCTAATAGAGCTAAAACAAATAAGTCTGCTTTAATAATTCTGTACCATGGATGTGCTTCGGCTGAAACATCCACTCTTAAAAAAAACCAGAACCAATATCCACCAATACATGTTAGTATTGCTCCAATATGCCATATCATAGACCAAATAGTTGAAGATGACTTTTCTACGCCTGTATAGACAAAAACTAAAACGGCAGATGCAACCCAAAATAAAATTGTACCATACATTCCAAGTACATGGGCTAATCTTCTCTTGCCAAACCCAAGCTCAGAGGTAGTGCCAATATCATAAACAGTCGTCTTTGCGACGATAGATACTTTTTCCCCCACACCTAGTTCTTTAGTTGCATTAAGTTTTGCTTTTTTAGCATTATTAAAAAAATATGTTAGGTTCCTGTGAGAAATCATTTGGATAATTGTTCCAGCTGCAATTAATACTACCATTGCAATAATGAAACTTTGCATAGCAACTGGAGAAACTGTCTCTGCTAAAGCAGAAAATGGATTTGTATTTAACATTTTACCCTTAAATTAAATTATTTTGATCTAATTTAAAAGATTTTCTAATCTAGTTAAATCTTCATATCAACATAAACTATTGGTTATTTTGTCCTTAATAACAACTTAGAATTTATATTTTTCGTTTGTAGTGTTGATTTTTAGGAATTACAGACCTAACTCCTCCTTGGGGATTCTCTACATCTCCATCTCTTCTGGGTATAAGGTGAATATGACAATGCATAATAGATTGGCCTGAAATTTTTCCAGCATTTGTTCCAATATTAAATGCTTTAACGGTTTTATCTTTTGTGGTTATTTCACTCTTTATTTTTTTTATCAGATCATTACATGCTATTAACTCATCGTTAGTTAAATCAAAGTAATCACTGAGATGCCTTTTGGGGATAATTAGGCAATGAAGATTAGATACAGGATATGTGTCGTAACTTGCATATGCTAGTTCATTTTCACAAGTAATACCGCTTTTTTCAGAATTGCAAAAAAGGCAAGGATTGTTTGGGTCTTTGATCATCAATTAATACCTTGGGTATTTTTTTGCAGCTAATGAATAATGATTATTTAGTAAATTAAAAGTTTTTAAACTTTTTCTTTTCCATCCAATTTTATCTACTGTCTTTACAGAGGCAACACCTTTGCCTGAACCTATCAAAATAATTTCATCATATTTTGACAATGTATCAATCATTATATCTTTGTTATTTATTTTTTTCACTTTGGACTCAAAAAATTTATAAGTAATACCTTTATAACAATTTTTTGCAGGGGAATATATTTTATTATTTCTTACAAAAAAGATGTTTGATGTACCAGTTTCAAATATTTTATCATCTGAACATAATCCAATATCAGATCTTGAGTTATCCATTTTTGAAAGATACTTTAAAATTTCTTTATATTTAAGGTTTTTGTATTCAGGTTTTTCTCTTTTTAATTTTACAAGTTTTAAATTGAAATCAAGTTTTGGTTTAATTCTTTTCCTTAAAGATATTGATATTATTTTTTTGTTTACGGCAACTCTCAACAAATGATTATAATTTTTTTTATGATCTAAATTATTTTTAATTAATTTATTAATATCTTTTTTTATTGAAGATTTAAAAATTTTATAATTTTTTATTGATTTTAATAAATTTTGAATATGCTCTTTAAAGAAAAGAATTTTTGGAGATGATCCATAAATCCACATAGTTGTAAATACACCGTGATCACCCCAGAGATCTTGAAATTCTGTCTCTTTGAGATCTTTAAGCTGATAAGATTTTTTTAATAAGTAAGTTACCATTTACAGTTAAAAAAGATTCAGGGTGGAATTGAAATCCATAAATTTTATCAATGTTATTTTCTAATGCCATTGCTGAACCTGAAATATCACATCTCATGGTTATGTCAAAATTTTTGGAATAAAAAGGTTCTTTCAACTTTAAAGAATGGTAGCGACCTACCTTATAAATATTTTTATTTTTAAAAATAGAATTTTTACTTACAACTTTTATTTTTGACTGGAACCCATGATAAATTTGTTTTTGTTGTACTATTTTTGCTCCTTCACAGTATAATATCTGTTGAAATCCTAAACAGATACCTATTATTCTTTTTCTTCCTTTATAATTTTTATAAATATTGCTAGTGATTGGATAATCTTTAGGTGAACCAGGTCCTGGAGATAAAACAATAGTTGATGCTCTTTTTAAATATTGATTATTAATCTCGTAATAATTTGTACATCTAACTTCATCAAATAATGACAATTGATGAACTACGTTGTGAGTAAAGGAGTCTTTATGATCAATCACATATATCATTTAAATAAATCTATTAGAGCTTTTGCTTTTATAAAATTTTCATTAAACTCATGATTAGCATTACTATCAATCACAACACCTGAAGCGACTGAAATTTCTGAAATATTTTTAAAATTAAGTATTGAGCGTATAATAATATTAAACCTCATATCTCCATTAAATTTAATATAACCAAAACTGCCAGTATAAATATTTCTATTTTCTTTTTCTTGATTGTTTAGGAGATTCAATGTGCTTATTTTAGGACAACCTATTACAGAACCACCAGGCATCATTGATTTAACTATATCAATAGTTTTTACCTTTTTATTCAACTTACCTTTTATCAAACTTACATAGTGAAAAAGATCCTTGTATTCCTCAATAGTTTTTTCTTTTTTTATTTTAACTGACCCTGGGATACAAATTCGCGATAAATCATTTCTTTCCATGTCAACAATCATATTATGTTCCTTTGTTTCTTTAATGTTTTTTCTAAAATATTGAAGAGCTTTACTTTTATTTAGACTTGTATTTTTCTTAAGGGTGCCTGCAATTGGTTTAGTGATTATTGATCTTCCTTTTTTCTCAATTAAGGTCTCAGGTGAACAGCTGATAACTGAATAATTTTTATCTTTAATCAAAAAAGCCTCTGGAGCAAGATTTGATTTAGATAGGCGACAAAAAAAATCGAGAGGGTCTATTTTTGATTTATTTTTATATTTTGTGCAAATTTTAATTTGATAAGTTTCGCCCTGTTTAATTTTTCTTTTAAACTTATTAAATATTTTTGTATAATTTTTTCTATTAATATTTATTTTAAATTGTTTATTTTTTTTATCTGTAGTCTGGGCTTTAAATGATAAATTTTCACTTAAACTTATTAAAGTTTCAGGTTTATAAAAAATTCCCTTAGGAAAAAAGTTAGTTTTTTGCTTAGGAAATTTAATGCCAATTAGGTGGTTTAAAAGTTCATAGCCAAAAAAACCAATATAAAGATCAGTTTTTTTGATTTTTTTTTTATTTGAAGAAATTGTCTCCAAAAAATTCGTAACATTATTATTTGATAAAATAATTTTTTTTGAAAAATCTGTAAATAAATCAAACCCATTTGATGTTTTGTAGATAACGTAGGGTTTGGCAGATAAATTAATATCGTTTAAAATTTTATTTTTGTTCAATTTAGTTTGTTTTTAATCTCAATACTGCTTCTTCTTTTATAGGTAGGTGGATTATTGCAGCGAAAATTGATAATGCAATTGCTAAATACCACGCATAGTCATAAGATCCATAAAGGTCATGAAATAAACCACCAAGATAAGCTCCAAAAAATGATCCTATTTGATGACTTAAAAAAACAATTCCATATAATAAACCTAAATATTTTGTTCCGAACATGTGAGCAACTATTCCACTTGTGGCTGGTACAGTTGATAACCATAAGAAACCAAAACTAGCACCAAAAATAAAAGCATTAATATTACTAGCTGGTAAAAATATAAATAAAATAATAGATAAACCTCTTAAAGAATAAATAAAACTTAAGATAATTTTTTTGCTAATCTTAGTGGATAAATAACCACTCAAAAGTGAGCCAAATATATTAAACAATCCTATTAAAGATAATATTGCTGCTGCGGTCCAACTTTCTAAACCTCTATCAATTACATAGGTAGGTACATGAGTTCCTACTAGTGTAATATGGAAACCACAAACAAAAAAACCAGATACTAAAAGAATATAACTTTTTGAAGCAAATGCCTCTTTAATTGCCTCAAAAGTACTTTGAGAATTTGGTATTTCAATACTTTGTTCTAATGACGGAGATCTTACAAAATATGAAACTATTAAACCTATAAAAAGAGCAACAAGGAAAGCAATTAATGTAATTTGCCATCCATTTTCATTTAGCGAGTATGTTGTTAAAAGTGGTGACAAAAAATATCCAAAAGAGCCTATAGCTGTAACTAAGCTCATTGCAATTGTTCTGTTAGATAATGGGAAATGTTTTCCTACTATAGCCATAGGAATACTAATAGCTGTTCCACCTAAACCAATTCCTACTAAAATACCCATATCTATTTGAAAAAATATTCCTGTGTTTGGACCTGCGTAAAGAAAATAAATTCCTGCTATAAAAAATACAAATGCTAAAGATATGGCTTTATGTCCACCATATTTATCTGCTATTGCACCAAATATAGGTCCAGTAAGTCCCCACATTAGCATTTGTATCCCTATAGAAAGACCAGCTTCTGTTAATGAAATTCCTAAATCATTTTTAAAGTCCATAAAGAATAGACCAAAAGTTTGTCTAACACCTAATGATATTAGAACTACCAAACATGCAGCTATTAAAGTTATTAGAGCAGTTTTATTCCTGATAAATTTTTCAGTGCTCATAGGAACTTACTTTAAGTGTTTTAAAGCTTGCTTTATATCAGCGATAAGGTCGCCAGAGTCCTCTAATCCAATATGTAATCTCACTAAATGTTCATCTTTTGCTAATTTTAAAAATTTTCTAGTACCCATCTCCCTATACTCTTGATGTAAAGCTAAACTTTCAAATCCACCCCAACTGTAACCATACCCAAATAGTTTTAAAGAATTAACAAATTTCCTAACTGAGTTTACATTTTTACATTTAATTTTTAAACCCATTAAACCGGAAGCTCCTGAATAATATTTCTTCCACATCTTATAATTGTAAGAACCTTTTTTATAAGGATAAAGGAGTTTTACATTTTTAAATCTAGATAAAAATTTTGCAACTTTTTGTGCATTTTCTCTATGTCTATCAAGTCTGACATCTAATGTTCTTAAACCTCTAGTAATCAAATAGGCATCGTCAGGTCCAAGTCTTAAACCAGTAATTCTCTCTGCAGCCTTCACTTTATTAAATACTTTTTTATTTACTGCTAAAGATCCTCCCATTACATCTGAATGACCTGAATAATATTTTGTTGCAGATACGATTGACATATCAAATCCAAGTTTAATAGGTTTTAAAAAGTATGGTGTTCCCCATGTATTGTCCATAGCGGTTAAAATTTTATTTTTTTTAGCAATAGAAATTATTTTTCCTAGATCTTGAAAATCAAAAGAATTACTTCCTGGATTTTCTACGAAAATTAACTTTGTTTTTTTTGTAATATTTTTTTCTAAAGTTTTGAGATCATGAGGATTGTAAAAAGTTGTTTTAATATTGAAATCTTTTAAATAATTTTCAGTTAATATTCTTGTAGGACTATAAACTGGATCTGCTGCAATAATTTCATCTCCAGGTCTAGTGACGCTAAAAATTGCTAAAAAAACTGCCCCAAAACCTGTTGGTGTTGTAAAAACATGATAACTTTCCTCAAGCTTAGTTAAAATTTTTTGTAAGATATAAGTAGTTGATGTGCCCTGCCTTGCATAATCATAATGACCCCCAATAGGATTTTTTTGAGCTTTTGCTTGAGTTTTTCTTATATCTTTCATTGATTTAAAAATTATGGTGGACGCTCTAACCACTGGTGGGTTAACTGATTGATTATGAAAATCTTTAGCTGTGTGCTTAAGAAAAGTCTTGAAAGAACTACTCATAATAAAATTTGATATGTTTAAAAGACAATGCTATATCCCATGAAAAACGTCAATATAATTAAAATAGGATTGAATGAGTTACCCAAAAAAACATAGAGGTCGAAGAAAACAAGGCTCAAAAAAAAGAAGAGCTAAAAGAAAAAACAAAAAGAAGTAAATAATCTTCTATTCTTTAATCCAACCACCACCAAGAACTTTATACCCAAATTGGTCTTTGTTATAAAAAACACAAGCTTGTCCAGGTGAAATACCATCCTCTGGTAAGCTAAGATTAACAATACCTGTTTTATTGTCATTTAAAAAAACATTTGCTTCTAACAAATCACCAGTTGATCGCACTTTCACAAAAATTTTTTTTTCTAATTCATTATTTGGTGCTAATAAATTTATATCTTTTAAAGAAATTGTTTGTTTTCCAAGTTTTTCTTTTGGACCTACAATTATTTCATTTTTATCAGAATTAATTTTAAGTACATAAAGAGGCTCTATATCTGAAACCTTTATTCCTTTTCGTTGTCCTATTGTAAAATTAATAATACCGTCATGGACACCTATAACTTTGCCATTTAAATTTTTGATATTTCCTTTTTGAAAAGAGTCAGGTCTAAATTTTTGTATAACCGATGCATAATCTCCATTTGGAACAAAACAAATGTCTTGGCTATCAGGCTTATCAGCAACATTTAAATCTAAATTTTTTGCTATCTCTCTAGTTTTATCTTTCAACATTCCACCTAAGGGAAATCTTAAATAGTCTAATTGCTCTCTAGTTGTATTAAATAAAAAATAGCTTTGATCTCTGTTCTCATCAATTGCTCTGTACATGTTTGTTGTATTTTTTTCTGTAATACTTTTTACATAGTGACCTGTTACTAAGGCATCGGCATTAAGCTCTTTTGATACCTCAAATAAATCTTTAAATTTTACGGTTTGATTACATTGTACACAAGGAATAGGAGTTTCACCTTTTAAATAACTATCAACAAAATTATCTATTACTCCTTGTTTAAATTTGTCCTGATAATATAAAATTTTATGTTCAATATCTAATTTATTAGCCACTCGTTTTGCATCCATAATATCTTGGCCAGAGCAGCATTGTTTTGAGGCTGCTACTTCCTTACCATCATCATATAACTTTAAAGTGATACCTATAACTTTATAACCTTCTTGCTTCATCATGCCTGCAACTGTAGAAGAATCTACACCACCAGACATAGCTACAACTAAAGTAGTATCTGATGGTTTTTTATTAAAACCTAAAGAGTTTAATTCTTCATTCATAAGGTGGTATTTATACTGATTTACAATATAAATTAAATTAAATGATTTTAGATTATGAACCAGGTGACAAAGTCACTAATCCAAGTAATAAAGAATGGGGAATAGGACAGGTACAATCGATAATAAACGACAAAGTCACAGTTAATTTTGAAAATGCTGGTAAAAAAGTAATTAATGCAAATAACATCGAATTGAGAAAACTTGGTAAATAAAAAATGGATTTAAAAAAAATAGTTAAGGATTTAATTGAAAGTTTTTTAATTGCTGGAGAGTTAGCTATTGAATTAAGAACAAAAGGGTTAATAAAAAAAATTAAATCAGACAACACCCCTGTGAGCAATGGTGACATAGAAGTAAACAAGCTTATTACAAAAGAAATATCTAAAATCACACCAGAAATTCCCATAATTTCTGAAGAAAGTTCAGAGAATAAAGATAAATCAAATTTAAAAAATTTTTGGCTTATTGATCCAATCGATGGAACACACGATTACATAAATAATTTAGAAGAATTTACAATTAATGCTGGGCTAGTAATGGATAATAAACCAGTGGCGGGTTTAATTAATGCTCCTGCTAAAAAAAGAATGTTTTACTCTTATGGAGAAGGTAACGCATATGAACTTAAAAACGGTAAAGAATTAAATCTCAGTGAGTCAATTATAAAAAACACGGGTCGAATTAAATTTATTTCATACTCAAATAAAATTAAGCCTGAGATTCAAAAAATTTATAATGATTTAGGAGTAGAGGAAAATATTAAAATGAAAAGTTCTTTAAAATTTTGTGTAGTTGCAACAGGTGAATACGATGGTTATGTTGCAGAGCCTAGAGCTTATGAGTGGGATATTGCTGCTGGTCATGCAATTTTAAATCATGCAGGTGGAGAGGTTACTGATTTTAGTGGAAATGAGATTTTATATGGTAAGCCAGATTTAAAAAACTCAAGTCTAATTTTAAAAAGTAAATCTATATTATAATGGATGAGCAGCTAAGAATTATATTAATTATAATTGTATCAGTCTCTATTTTTGGATTATTAGTTTTTGTTTTTGTTAAAAATTATATTAGAAATAAAATTAATCGTCTTTTAAAAGATGAAGATAAAAAAAATTTAGAGTAAATTAATAATTTTTAAAAATTCCTCTTTCTCTATATCCATAACTTTTTTTGAGGTTTCAAAATCAAAACCATTTCTTGCTAACAATGATATGTCTTTTTTATAAAATAAAGTTCTATTATCTTCAGCTCTAGCTGGTCCTATTCTTTTTTTTTTACAAATTTTTATTGCAGAAAAGAAGTCTTGATCACTATTATCTTCTCTAATCTTATTGACTGTATCTTTAATAAACTCTTGATTTATTCCTTTTCCCATTAAGTAGTTACGAATTTTATTAAGTGAATGTCCTCTTTGAACCATGCTTTTTGCTTTACTTTCAGAATAAAATTGATCGTTAATAAATTTATTTTTTTCTAAGTCAGATAAAACAATATCAATTAGTTTATTAACATCCTTTTTTCTTGTATCTGATGCAGAGAGTTTCATGTATTTTTTTAATAAATACGTTTTAAGTTGTTGCTTAGAAGGTGCGTACTTTTCAACATATGCAAAAGAAAAACTTCTCATTTCATCTACTGTGACTTGAAGAGTTTTTTTTCTATTTCTTATAGGAATCATGATTAGATTGAATATAATATACTTAAATGATCGAACAAATTTATACTTATTTTACAATTGAAACAGTTTATATGTGGATTAATTTAGGGGTTATCCCTTTCTGGCTTATTTTAATCTTTTTTCCACAATCTTATTTATGTCGATTTTTTGTAACCTCTATTTTCCCATTTGTATTACTAAGCGGTATTTATATTTTTATTTTATATAAATCCTTCCTAATTGGTTATGATTTTGATGGAAATTTTAATCTTTATTTGGGTCTAAATGAATTATCCAGGTTATTTGAGGACCCGTTTTACTTAATGATTTTCTGGACTCATTTCATAGCTATAAATTTATTTGTTGGTGGATGGATTGTTAAGGATGCTCAAAAATTTTCAATTAATAAAATTCTGCTTGCAGCACCATTGATAATTACATATTTGATAGGACCGTTTGGTGTTTTTGTTTATTGGTTAATTAGAATTTTTTACGCAAAAAGAATAAATCTGTATGAGTAATCATATAGATTTTTATTTTGATTTTATAAGCCCCTACGCCTTTATCGCTTATAAAAATATTATCAAAATTGAAAATATAAAATTCAATTATAAGCCTATTCTATTAGGTGGGTTACATAATCTGGTTGATATAACTGCACCAGCTTTTAACAAATTTAAATTAAAAAATATGAAAAATGATTGTGAATTGATTTCTAAAAAAAATAAAATTAATTTTATTTGGAATTCAAAATTTCCAATTAATTCACTTTACATTATGAGAGGTTACTTGGCAGTAGAAGAAAGTAAAAAAAAAAAATATTTAGAAACTTTTTTTAATGCGTATTGGCAAAATGATACAGATTTAACTGATGAAAAAAATATAATCCATTTACTCGAAAACTTAAGTATCAATCACAAAGATTTTTTTAAAAGTATTTCCAAACAAGAAATTAAAGACAAATTAAAAAATTTTACTAGTGAAGCCTTTAAAAAAGAAATTTTCGGAGCCCCCACATTTGTTGTTAATAATAAAATTTTTTGGGGACAAGATCGTTTAGATTATGCTTTAGATGAATTGAAAAATAATTAAACTATTTTAAATTTACTTTGTCTGATAGCTCCAAATCCACCATCTATATGAGAAACATTTTTAAATCCCATATCTTTTAATGTTTTTGCTGCAAGTGCAGATCTTAACCCACCAGCACAAAATAAAACCATTTCTTTCTCTTGATCAAGTTTTCCCTTCTGAAAATAAGCACTTCCAGGATCTAACCAGAATTCTAACATTCCTCTTGGTATATGGTGTGAACCTTCTACTCTTCCATCTCTCTCTAACTCACGAACATCTCGTATATCAATTAAATTACATTTATTATCCTCTAGTAATTGAACAGCTTCGTCTGTGTTAATTGTTTTTATCTCTTTTAAAGCATTATCAACAAGAGTTTTAGATGATAGAATTGACATATAAAAATAATCTAACTTATGAAGCTTCAAAATCAAAACATAAAATCTAATTTTTTAAAAAAAATATTTATTAAAATCTGTAGAAAACTTGATTTTGAAATTATAGATCAAGGGAACCTCCATTTACCAGTAATGAGTAAAGATGGGCATAATAACATATCAAAAATAGGTAAAGAGTCCCTACTATTACCGATGGGTAGAATAAAAGTTACTAGACCAGTAAAATCACTCAATATTATTCTCAGAACCTGTGCTTCGGTTAATATGTTGTCACAATCTAAAAAAAGAATATTTAATTTAACTAAAAAAGATTACTCACTTAAAACATTAAGCTCTATTATTAATTCAATTAACAATAGTAAAAAATTGTTTAAAAAAATAAAATTAAAGTTCACCATAATAGATCATAACTCTGATGAAAAAATCGTTAAAAAAATGAAAAAAATATTAAAGGTACAATTTTTTAAAAGTGAAATAATAAAATTAAATATAGAACATTATAAAAAAAATATAAAAAAACTTAATCAAGATGGAAAAAAAGTAACTAATAATCAAATTTCTAATATGTGTAATATAAATCAGTCCTTAAATTTAGGAAAGGATTGTGAAGACTTAGTTTATTTTGTAGAAGACGATTACATTCATTCAGTAAATGCTATTGAAGAAATGATTTATACTTATGAAAGAATTTCTAGTCAAACAGGGAAAGAATTAATAATGTGTCCATCTGACTATCCATATTTGTATAATAAATTAGAAAATTCAAATATTTTTTTGGGTCATGGGCGTCACTGGCGATCTATAAATGAAACATTGTGTACTTTTTTAACAAGTTCAAAAATTGTTAATAAACATTTTAAGAAATTTGTTAGTGCTTGTGAATTTGAACATAATCCTTTTGAAAAACCATTTCATAATATATATAAAACTGAACTGTGTATTAGTCCAATGCCAGCAATAGCAGTCCATTACACTAACATTAACTCTATTTATGGTTTATCTCCTTTGGTAAATTATAAAAAACTATGGGAAAAAAATAAGATATGACATTAAAAATTAATTCAAAAGCACCTGCTTTTACATCACTTTCTACATCTAAAAATAATTATTCTTTAAAAGACTCTTTTGGAAAATATGTTGTTTTATATTTCTATCCTAAAGATGATACTCCTGGATGCACAATCGAAACAAATGAATTTAATAAATTACTTTCAAAATTTAAAAAATTAGAATGTGAAGTTTATGGTATTTCGAAAGATGGTTTAAAAAGTCACGATAAATTTAGGGATAAATATAAAATTAAATTTGATTTAATATCTGACGAAGAATTAAAAGTCTTAAAAAAATATAAAGTATGGCAAAAGAAAAAATTCATGGGCAAGGAATTTATGGGTGTGGTTAGAACTACATATTTACTTGATAAAAAAGGGCAAATATTAAAGGTTTGGAACAACGTTAAAGCCAAAGATCATGCTATAGAAGTATTAGAAACTCTAAAAAGTATCGTAAAATAAAAAGGCCCCTTTCGGGGCCTTAACTAACTAGCAAGAGAGAGATATTAAGCTAATTTTGTTTTGTTAGGGGCTCTTCAATGAGATAACGACATGGAGATCGAAGAGCCCCTATATTGCATGCAATTAGTCTCGTATTGCGTATGCTATTACACCTGTTTCGGTCACGTCAGTACCTTTGGATTCAGCCTCTTTACTTAATCTAATTCCAAATGTTCCTTTCATAATCGAGAACACAATGTATGACACGACAAATACAAAAATGTTAATTGATAGCACACCAATTAATTGTGCGCTAAAAGATGCATCAGTATTTGTTAGTGGAACTGCTAGTGTTCCCCAAATTCCAGCAAACATGTGAGCTGGAATTGCACCTACAACATCGTCAAGTTTAAAACTGAATAATAATTTAGTTCCAAATACAACGATCAGACCACCAATAGCTCCAATGAAAATTGCAGCTAAAGGAGTTGGTGCCAATGGTTCAGCAGTTACTGCAACTAATCCACCGATTGCTCCGTTTAACATTTGTACAACATCTGTTTTACCAAACAACAATCTTGTAATTATAGCCGCGGCCATTACACCACCACAGGCTGCAAGATTGGTATTAATAAATATATTTGATACAGCTACTGCATCATCAAATGTTCCAATAGCTAATTGAGATCCACCATTGAATCCAAACCAACCTAACCATAAGATAAATACACCTACAGTTACTAATGGAATTGAAGAAGCAGCGAAAGGTTTAAGCGCTCTAGCCTCACCTTTACTGTCAAATCTTCCTGAACGCGCACCTAGCAAAATTATCCCAGCTAGTGCAGCTGCACCACCTGTTGAGTGTACTAAAGTTGAACCAGCGAAATCTGAGAAGCCAAGTTCTGCTAACCAGCCTCCACCCCACTGCCAACCCATTACTATTGGATAAATAATTCCAGCTAAAATTGCTGCGAATAGAAAGAACGGCCAAAGTTTAACTCTTTCAGCCATTGCTCCTGAACAAATTGATACTGTTGTTGCACAGAAAACCATTTGGAAATACCAGTCAGAACCATCTGCATATCCAGTATCAACTGAACTTGCATCTGACCATGGAGTGAATGTTCCAATGTATCCACCTTCTGGAATTCCATACGCTAAGTTATATCCAAACAACCAGAACATTATTCCAGCAATTGAGTAAAGACCAATGTTCTTTGCACAAATTACTGAAACACTTTTTGAAGTTACCATACCAGATTCTAGCATCGCAAAACCCGCAGCCATAAACATGACAAGGAAACCACAAATTAGAAATAGTAGTGAATTGAATATAGCTTGAACTTCAGCAGAAACAGTAGTTTCTGCCATTCCTGCACTACTCATGTTTAATAAAAATATTAAACTTAGAAGTGGCGCAGATATTCTTTTTATTAATTTAGTCATAAGACCTCCACTGTTAAAGATGGAGTTATATTTTTTAATAAATTTGAAAACTAACGCTGATTAGGAAAATTGGATATGCAGTATTTGCATATAGAAACAGCCCTAACGTGTATTTTTTACATTAGGGCTGTTAAAAAAAATGACTATTTATTAAATACTTCTTTTAAAGCTTTTGCTGGTAAAAATTTTACCTTCTGAGAAGCAGCGATTTGAATTTGTTCACCCGTTCTAGGATTTCTTCCAACTCTAGCTTTTCTTTTAGCTACTTTATATGTACCAAATCCAGCAATTTTCACTGAATCATCACCTTTTAAAGCATCTAAAATAGTGTTGGTAATCGTATCAAATGTTCGTTCTGCATCCGCTTTACTCAAATTTAATGAGCCAGAAAGCTGTGCAATCAGTTGTTTTTTGTTCATTTTAGCTCCGGTTTTGTTGGTTAATATTTATACTTGCCATAAACGTTGATTAATCAAGCTTTTTTTTAGTGTTAAAAAATAAAAATAACACAATATCTTGTGAAAATTTAAATAAGTGTTGATTTTACTTGATTTTTTGATGTTGAGAAAACTTTTGTTAGCTAAACAAACCTAAATCTTTTAGGTCATTAAAGGTTGTGAAAAACATTAATGATAGCAACAAAAACATACCGATTCGAAAAAACCCTTCTTGCGTTTTTTGTGACAAGGGACGCCCTAAAATACTTTCAAATGCATAAAACATTAAGTGACCTCCATCAAGCATAGGTATTGGAAACAAATTAATTAACCCTAAACTAATGGAAATATAAGCCATCATGCTTATAAAAGCTATCACTCCAAAGGTTGCAACTTGTCCAGATATCTTTGCAATTCTAATTGGACCACCAAGTTGGGAGGTATCCGCTTTTCCCATGATCATTCCACCAATGTATTTTAGTGATGAAGTACTGACGTAATATACTTCATGAGCTGCATGGTATATTGCCTGAGCAGGACCTAATTTAACATGATTTACTTCATTATTGTAAGCCCCAAGTTTTATTCCAACCATTCTTTTATTAATTTTATTACCTAATCCATCTTCACCTTGAACAATGTTAGGTTTAATTCTTAAAATTAATTCATCGTAAGAACGTTTAACTTTGAAATCTATAACATCTCCTGTGGACATGGTGATAAATTTAGAAACCTCCATGATACTTTGAACTTTATTTCCGTCTATTTCTAAAATTATATCCTGATTTTTAAGGCCTCCAGTCATTGCTGGGCTATCTTTTTGCACCTCATTAATAATTGCTGGAGTAAAATCTTTACCAATAAAAGTATAAATTGAAAAAAAGATAACTAAAGCCAATAAAAAATTAGCCAAAGGTCCACCAAAAACAATTAATACCCTTTGATACAAAGGTTTTAAAATAAATAATTTTTCTTGTTCTTCTTTACTGTATTTTTCTAGTATTTCTTTATGGTCAGCTTGAGAATATACATTTCTATCCCCAAAAAATTTAACATAACCTCCCAGTGGAATTGCACATATTTTCCAACGCGTTCCGTATTTGTCATTCCAGCCAAATAATTCTTTACCAAATCCAATTGAAAAATCAGTAACACCTACTCCATATTTTCTAGCAAAATAATAGTGGCCATATTCGTGAATAAATACAA